>CAZSHH010000087.1:0-12610 GCA_964606525.1 uncultured Dehalococcoidales bacterium
TAAGTGGCGGCTTTTGCTATGTCCCTCACTGGCGGCATTTGGGCGTCCGCTAACAGACAATTAAAGATTTGGGTAGATGGGAAAGTCTGGAGATGGTACAGAGGTATACACGCTCAGTAACATTTCAAGATAGTCTGAGGTTCTATAAAGCTCCGTTGGGGTGAGGCGAACAGATGATTATTCTTACAAAAACAGTTTAAAATAATAGTGTCTGTCATAGGTAATTGTCAGTTAATAATCCGAATCGAAATCCTTAACATCGCTATCGGATTGTCCTTTATAGGAATAACTGAAGTTGGGGAAGCAACATACGTAGATGTTGGTTTTTTAGGACAGCTTGAAATTTTTCAAGGCTCCCTAACCTTAGGTTGGAATAATTGATACCTTATGATTCTTCATGGAGTGACGCGAAAACTAGCAATAATATTATCGATTAAATTTGAGTATAAATTGTATTCTGATTCTTTAACTGACCCACTTACTTGATAAAAATAGTTATTATCACTTAAGAGATATAATTGTTTATCATACAGTAATGGGTAATTTGCACTTGATTGGTGGAGTATCTCCCATTTACATGCCGAATAAACCCCTTGCCACTTTAAGTCGGTTCGAGAAACTAAGCGGTACACTAACTGAGATTTATTCGAATTTATTATTAAATCAACCAAATTTGAAATAGAATCCCCTTCTCGAAAATAAAACGGAGGCATAATTGATATGCTTGCTGACGCAGAACTTTGAATAATTATTTTGCCAGTTATCAAGGTATCAACGGATAATTTCCACGTATTTGGATATTGGATTGTATATCTATAATTGACACTAGTGTATGTCAACCATGTCTCTTGTTTTATTGTTATAGTGGGTATAGGTTTTAGATTCGATTCACCTGCCATCAGCTTTGGAATCACTGGCAAAGCACTAGAAGCGATAATAGCGAAGTTCATACCTTCAATTATTTGTTGCCCAGCTACTTTTATGCCCATGACATTGACCCCTAAGACCTCGCCATCTAGATTTATTAAAGGACCACCACTGTTTCCAGGGTTAAGTGCAGCATCGGTCTGAATGTAATTAACTCCGTTATCAGTTCTGAAGGCTGATATAATACCTCTCGAAACGGACACGCTTCCTTCAAGGTCAAGGGGATAACCTATTGCTATGACATCTTGTCCCTGCATAATTTCGTTGGATTGAGCAAAGTTAACTGCAACCAAACTCTCACCAAATACTCTGAGGATTGCTAAATCAACAATTTCATCCCTAGCTATCACAGACGCATTAACTTCTCTTGTGTTATCGAATACAACAGTCACAGTTTTACTGTCTTCAACAACATGACTATTCGTCAGGATATAGCCTGCTTTATCCACTACGAAACCGGAACCCATACCATCGTTCATCTTTACTCTAACAACGGAAGGTTTTACTTTAGCAACGGCACTTGTAATTGAATGTGCCGTGGTTTGAGGAGTTACAGTTGTCTTTGGGGTAACATCATTATCTGTTTTATTCCCAAATATTGAGCAACCTATTAGCATCTGACTCATGAATAAAACGACCAGACTGATAGCTAATATTTTCTTCATTCTAACACCCAGACGTAATCCTGCCTCCTTATAACACCGCTTGAATGAGAAGTCAACTAAAGAACTAATTTTGATATTTTAAGAAGCCATGTTTAACTTTGAAAATGAATACTCCAATATTTCTGTGTAAGCTTGATATTATTGCTATTGTTTCGCTATGTCATTATCGTTTATGACAGGCATATACTGGGCAGGGTGGTATTCAGTTTACCGGTAGCCCCTTGACCGCCTAAAAACACCATTTTTTCAATTCCTTGGGGTAATCTTAGGGTTACAGTCTAGCCACAGTAATTTTTGAAATCTTGCCATTATCTTGCTAATTTCTTACTATAATCTTACCATTATTAATCTTTTCTCCAATATTGAAATATCACGACTTAATAATCTTGCGTGTCCTTGATATTTCTTAAAACCTCGTTATAATTCCGTTATTTTTTCCAAAACATCGCTATGAAATCGTTGTTACAGCGCATATTTTCATGGAAAATCTGGTTTGAGAATCAGTGAATATCTTAACTTACTTGGTTCACTAATTCTTGCATTATGTACACTTGTATTATTTCTTTGCACGCCATGACGGTATAATTTCAACATGTTTAGTTTCAGGTAGCTTATTAGAGTTTGAATACTCAGCTAACCATTGGGCACGCCCTATTCCATGCCAATCAGTAACATCAAGCCACCTTTGTTGGGATTCGGTAGGTAGATTATCCCAGTAACCTCGCGCTTGGTGGTTAAATTTCATAGTTGTAGATATTTGGTCTCCCTGTTTTGCTCCTTGCACAAAAATAACCATATAGTCATCTAGAGACGGTAACGTTTTGTCTTTCTTTTCACAATCAATTACCCAGTTTCCTGAATCCTTAATATTTGTGTTTTTATGATATTCTTTCCATAATCCAGCTACTCCAAATATTACTATTATTCCTGAAACTAGATAGCCTATTACGGCAATAATATCTGACATATCCTTTATTTTTACATCCAATATCCAGAATATACTCGCAATACCAATACCAATAATAATGATATATAAATCCTTTGCCATGCTCCCATTGTATCACTTCTCCTATGACTTACAATAATCAATTTTTTAATATTGCCCTCTCAACCAAATTCTAAAATAGGGTAAAAACTATTATACCGATGCCTATATTGTTCAACACCACCCCCCTGCTCCCAGCCACTTCGTATTTCGTGAATTATAGGTATATCAACTCCCCTTCCATTGAAGTAGTAACTTCTTTAGTTCCGGTATGAGTTCCCTTCTTTTTTCAATCATGTAATTGTCAGTGCTGTAAAGAAGCAGACCTAATTCAGCCCATCCTCCTTTGCCAAGGTTTAAGTTGTGGCTTCCCCTTCGTTCCCATTCCTTGAGGAGAAATTGCTTCTCTTCTTCGGTAAGGTCTCCGTTATGTCCATCCGTCAATCCATCATCTATAAGCATATTGGTGACGGATGGAATCTTTGAAGTATGGGTAATTCCATCATCTTTCAGGTCGTCTCCAGAGAGATTACCAACCTTTGATGATTCTGGGATTTTAGAATATACCCCTTTCCTTAGTCTGGATACCTTTCCTGCGTGGTAAAGGTTGCTTAATGCTCTTTCTACCGTAGACCTGGAGAAGCCTTGCCCCGCACATATGGTTGCCAGTTCGGCAGTAGTCTTATCTCCTTGTTTTACTGCATCCAGAATAAATGGTTGACACCTTATCAGTTGTGGGGTTTCCTGGTCTTCACTATGGTTAACCACTTCGAAGGTATCTTCTCCGGCTTTCCGTAAATACAGTTTATCCTTACCACCTCCAATTCGGTCTTTCTCTTTGGATAGGCAAATCTCATCTTCTGTACTTTCAGTGAGGTTAAGAACTACGTCTACCGAAGCTGCTCTTGCTGATGCTCCTCTGGTTGCATACACCTTCTTAGTTTGCTCTCCCTTGCCTATATGAGCAATAAGTAATATTGAGCAACCAGTTTCATCCCTAAATTGCTTTAAATAGGTAAACTGTCTATTAGCTTCTGCATTATCCTGTTCATCTTTTGTATTAAAAGCCTCGTTCAAGGTATCTACGATAAGCATATCTACTCTGTTATCCTTAATGAAACCTGATAATTCAACGAAGTTATCTATGATGTTTAGTGATGGTATAAAGAAAAGGTTATCCGGTGTGCTATCTTCTGCAACGAGACGTAATTTCTGTGCTCTAAGGGCTTTACTGGTTTCAAGGTCGGCGTATACGATTTTTAGAGGTTTTTTAAAGGGTAAGTTAGCAAAGCTATCCCCTCTACAACCAAAGACTGATAGGTTATAACACAAAGTAGTTTTTCCCGCTCCAGACACACTATTCAGAATATGGATACTTTGAGGATAAAGGAAATTTCCCCAGAACGGCTCTAAGGTTGTCGCATCTTCTTTTACAGCATCTCTAGCAGTGATAAATACCAGTTTACCTGGAGTAGGATTATCGGAGGATTGCTGATTTTCCTTGCTGTTTTCCATCCATCCGTCACCATTAAGTATAGGGTTGACGGATGACGGATGCTCTTTTAGAGGTTTCTTCTTCCAACTCCCGTCTGGTAATTGCTCATAATCGTTATTCACAAGACTCACCCCAGAGACGGAGTTGAAAGTTATCATTTTCTTTAATTTCCCAATACTTAAGGGGTAGGAAATATTGGTGACCAAAACCTCTATCCAATTTCCCTTTATATTGGTCAAACGTATCTATTGAACAGTGGTATTGATTACCCGTTTCCTGGTCTTTAATCCGGATTTGGGTACAATTGGGCTTTATCTCTGTATCGAAGATGACAGCATCGATTGCCCACGCTGGGGGACGCTGTAGCTGATGCGTAGAGGCGTGTACAGACTTGATGAAGGTAGTTCCATCTATCTGCCCCACTACCCGCCCTCCCAACATCACACAACGTTTCTGAGGGGTGTTACGTGATATGTTACAATTAATTGTGAGCATAGGATTCAAGTTCTATGTTCTCCTTCTGCCCCGACTGGTCAGTTCGCGCTACGAGTCGGGGCTTATTTTTATATCAAGATTAGTTATAAAGTGATTTCTTCTCTTCTGGGAATATCTGTTGCTCTGGAACACCTAAAGCTTTTGCTAGTTTTTTACGCCAGCCGCTGTATGGTCGTAACCAACCATTTTCAATCCGTGATATGTCTGAAGGTGCTATATCAGTCAATTTTGCTAGAGTAAGTTGCGAAAACTTCTTTTGGTTTCTAATTTCCCTTAACTGATTCATCTGTAAACTCCTTTGATTTTGCTCTAAGTCTATGCTATCATGGAACAAATAATATATGTTGAGTGTTGACAATGGATATGAATATTGCCTTGGAATTAGCTAATTCTTTAGAAACAGTAAGCATAAACAACTTACAGAACACACCTATTGCTCGGAAGCTAGCAGAACTTATTATGAGGTATGGCGAAACCAACTTAATGTGGGTGGATAGCCTTGCTCAAACTATGTTTTTACATACTATACAGAAGCCCCAAGACTATCATATGGAAATCACACCAGATATATTGCTACGAACTGAAACTCTAAGAGAAGGTCTGTATCCCTGGGTAGAGAAAATACGACAAAAGCTCTTCCATCAAACCGAAGCACCCTTTCGTAATTATGAGGAAGCAGTTAAATGGATACGTCAATATGATATACCTTCATCACCTCCAGACGAACAAGGCATTTCTCACTCACTTGAAGGGTTTAGAAGAAACGTTAGAATCGATTACGAGGAAGGCACAGAGAATGATAACATCATCTTTGCTCGGATAAATTCGCCGCTTGAAAAGATTATCTATTCCTGTCAGAAGTTGACAACTAAACTTGAGATTGGATTGGATTGGAACTCGCTAGTATTTTTTGTCCTCGCTGATATTCGACCTTTCGTGTCTCCTATAGGAATAGGTGCTACTGAACGTTATGTGGAGCTTCCTTCAGGAAAACTGATGAGATACCGAGAAGTAGATATCAAGATTCGAGAGGATTTCAATCGCTCATACTTCGCTTGGATGTACGAGGAAGTTCGACGCATGTTGAAACTGACTAGGAAAAAACCTTTTACTGACAAGCATGTAGAACTATATCTTCTTGTCAGTAAAAAAGGCGGTACACCCCCCAAAAAAGGTGCTGTTGCTTTCTGGACTGACATTATGAACCAGTGGAATTGCACTCATGCTAAGAAACATAAGTACAGTACTTGGAAAGGTTTAGAGATAGCTTATCGGAGGTTAAATAGCAGGTTGGAATTAAATGAGAGCGGTAATCTAGAAAATTGATACGCCTTAGTAATACTCAATCTTAACTACGAATAGAAAAGAAGTGCAAAGAAGAGGATTGGAAAAATGAAATCTACTAATGCCATTTTATTGTCTGGGAGTATTTATGACCTGACTATGGCACTCAAAAGGGCTTCTGAAGATTTGATATCGGCGGAAAAGTTTTTGGCAGAGATTAAACCTGAGGATGATAGTAGAAAGATAGATTGGACAGTTAATGACGCCAAGAACGTAGTCAGAGATGCTACTAATAGTGTATTGAAAGCACAGACTAATTTGACCGGTATCATCAACTTACTTAAGAAACTAAAGGAATTAGTTGATTAAGAAAAATATTATTGAAGGAGGCTAAACTATGAAAAAAGTTAAGCAAATTGTTAAGCAAATGGCGAAATCGTCCGCTGTCGCATTGTTTGAAAGTAGAATTTCGAGGCTAAACCCTGGAGCGGGAGACGAGATTCGAACTCGCGACTTTCTGCTTGGGAAGCAGACATTCTACCGCTGAATTACTCCCGCATGTCTCTTAATACCTGAATTTTACGATAACAAATTACTAAAAACAAGTTACCCGCAGATATCAATGTTATCCCCGGTGGCGGTTGATGACCTTGATGTCCGTGGGCGGGGCGATAGACTTACCGACGGTGGTTTGTATTCTCGGTTCTTGCGCTGTATCGATTTGCCTGTTTTCCCTCGCCTGGCCTTTGCGAAACAGCCGCCGGGACAGACTTTTGATACTCATAGTATTCTCCCCGATTAGTTCATCATCACTTTATCTTATATATTACTCATTATTCAAAATAACACAACTACCTATAAATATAATGATCCATCTCCTGTCTTCTGGCGATTGTTTATATGATCTTTAAAAGAAAAAGCGGTGAAGTCCTCAACGAACTCCACCGCTTCAGATTATTTTAGCGAAACCTTATTTTTCTTCTTTTATTCCCGCCAACTTCTTGGCCAGCTTCTTCTTCTCTTCGATGTTGGCATTGCGCAGCACCGTCATGCGATGCGTCTCCGGCGAGCCCGCCCCGTGGATGTTGGAGACGATATCCCGGCTTTCGAAGGCCAGCTTCTCGATCAACCGAAAGATCCTGACCCGGTCCTCTGTGGAGACTCCCTCCGGCCCTTTGAGGTATTTTTTCAGCAGCGGACCGATCTCCGGGTTGGCGAAGTCTTTATCGGACGGGACATCTGCGACCATGCCCCCGGCGATCTCGATCATCATGCGAATCACTTCGGCCAGTTCTTTACCCTCATACAGCTTGGAAGTATTGGATAGTACCGGGTCGACGTTATAGATGCCTGACGCCGTCTTCGTCGCTTCCACTGAGGCCGCGATCGAACAGCCGTATATCGCCTCGGTTACTTTCAGCATCTCCGCCAGCTTATTATTGATATGCGAGACATTCGGCAGGCCGTTATAATCGGCCGCGGTGGCGGCCGCCCCGATCAACACGTCCCCTACCCCGCACTTGCACCCGCCGTGCGAATGCCGGTGATAGTTGCCAAAGTTGCGTACCATGTCGCCGCAGTATTCGTATTCACCACAAAGATACACCCTTTCCCAGGGGACGAAGACGTCCTGGAACAATACCATCGGAGCAAATTTACTGAATTCCACATTCCCCAGGTCACATTCTTCCATGGCCCGGGCTTCCAGGGTACCCCGGCCGTATATATGGAGCACCCCTTCGGCATCGACCGGGAAGGAGAAGCATACCGCATAGTCTTTATCGGCTTCCCGCATTTCACGGGTGGGGACTACCAGACCCCAGTGGGCGCAAAGAGAACCGGTCTGATGTATCTTAGCCCCGCGCACGACGATGCCCTTGCTGTCCTTACTGACCACGCGCAGGTACATGTCCGGGTCTTTCTGCTGGGAAGGCCGCAGCGACCGGTCACCCTTGACATCGGTCACGCCGCTGAACAACACGTAGTCGTTCTGCTGCATTTCCTTGACGAATTCGACGAATTTCGGCCAATAATTCGTGCCGTGCTTCTGGTCGCAGTTGTACAGTTCGATGCCTACCGAGCTGATGGCATCCATACCGGTACACCTCATATAGCAACCGCCGATCCGCTGTGCCATGAACTTCAGCATATGGACCTTGGCGATCAGGTCTTCCGGGCTGGTATAGAACTTGAGAAAACGGCTGACTTCCTCACCCGTCAGGTCCGACTTGGTTACCATGAATTTCTTACCTTCCGGGTCATGTTCGAATTCGAATGTCTTCGCTACCGAAGCGATCATGTGTTTGATGAGCGGGTGTTCGTGAACGTGCGTTACTTTTTGGCCCAGGATATAAGCGGTAGGGTGCAGGTTTTCCAGCGACTTCAGGTATTCTTTAACAGTTCTCAAGCCCACTATGCGTCTTCCTCCTCCGAAACTGATTGGAAATGGTCTATAATTGAAAGTTTATCATTGTCTTTTACTCAGTGTAAAGAAATATGTTCCCGAGTTCTGTCATATATGTTATTTGACGCCGCCGTATTGCTTGCGTTATGCTGGAAAAACAATCCCATGAGACTCTATGAATTTGAAGGCGCGGAACTCTTCCGCCGTGAAAACATTCCCATTCCCGCGGCGGCGCTGGCCTCAAATCCAGCGGAAGCGCGGGAACAGGCTGCCTGCGTTGGCCTACCTGTTGTGTTGAAGGCCCAGGTCCTCACTGGCGGCCGCTATCTCGCGGGCGGTGTCCATGCGGCGGATAACCTGGACCAGGTCGAAGAATTATCACGGCGTGTCTTCAGTACCAGGATTCGTGACCTGCCCGTAGAACGCATCATGGTTGCCCATAGAGTCGAGGGGGAACGTGAATATTACCTCGCCATCACTCCCGATGACTATAACGGCTACCCTGTCGCCATCCTGTCCGCCGAAGGCGGTGTCGCAATCAATACCACCGCCCGGCAGCGCCCTGAGGTCGTCGTCTCACATCCGCTGGCAATCTCAAAAGGGTTGAGCCTGGACGAAGCTTTACAAATGAGTGCTGAAGTCAAACTCAGCGGAAGAGAACAAACCGAAGTTGCCTCCGTTTTATTTAAACTGTACCAGGTCTTCCGTAAATACGATGCCACGATCGCCGAGATCAATCCCCTGGTACGCACCGGCGACGGCCAGTTCCTGGCCCTGGATTCCAAGGTCGAGATTGATGACTCCAGCCTCTTCCGCCATACCGACCTCAACCTGAACCAGCAAAGCCGGATGCTGAACCCCCTCGAAAGGAAAGGCAAGGAAATCGGGGTTACCTATGTCGAACTGGACGGCGATATCGCCATGATCTCCAGCGGCGCCGGCCTGGGTATGGCAACCATGGATGTCATCGGGCAGCGCGGCAAAGCCGCCAATTTCCTGGAGACCGGCGGCGGTATCTCGGCCGATCTCCTCTATAAAGTTATGGACCTGGTGATGCAAAAACCGGGCCTGAAAGCCCTGTTCATCAATATCTACGGCGGTATCAATCCCATCCATGAAGGGGCTCAGGGAGTTGCCCGTTATCTCCAGGAACACGAAGTAAAAATCCCGATTGTCGCCAAGGCTCTTGGCAACCACCAGGAAGAGACCTGGGAGATTTTTAAAGCCGCCGGGATCCACGTCGTTGACGGCGTGTCGACCGAAGACGGCATCGACCTGCTGATGAAGCTTCTCGGGAAATAATTATGAGTATTCTTATCAACCGTCAAACCAGGGTCATGGTACAGGGTATCACCGGCCGGGCCGGCAGGACCCAGACCCGCTGGATGCTGGATTACGGCACCAACATCGTGGCCGGGGTTACCCCGGGTAAAGGCGGCGAGACCGTGGAAGGCATCCCGGTATATGATACTGTGGCTGAAGCCGTGCAAAAGCAGAATGTCGAAGCTTCCGTCTTTTTCATACCCCCGCCGGCGATCAAGCAAGCTGCTTTCGACAATATCGATGCCGGCGTTAAATTACTCGTAGTGGTCACCGAGCATGTGCCCCTCCAGGATGTCATGGAGATACGGGAGCACGTCAACGGCCGCCCGATCCAGGTTATCGGCCCGACCAGCCCCGGCATCATCACCCCCGGGGAAGCCAAGATCGGCATCCTTCCGGCCAACATGTTCTCCCCCGGCCGCATCGGCGTCATTTCCCGCAGCGGTACCTTATCTTATGAAGTCAGTATCAACCTGGCCCACGGCGGTTACGGCCAGAGTACCGTCGTCGGTATCGGAGCTGATCCTGTCGTTTTTACCAACATGCCCGAGATTCTGCGGCTGTTTGAAAAAGACCCCGGTACCGATGCCGTGGTTATCGTCGGTGAAGTCGGCGGCATCCAGGAAGAAAAAGCGGCCGAGTATATCGACCGCTGGATGACGAAACCCGTGGTAGCTTATATCGCCGGCCTCAATGCCCCCGCGGAAAAACGCATGGGCCATGCCGGCGCTATCATCCAGGGGGACGGCAAAGGCACGCCGCAGAGCAAGATTGCCGCCCTGCGCGAAGTCGGCGTCGATATCGCCGCCCACCCCGCCCAGGTCGTGGACCTGATCCGCAAACACCTCGGCTAACCACATTTTCCGCTTAGAAAAGCCCACGATTTTTCTCCCGCTCTACTTCGACAGGCTCAGTATGAGCGGGGAAGATAACATGTGTGTTCGTATTACCGGCGCCGCTGTGGGTTCGCCCCTGGTTTTCTCCCGCTCTACTTCGACAGGCTCAGTACGAGCGGGGGAGAGATGACATGTGTTTACGTATCACCGGCGCCGCTATGGGTTCGTCCCTGGTTTACTCAGGCGGTTGCCGGTGTTAGAATAACTTCGTGCTCGAAATGATCAAGCGGCCCTTCCGGTTCGTGGCCCGGTTTTACCACCGCCTTAATGCCGGCCTGGATAAAAGGCCATGGCTTTTCTATGTCCTGGCCGGTTTATTTGTGGTAGTGGCGGGTTATATACGTTTCTGGGCGGCTCCTATCTCCGCCGGCCCCGATGTCTCCCAGTTCTGGGGATTTGCCAAACTCTTTGAGACGCACGGCCTGGATTTCTATCAGTATGCCGACGGCTACGACCCCCTTTTAGCTAATGAGGGCTGGGCTTTTGTCTATCCCCCGCTCTGGTTGTTCATCCTTCGCCTTGCCCTTTTTGCCGCCCCCGGGAGCCTGGCCTCTCCCGACATGGTAGACATCAGTTGGCGCGTGGCCATGAAAACGCCCATTATCGCGGCCGACCTCGCTGTCGGCGGCCTTTTGATATGGGCAATCCCCGGTTCAAAGATCAAGAAACTCTGCTTCGGTTTTGTCTGGCTGTTCCACCCTACCGCCTGGTATAATTCCGCCGTCTTCGGCCAGTTCGATGCTATCGCTGCGGCCCTCCTGCTGACCTCATTGATCCTGCTGCTGAAAAGCCGTGACCGACTTGGTTTTATCTTCGCGGGGTTGGCCGTGCTTACCAAGCAACATGCAGCCCTGCCGGCTTTACTCATGCTGGCGGTCCTGTGCCGGCACATGAAAATCCGCCGCCTCGTGGAAAACTGCGCTCTCGCGGCCGGCATATTTATCATCGTTTCCCTACCGTTCATCTTCGACGGTAACCTGGCGCCTTACCTGCGTTCGGTATTTTTCCCTGCCCAATCTCCCGGTTACCAGACACCCCTGTGCTATGCTTTCGGCGGGATAGGGGCTTTCCTGACTTACCTGCATGAAGCCTGGTTCCTGAACACCGGCTGGCTTTTTATTTACTGCATCCCCCTGCTGGCGGCGGCGGTGATTTCAGCAGTGGTTCTATGTTATGTAAAGAAAATCCGGCTGGAACAGGCCGCCCTGATCGGCATCCTCCTCTTCATCGCCCTCTTCTACCGGGTGAATTACCAGTACCTCATAATGTACCTCCCGCTCGTGCTTTTCACCCTGGCCGTCTCCCGGCGCTGGCTGGAACGCGGCTTTCTACTCGCCCTTCTTGTGCTGCCCGCGGTCTGGATATGGCTCTTTAACATCGCTTTCTGGTTCTGGTACCTGAAACCGTATCCGCCGGAAATCCCGCATATCCTGGAACAAATAGGGTTAGACCACTATACACCCGACCAGGTGTTCGTTTCGCTGGCGGTACTCCTGATGGCGTTGTGCCTGGCTTATTCCGGTATTGTTCTCCTGCGGCACCGAAAAATGGAAAACCCCGTCAATTAAGCCCGTTGTTAAGCCAGGCAACCGGGGTTCTCCCTTAACGCCATCTCTTGCCCATATGAACTTTTCTTGACACCACTGCTTTGGTCATATTATGTTTCGGTATTGATTTCAGGCTTTGTGAGTTGGATTTGGATATATGAAGCGAGTTCCCCCGGCTGATGATGAAGAGAAACGCAAGGGTAATAATATCTCCGGACGAACACGCTCCCTGGTTTTCTCGCTGCGTAACATCCGTACCTTTGATTCGCTGAAAAATACCGCTTACCGCTTCTATTTTTTCGGGATGGCCGGCCAGTGGGCCGCCATGAATATGCAGATGGTCACCCGCTCCCTCCTCCTTTTCCGCCTGACCGGTTCAGCGGCGATGCTCGGGGTAATGGCCCTGGCAAACGCCATCCCCACCATCATCCTCTCCCTGTACGGCGGAGCGCTAGCCGACCGCCTGCAGAAAAAAACCGTCATCCAGCTCGGCCAAGCGGCTTCCGCAGTAGTCGCCTTCAGTGTTGCCATATCCCTGACGACCGGTTACCTCAGTGCTGAAAATGAAGGCTCGTGGTGGTTTTTGATA
>CAZSHH010000088.1:0-8288 GCA_964606525.1 uncultured Dehalococcoidales bacterium
TCCTCCGCGGGAAGCGGAGCACGATCCTTTTCGATATTGTCGGTATTGCCATAATCTGCTACCTCGGAAAACAAAACGTTCCAACGTGACCGGGTCACGTCGTCCTATTCTACCGGCCGTACTTTCATCGGTTTGAAGCTGACGCCCGATTCCACCCCGGGGAGCGGTGCTACCGGCTGCGTGAGTAGGAAATCACCTTTTTTGATCCAGTCTTTCAGGGTATTCGCCACTTCCACCGCCCGGGGATAACTGGACAACGACGCTGCGGGAACCTCTTTGCCCAACAGCTTCACGCTGCCGCTCTTTAATTCGGCATAACTGACTTCGCCTACGATATCGGATTTCCGGTTGGGATAGGCATCGGAGTAGTCGATCACCGCCCCGTATATTTCGGCATCACTGACTGTGGTATACCGCAGGATTTCCTCATTCAGGATGGGGATTGGCACGCCCAGGCCGACTGCCAGGCTGGCACCATAGCCCTGGATGCTGACGCCCATCAGGTAACGGGGGTTCATCTGTTTCATATCGCCGATTACTGCCATCGTTCCCCCACCCCGCTTCGGCACGCCATTTTCCGTACGCAGGATGGTGGGGTCGTGCTGCGTTCCCTGCCAGGCGACGTAGCCTACGCCGCCGCCGAGGAAGATCCTGGTACCGATTCCGGTCGTCTTGTAATACGGGTCGTTCAATAGGGGCGATAACTGCCCGGCGCTGGAATAATTGATGTTTCCCATGCGTGGCTTCAACATTCCCATATATGTGTATATCGGCTTGTCCGAAAGATTAATGCCGATATTGTAGTTCTGGTAGGAATTACGCAGATTGTACAGCACGCACTGGTTTAGGTCCCGGATATTGATCCAGGTATCGAGCTGTTTACGGGGATAGCAGTCCGTGCCGTAAGCTGTCGCCGTCAGGCGTACGTCTTTTCCCGCCACCAGTTCTTCGATGACGTGCCCGCCGCCGTAATTGAATTCACCGGGATAAACCCGGTTGCGAGGGTCGTCGTCGGGGGTAGCTGTAGCGCCGATGATCAGGTCGGCAGCGGCAACCCCGGTATATGCCGGGACATCGTTCAGGAAAGCCCGGCCGCCGCCGAACTTGATACGGGGGTTGGCATGGCCGGTATTGAAATAGGCCATCGATGAACACATCGTCCCGAAGGTCCCCGTGGTCACCACGTCCACCTCACGGGCAGCTTTCTCGATGCCTTTGTTTTTCGTAAAATCGATGATTTCTTCCGCCGTCAGAACGACGGCCTTGCCCTGTTTGATCTTCTCGTTGATTTCTTCGATCGTCTTCGCCATACGCATAATGATAGATTCGTAAACTGGACTTGTCAAACGGAAAGGGTAAAAAATGACGTGAACCATGTATTGTTATTCTTCCAGACTTGGCCTGGGTTTTGCCAGCCACTCATGGTGAGCCCGTCGAACCCATAGCGGCAATGAAAGCAAATTTAATCCCGCTCCCCTTCGACGGGCTCAGGGCGAGCGGGGAATAGCCGATTCTGAATGCTGTAAACCCGTTTATTGACCAACACACTGGATTCCCTTCACATGGGAAGATTGAGATGGTTTCGGCAAGATGCCAGCCCTGGCAGGATATACTTTTGACTGAAAATTTTGAAATTAGTAATTCGATATTTTTTCGCATTTCGATATTCGAATTTCGGAATTAAGTCTTTACTCCTCTATCTTTAACTGTCCCTGGAACAGCGGCAGATCGGTAACCGGGATATCCAGCGCCATCATGATATCAGTAGCGTTGCGGGGAGCGTAGGCTTTCCAGTGGTTGTTGAAATAGACAAAGGTCAATTTTGATTTCTCGGCTGCGGCTTTGACCTTATCCGCTAATTCCTTCAGCTCATCATCGCTGTACAGATAGCAGTACCGGGTCTCCACGTCCCCCTTCCACCACATCTCCCGGTTCCGTCCGTGAAAGCGGAAATAGGAAAAATCCGCTGTTTGCGGGACCTCGGCGGCCAGCGAGGAACTGAACTTCGGTTCGTCGATCTGTACCCAGGCGACATTGTGGTCATGTAATATCTCAGCCGTCGCCGGGTCGTCACTCCAGCTTTTATGCCTTAACTCTACCGCCAGGTGGTATTTGCCGAAATGGCCGGTCAACCCCTGCAGCACCTGTTTTCCGATATCATTGTTCGTGAAACTGGGGGGGAACTGCGCCAGCAGGACCCCGAGTTTGTGTGCTGCTGCCAGCGGCTCCAGGCTTTGTTTGAACAGGGTGATGTCCTCCTGGTTGACGGCTGCTGCCTCGCCCGTGGCTTTCTCGAACATTTTTGGGTGGGTGAATTTCTGCCACAATTTGACGCCAAAAAGAAAGCCCTCGGGCACACGGCTGGCCCAGCTCTGGGACAGGCGTGGGTCGGGGGGGCGGTAGAAAGTGCTGTTGATTTCTACGGTTCGGAAAACACGGCTGTAGTATATTAATTCATCCAGCTTCTTGTCTGCCGGGTAAAAATAACCGTTCCAGGTGCCGTCTCCTTTGGGATAAGACCACCCTGAAGTCCCCACATATATATTGTTTGCTGCCATTGTCGCTATTTCCTGTATAAATTATCGGCCTACTGGGTAGTTGGCCGGATGAGCAGGATGGGCAGGCGCGTCTGTTTGATTACGTAGTCGGCCACGCTGCCGAAGAGCACCCGCCCCGGTCCGGTACGCCCGTGGGTGGCGATGGCGATCAGCCCTATTTCATTGTTAGCCGCAAATTCCACGATCGTCTGTCCCGGCGGCCCGATCAAAGCCAGGCATTCCGTCTTCACCTGGTATTCTTTCTGCAGTCGTGTCGCGCTGTTTTGCAGGTATGCCTCGGCTTCCTGCTGTTCTTTTTCCACCTGTTTCTCCATGCGCGCCGTCACTACCGGTCCCCCACCGGCCCCGGGGATGCCGGGCGCCAGGATTACCGGGCCGGGGATCACCCGCAGCAGCACCAGCACACTGTTGAAATGCTTCGCCTGTTCCGCGGCATATGGGAGTATCTGTTCCGCCAATGTGGAGCCGTCAAGACAAACTGCGATCCTCGCGTACATTTTTTCTTCCCCCCGCATTAAAATATCGTCCCGCCACCGTCCACTATCCACCATAATAGTACCTTTTTATCCCGCCGGACACAATAAATATGGCAGGGTACTTGACAGCAGAACTCAAGTTCTATATAATGTGCGATGTGAAAATTTTGTGCGTATTAATGCCCCATTTTCCCCTGCGCTGCGAGGTCTCCCGTCGCCCCTACCTTGGCGGATTGCCGGCAGTGGTCGTCCAGGAGTCGGGTTCGCAAAAACTGGTGCTGGACCATGCCCCGGAACTGGCCGACTTGCAGCCGAAGATGGACCTGCAGCAGGCCCTCTCCCGGCACGACGATATCCGGCTGGTCCATGCCGATGCCACTTATTACGGCCGGCGCTTCAACCAGATACTGGATGCCCTGGAAAACACCAGTCCGCTGGTGGAGGGGCCGGAACCCGGCCTGGCCTACCTCGGCATGGACGGCCTTCAGCTTATCTATAAAAGGGATGAGGACTTCGTTGCCACTGTCCGGGCGGTGGTACCCCCGGAATTCGTTACCCGGATAGGCCTGGGCCGCTCCAAGTTCCTGGCTTACCTGGCAGCCCGGCAGAGCCCGGAAAACAGCGGTTTCCAGACGTTGTATGACGACCTTTCCTGCCTTCGGGATATACCGTGCGATGTTTTGCCCGTCTCGCCCTTGAGCTTGAAGAAACTGCGGGAATTCGGCATCCGCACGCTGGGGCAGATCGCCAATCTTCCCCCCGGTCCCCTGCAGGCCCAGTTTGGCCCGGAAGGGAAGCGCATCTGGGAACTGGCGCAGGGCCGGGACGCGGCCCCCCTGTATCCCCGTTCCCTGGAACAGGCAGTCGAAGAGAATATTACCCTGAATTGGGTTACCACCTCCGTGGAGGCATTGCTCTCCACCGTGGAAGCACTGCTGGTAAAGGTGCTGGCCGCCCATGATTTCCACGGCCGGGGCATCGCCTGCCTGGAGGTCTGGACGCAGGGGGGGGACAGCCGGCGCTGGGAGAAGACGGTCAATTTCAAAGAGCCGGCCATGGCCGCCCGGAGCGCCCTGCCCCGTCTCCGGTATTTCCTGGAAAACTATCCCCAGCCGGGTCCGGTGGACCAGGTGGGGATCCGCATCACCCGCCTGGCCTGCGGCACCGGGCGGCAGCAAAGCATCTTCTCGGCGGTCCGTTCCCGGGACAACCTGCTGGATGACATCCGGCAGTTGGATTTTCGCCTGGGGGACCACCAGGTGTATCAGGTGAAGGAGATCGAACCATGGTCGAGGATACCGGAAAGGCGGTATGCCCTGGCACCCTTAAACCGGTAAACCAGCCGGAGCCGCTGCAGGTGGAAGAAGATGCCGCAGGAATGCCGGTGGCTGTCAGGGACAAGCGCCGCCAGTTGGTCCAGGCGGTCGACGACCGCTGGCGGCTGGATGATGAATGGTGGCGGCCGGAACCCATCTCCCGCATGTATTACACCGTGCGCCTTAATTCCGGCCTGAAACTGGTGCTTTATAAAGACCTGATAGGTGGACTATGGTACCGGCAATAAAAAGCACGAAATCTGGAAAATGAATGAAAGAAAACTGGCAGTCGAAAGAATCGGGAAGCGAAGCGTGAGGGATGAGGACTATTTGTATTTTGGTAATTTGGATTTTGAGTTTAGAAATTAGAGTTTTCGTTTTTAGCTTCAATTCGTGCCTGAGGTTGTTTCTTCAAAATCCGTCATTTAGCCTCAGGTTGTTCCGCGGTTCTTGAGGTTGTCCGAAAACTGTAGATGGCTTCATCTTTCGGGTTCTCTCGCCCCTTATTTAAGGGGAGAGATACAGAGAGGGGTTGTTTCTTTCACCGGAATAAGACGCGGCGGGCAGGTTGCGCAAACCCGCCCCTACTTGTTTTTGATTTTTGAATTTGAATATTGGAACTTAGTTAGAATTTAGAGCTTGGGATTTAGAATTTATCCGGTCATATTATGGACTACGCCGAACTTCATTGTCACAGCTACTACTCCTTCCATGACGGGGCCTCGTCACTGGAAGAACTGATGCTGCGGGCCAAGGAACTCGGCTACCGCGCCCTGGCGGTCACCGACCATGATAACCTGTGCGGGGCGATGCGCTTTGCCCAGCTTTCCCGTTCCCTGTCCTTCAAGGGCATCACCGGGGCGGAATTGACCCTGAAAGGCGGCGGCCACCTGACCCTGCTCGTGGAAAACCGTACCGGGTACCGCAACCTGTGCCGGCTGATTACCGCTGCCTACGCCGCCGACCGGGAGAACCCCGCCCTCGACCCCGCCCTGCTGCCGGAACACACTGCCGGCTTGATTTGCCTGTCCGGCTGTCCCCAGGGAGAACTATCCCGCCTGGTCGTCTCCGGGCAAGCAGCCGAAGCGCGTAACCTGGCCCGGCAGTACCGGGACTGGTTCGGGCCGGGGCACTACTACCTCGAATTACAGCACAACCTGGTGCCGGGCAATACCGCCCGCAACCGGGGCCTGCTGGCCTTGGCACAGGAGAACGGGCTGCCCGTGGTGGCCGCGGGCAACGTGCACTACCATGTCCGGGAGCGGCATCAACTCCATGACTGCCTGGTGGCGGTCCGGCACTGCAAGAGCCTGGAAGAGACACACCGGGAACGCCGTGCCAATTCGGAATTCTACCTGCGGCCGGTGGCGGAACTGGCGGAACCGTTTGCCGAATGCCCGGAAGCCCTGGCCAATACCATGGAGATCGCCGAACGCTGTACCTTCGACCTCGTCGGCGACCTGCATTATACCTTCCCCTCCTACCCCGCCCCGGACGGCTTCACCCCCCAGGGCTACCTGGAAAAATTATGTTACGAAGCCGCCGTCAGGCGCTACGGGTCGGTCACGCCGGCCGTCAGCGAACGGCTGGATCAGGAGTTCACCCTGATCCGCAAGTACAACCTGGCGGGTTTTTTGCTCATGTACCATGAGGTCATCAAGTTAGGGCGGGAGGTGATGCTTGAGCAGGGGTTGTGTGCCGCCGATGTTCCGTTGGAGGAAAATCCCCCGGGGCGGGGGCGGGGTTCCTCGGTGGCTTTACTGGCCGGTTATCTCATTGGCCTGTCCCACATCGATCCCCTGAAGTACAACCTGTCGCTGGAGCGCTTCCTCCCCGCCGATACCATGAACAACGTGCCTGATATCGATCTCGATTTCCCGCGCCGCATCCGGGAAGAACTGATCCTGAAAACCCACCGGAAATGGGGCTGGGAACATGCCGTGTTGACGGGGACTATCTGTACTTACATGGTGAAGGGCGCCGTCCGTGACCTGGGCAAGGCCCTGGGGCTGCCCCAAACCGAGGTGGACCAGCTGGCAAAATTCGTCGATTGGGGCAGTGCGAAACACCTGGAAAAGCAGATGCAGAAGTCCCCCCATTTCAAAGACAAGGCCAATGACCGGGTCTGGCGGGACCTGGTCCGGCTGTCGGCGGAACTGGACGGCTTTCCCAAGTACCTGGGTCAGCACCCAGGCGGCATGATATTGTCTTCCCTGCCGCTGACGGACATCGTCCCGGTACAGCCGGGGGCCATCGCCGGCCGCTATGTCTGCCAGTGGGACAAGGACAGCATTGACGACGCCGGTTTCGTGAAGATCGATTTCCTGGCCCTGGGCGCCCTGTCCCAACTCCAGGAAGCGGTTGAATTGATCCGGCAGCGTACCGGGACAAGAGCCGACCTCTCCCGCATCGATTTCGAGGACGCCACCGTATACGATATGTTATGTAAAGGAGATACCATCGGCATCTTCCAGGTGGAATCGGCGGCCCAGATGCAGACTATTACCCGGCTTCATCCCCGCAACCTGCTGGACATGGCCCACGAAGTGGGGGCAGTCCGCCCCGGGGTGGGCGTGAACCACGGCGTCCAGGAATACCTGGCGCGGCGCACTAAAAAGAAGCCGGTTGTCTACGACCATCCCTTGGAACAGCGGGCGCTGGAGCGTACCCTGGGTATCATCCTGTTCCAGGACCAGGTCAACCAGGTGGCGATCGACGTGGCTGGTTTTGCCCCCAGCGAGGCCGACCGTATGCGTCGGGCTTTCGGCCGGCGGCATAACGATGAATTGATCGCGCGTTACCGGCAGCAGTTCCTCACGGGGGCCACCGCACGTGGGGTCGGCACCGCTGCGGCTGAAGCTATTTTCCAGAAATTCAACGGCCAGTACATGTTCCCCGAGTCTCATGCCTTCGCTTTCGGCGTGACCGCCTACCAGGCGTCCTGGTTGAAGTACTACTACCCCCTGGAGTTCTACGCAGCGATCTTCAACCAGCAGCCCATGGGTTTCTACAACCTGGAGACCTTGAAAGAAGATGCCCGCCGGCACGGCGTCAGGGTCTTGAACCCGGATATCAACCGCAGCCGGGCGCAGTGCACCATCGAACCGTTACCAGATGATTCCTGTACCCCTCACCTTAATCCTCTCCCGCAAGGGGAGAGGAAAATAAGTGGGGTGGCCGTCCGTCCGGTTACTACATCTCGGAGTGTGTCTCAAAAATCCTCGAAATGTCATTCTGAGACGCAGGTCGACTCAGAGTCGAAAGAATCCGTTCTCAGGAATGAATTTGCTGTTCGTCTTGGCCTTCTGCACGTCATGGGGTTGGGCGAAGCCTCCGCCCGGATGATCGAGGAAGGCCGGGCCAGGGAGGGCGATTTCAAGAGCATCGGGGATTTTCTGGCCCGGACCGGCGTGCTGCAGGAGGTCGCTTTCAACCTGGCCAGCGCCGGGGCTTTCGACAGCCTGGAAGTCAACCGCCGTAAGGTGAAATGGGAGATTGGCCTCCGCTACCGGCCGCTCAATTCACAGCTGCCGCTGGCTTTGCCCGTGGCTCAGGACCTGGTCGACCTGGCGGCACCGGGGCGGTGGGAAAGCATGAAGGACGAATACAAGGTGTTGAGCCTTTTCCCCGCCGGGCATATCATGTCCCTGCTGCGGCCGCGTTTAGGCGGTTCGCTGCACTGCAGCAAGGACATTCCCCGCCTGCGGGATGGGGAGGAGGTGGTGACGGCCGGTATGGTCATCCGGCGGCAGCGGCCCATGGCTAAGGTGGTCTTCATCACCCTGGAGGATGAGTTCGGCCATATTCCCCTGATGGTCTTTCCCCAGGTTTACGGGCCGAACGAACACCAGTTCAAGTCGCCCTTTTTAATAGTAAAAGGCAAGCTTTCCCGGCGCGAAGGGACTCACAATGTGGTAGTAACCCGGGTAAAGGCCTTC
>CAZSHH010000088.1:8298-12296 GCA_964606525.1 uncultured Dehalococcoidales bacterium
AGTTCAAGTCGCCCTTCCTGGTGATCAAGGGACGTATGTCCCGGCGCGAAGGCACTCATACCGTGGTGGTGAATCAGGTGCGGCCGTTCAAGGCGATGGAGAAAGTCCCTGTTTCCAAAGACTGGCGGTAGTTGACTGTGAACTGGGCTTATCGCTGCCCTTTTTCGAACACGAAAGCGGCAGCACCCATGACGGCGATATCATCACCCAACTGTGCCGCTACGATCTTGACGTTATCCGCCATCAATTTGAACGCCCGCTGCCGGACAATGGCAATGGCGGGGTCCAGCAGTATCGTCCCGATCTTGGCCAATCCCCCGCCGATGGCGATCATTTCCGGGTTGAAAATATTCACCAGGTTGACCAGCCCGGTGCCGAGGTGCCCGGCTGCCCAGGCGATGATGCTTAAAGCCAGGGGGTCTTTTTGCCGGGCAGCTTCACCGACCATGCTGGCAGTCACCGTGTTCGCCCCTTTGTTTGACATGCTTCTCAATACTGATGCTTCCCCGGCTGCCAGCTGCGATACCGTTTCTCTTTCGATGGCTGAGCCGGAGGCCAGGGTTTCCCAGCAGCCGATATTGCCGCAGGCACATTTGAAGCCGTGGTTGTCGATGGTCATATGGCCCATCTCCCCCGCCGCCCCGTTTTGCCCGAAGTACAGCTTGCCGTTGGTGATGATGCCGCCGCCGATGCCGGTGCCCAGGGTGATGCAGATGAAGTTATTCACGCTCCGCCCTGCCCCGAAGCGGTGTTCTCCGAGGACGGCGGCCTTGGCATCATTGATTAGAAAGGAATTAGTCTGGTACCTTTCGCCGATGATCTTACCCAGCGGTACCGACTGCCAACCGGGGAGATGGGGTGATGTTGTGATGATGCCGCGCTCCATGTCCACCGGTCCCGCCGCCGCTACGCAAATCCCGGCGGTGTCTACGATGTTGATGCCGGTTTGGGCGCGCAGGTTGTCTATTCCCAGGTTTATTTGCTTGATCACCTGTGTTTGTCCGGCTGCCGCCATCGTGGGCACCCGTTCCCGGCCCAGGATTCGGCCGGAAGGTGTGATCAATGCCGCCTCGATCTTGGTCCCGCCGAGATCGACGGCAATCACAGGGCGGTTTTCAGAACCGGCCATCTTCATCTCCCGCCCGGACCGTTCTCCGTTCCCCGCGGCGGCACAATTCGGCGATCAATAGATTCAAGGCTAATTCGGCGTCATATTTGCCTGTCTTTATGGCAATATCAGTCTCGAGTAATGCCTGATATATTTGCAGCAGTCGGGTAGACGAATACCGCCCGGCCTGGTTCAATGTACGCTTGAAAGCAAAATCGCTGTTGATCCCCAGCTTCCCCTGGATAAAGCCGTCGTTTTGCCCCCCTGCCTTCAGGTCTTTTGCCCGTACGATCATGCGGAATTGCCGGTCCAACATATATAGGAGATATGCCGGTGCTGCCCCATGGTCCAGGAGCTGCTGCAGGGTCTGCCCGGCCTGTTCGACCTTGAAGTCCACGATGGCATCGATCAGGGCAAAGACACTCACGTCCTGGGTGTAGCCGACCATGACCCGGACATCCGCTTCTTCGATACGCCTTCCTTTAGCATAGAGGAACTGCTTGTCGATTTCACTGGCCATCACCCACAGGTTGCTGCCCACCAGCAGGTACAGTGTTTCCAGGGCTTGCGGCGAGATATTGCCGCCCAGGTCGGCTACCCGCTTCTGGATCCATCCCCGCAGTTTGGCGTCCTTGATCAGCGGGTAAAGCCTGGTATCTGCTTTCGCCGCGATACTCTTGAACAGGCTGTCTTTCTTTGCTGCTGCCGGCAGTTCATCTTCGATGAGGACGGCGATGGTAAACTCCGGTACATTATTCAGGCAGGCAGCGAAAGGGGTGGGGTCCCGTTGGGGGTTATTCGCTGCACTGCGGTTTTTCTCGACTTTCGACGCAGCATCGAAACGTTCCAGCAAGCCGGTCACGATTACCAGCCGTTTTTCCGACATGAACGGGACTGTATCACAGGCGTGTTTCAGCTCGTCAACGGTTAGTTTCTGGCCTTCCAGCACCGTGGTCGACATGGCGAGGATACCGGGATCGCCCAACCGGTGTTTGATCTCCTCCAGGGTTTGCGTCCGGGAATAATCATCAGGCCCGGCCAGGATATAAAGCATCATACCTCCTGATCGAAAAAGCCATCTGCATCATCGGTCTTTGCCTGGTTTTACTAAACCGGGGTGATGCCGTGCTTCTTTTTCGGCAGTTCTTCCGTCTTGCCTAAAGCCATTTCGAGGGCATCGATCAGCCGTATCCGGGTTTCTGCCGGGTCGATCACGTCATCAATATGCAGGTGCTGTGCCGGCAGGTAGGGATTGGCGAATTTTTCCCGGTATTCTTTGATTTTGGCTTCGAGCAGTTCCTGGGAATTATTTGCCGCTTCCAGTTCTTTACGGAAGATGATCGGCGCTGCCCCTTCCACTCCCATCACCGCCAGTTCCGTGGACGGCCAGCAGAAGACGAAGTCAGCCCCCAGGTCTTTGCTGCACATTCCCAGGTAAGACCCGCCGTAGGCTTTACGGACGGTCAGGGTGATCTTGGGCACCGTGGCTTCGGAATAGGCATACAACATCTTGGCACCGTGCCGGATGATGCCGCCCCATTCCTGGTCGGTCCCCGGTAGATAACCCGGTACGTCCACCAGGTTGACCACCGGGATATTAAAGGCATCGCAGAACCTGATGAAGCGGGAAGCTTTATCTGAGGCGTCGACGTCCAGGCAACCGGCTTTGTGCAGGGGTTGGTTGGCGATGATGCCGATCGTCCGCCGATTCAGCCGGGCAAAGCAGGTAATGATATTGGTGGCAAACATCGGGAAGAGTTCGAAGTAGTTCTTCTGCCCCGGCCGCTGGTCAAAGATCCGTTCGATGACCTCATGCATATCATAAGGATGCCGCGGGTTTGCCGGGATAATATTGAATAGCTCCGGGTCTAAACGGTCGGTGATATCACCCCAATCCACTTGCGGTGGTGATTCCCGGTTGTTCGCCGGCAGGTAACTGATCAGTTCCCGGATATTCTTGAAGCAGTTTTCTTCACTATCTTCGGAACGGCAGGCTACCCCGGCTTTTTTCTGGGCAGCAGTAGCACCGCCCAGTTCTTCTTCGTTGATCTCCTGGCCGGTAACGGCTTTCACCACGCGTGGGCCGGTGATAAAAGCATTGCTGATGCCCTTGACCATAAAGATGAAGTCCATCAAGGCTGGCGAATAGACCCCGCCCCCTGCCGTCGGCCCCAGGATGGCACATATCTGGGGAATCAGTCCGGAAGCCCGGGTATTGCGGAAGAATATTTGGCCGTATCCCGCTAAGGCATCCACCCCGTCCTGTATCCGGGCGCCGCCAGAGTCATGCAGCCCGATCACAGGGACACCCGCTTTCATGGCATTGTCCAGGACGCGGCAGATCTTCTGGGCGTGAATTTCACCGAGGGTGCCGCCGCTGCTGGTGAAGTCCTGGGAATAGATATATACTTTACGCCCGTCGATCTTGCCGAACCCGGTGATCACACCGTCGGCAGCCAGTTCAGTTACCGCTCCCCGGCTCTTGGCAAAGGCCCCGATCTCCCGGAAGGAACCATGATCCAGTAAGTGGTTTATCCTTTCCCGGGCGTTCAGCTTGCCTCGTTTGGCCTGGGCTTCCACCCTTTCCCGGCCGCCCATCCCCTGGGCATTTTGCCGTCGGGTTTTCAGGTCAGCCAGTTGTTGTGCCTTGATGGCGGCGTCATCCGTCATATTATTCTTCTTTCCCCCAATTATGCATTAGTTCTTTGATCTTTTGTGCTAACGCCGGGCTGGCCCGCAGCCTTTCAATGAAGACCGGGCAGCCTTCGAGTAATGAGTTCTGCGCTGCGCTGGCCATATTCGCGAAAAAGTTCTGCATATTCGTATCTGCAGGTGCCCCGGTTAACCCTGTTCCCGAAGCTTCCATTTGACGCCGCAGGTCTTCGGCGGA
>CAZSHH010000088.1:12306-12547 GCA_964606525.1 uncultured Dehalococcoidales bacterium
CACATGACTTATACCATGGGCATTCCTTGCACTGCATGATGCGGTAGGCTTCATTTAAAACATCACCCATTATGTTGCTCCTTTTAGCTAAATGAGAGCTTAATCACCTTGATTCCTTAAGCAAACCTTCACTGTAAAAAAGCTTCTCAGCTAGATTTTACCTTATCTTGCGCATAATCTCCATCACTCATTTTATGTTAGATAGATGGCCGCGGTTCAATCCATTATAATGGGGTAATAT
>CAZSHH010000089.1:0-12509 GCA_964606525.1 uncultured Dehalococcoidales bacterium
TTCTACTTCAATGACCTTATGGCACGCCTGCAGACAAATTATATCGATATCGGCATACTCCATTATGTGGACAGCGATGATGATTTTGAAAAGGTTTTTAATAGTAATATCATCAAATATGTTCACAGACTGAAAGCGGAAGGGGTTGTCAGGGCGATTGGCATGAGTTCCCATAAACCGGAGGTTGCCCTCCGTGCGGTCAAAACGGGACTGATTGATATGCTGATGTTTAGCATTAATCCGGCTTTCGATCTTCTCCCTGCTGGTACCGAGTTGGATAGTTTGTTTTCGTTGAAGGAATTCTCCGATGACAGGTTAAAAGGTATCAACCCTGTCCGTAGCGAGCTTTATGAAACATGTGAAGCCATGGGAATTGGTATCACGGTGATGAAAGGCCTGGCCGCAGGCGCGTTGTTGCAGGCTAAAACGTCACCATTTGGCGTCGCTCTGACTCCGATTCATTGTATTCATTATGCCCTGACCCGTCCCGGTGTAGCTAGTTTTATGTTAGGGGCTCGAACTACGGAAGAAGTACAGATTTCAGCAAGGTATTCCGATCTATCTGAGGAAGAGCGTGACTATTCGGTTATTCTTGCTGGTACACCTAAGTATGCGATGATTGGGAAATGTATGTATTGTAACCACTGCCTGCCGTGTCCAGCAGGGATTGATATTGCCCAAGTGATGAAATACCTGGATCTAGCATTGGGAACCGACACGGTTCCCGAGTCGCTCAAACGTCATTATAGTGAGATGAGCAACACGGCGGTCAATTGTATAGAATGCGGCAGCTGCGAGTCCAGTTGTCCGTTCAAAGTACCTGTCGTAGAGAGAATGAAAAAGGCGGTAGACGTTTTCCGTAAGTGAATTACCCCCAGTAAGCTGGGGGTAATTCATCTGAATTGTTCTATTAGTTTCTGTGTCTATAATTCTGGGCTTTCATATTTCTCCAACCTCCTCGCCTGCCGGGGCACCCGGTATCGCTACAGGTCAGCGATACCAGTTGGAAACTCGGATTGGATAGCTGGAATAAAAGCCCGTAAAGGGCGGCCTGGTCACGGACAAATCCACTCATAACCGTGTTGTCCCGGGACGTGTGGTCGATGTTCAGGCTTGCCAGCCATTCCGACCAATTTTTATCGATCTGTCCCCTGACCTGAATTTTGATTGCCTGCATCTGATTACTCCCTGTTTTTTCTTGCTACCTTGTTTACAGTTTCAGAGTAACAGGGGACAAGAGTGACTTTAATCAATCATTAGATTGATACCGAAAATTGATTTGGGGGACTATTGAGTAGGAAAAAACCTGAGGGAAAGAGTGGTATTAAATCAGTTTCAGCTCTTTAGCATGAGTTACGGCTTGCATACGGCTGGTAGCATTCAGTTTATCCAGGATGCGGTGGACGTGGGTCTTGGCGGTACTGAGACTTATAACAAGCTTTATACCAATCTGGCGGTCGGAGAGGCCGGAGGACATGAGATGCAGGACTTCTATTTCCCGTTCGCTAAGTATAGCTGAAGATACGGCTGACCGCGGTAACTCTCCCTTCCTTATCCTACGCTGGCGGTCCTCGGCTTCAATAATGGTTAGTAATTTCCGTGCATATTCCGGTTCAATTCCCTTAGCAATCGCTTGCTTAAGTAAGGGAGCCAGTTCCATGCCGAAATCCACAAACACACGGATATACCCTTCCGGCTTAGCTAGAATCAGGGCTTCAGCCAGGCGATCGACAGGATCGCCCGGCTCAAGAGAGTCAATAGCTTGTACTATGCGGACTGCCATCATCATATATTGCAGACCCTGTGGATTGAAACGCTCATAGGCTGCATGAAATTCCTTTTCTTCGACAGCCCTGCCTCGTTGAGCAAAAATAAGGCGGATTACGGGTATGGGAATACTATCCGGTGCCGGATCACCGGTTTTAACAATGTAGTCAACCCATTGCGCCGCAGACTGAATATCTCCTGCCGTCAGGGCGATGGCTGCATGGTAGGATGCATTGAGTGCACGGTTTCGAGGTGTGACGAATGTTCCATCGGAAAGCAATTTATCGGCGTCTTCCATTGCTTTTGTAGCCCTGCTGATATCCCCCATTGCAATTCTCGTAAGTGCTAACTTGAAACAAGCAAGATCATATCCGATCAACTCCGGTCCCTTTTGAAGGGAAAGCACCTCAGCCGCTCGCTCATAATGCGAGATAGCACTTTCCAGATTGTTCCATTCGTAGTAAATGTTACCAAGCAAGAGATGACCTTCTGTTGTTTTCGGATGTCCCTTTACCGCATCGATAGCATCCTGGCCAAGTATAGCTGCCCTGTGTAATTCACCTTTAAGGAAAGCGATTGATCCCAGAATAGCCAACGCATCGATGGTCGAGGACGTAGAACCAATTCTTTGCCAGTACTCCAGAGATTGTTTTGCCATGCTTTCAGCTTCCAGATTTTGTTCTCGCACCATTAGAACTGCAGCAAGGATAAGAGATACGGTTGCACGACCACCACTATAGAGTGTCTCATCATCCGGAGGCAGTATAGATAAAGCTTTTCTGGCATATTCCTCGGCGTGTATGAAATTGCCCCTATTCAAAGCGATGTTAGCTCGGGCAAGGGCTATTTCCCCTCCCAGACTGTCATCATTTTTTGCTACTGTGTCCAGGTACCTTAAACAGTCCTCGGCTTTATTATTTTGTCCTGCTGTCATTAATGCCCAGATGTAATTACAATAGACACCTGTATTGGTACGTAAATGCCCTTCGGGTATCCGGCGCAGCCAGTTCAAAAAAGTTAAGGAACGCATTTCACGCGCCATTACCGCCGGATTACGAATCAGTTCTATAGCTTTTATCCAATCACAGGCAGTGATAGCATGTTCGATGGCTTCTTCGTAAAGATGATTGTCCTCGTACCACCGGCTGGCTTTCTTGTGTAACTCACATGCCATGTCTTTACCATATTCCAGGTCCAACTGATGCTTCAGGAGTTCAGCGAAGAGATGATGGTAACGATACCATTCTCGCGACTCATCCAGGGGGATGAGGAAGAGATTGGCTTTCTCCAGGCTGAGGAGTCTTTCCCGGCCACCGGTACCCTGAGTTACCGCATCACAGAGTGGACCGCACATCCTCGACAGTACCGACGTCTGCAGCAGGAAAGCCCGTACATCAGGTGACTGGTACCCAAGGACCTCTTCGACGAGGTAGTCCATGATATAACGCTGGCTGCCGGTGAAAGCGGCGATTGATTCTCTAATATCCTGTTGTTTACCTAGAGATAATGCTGCCATCTTGAGCCCTACTGCCCAGCCTTCAGCGCGGGTGTTGATGGCTTCGAGGTCTTGTGCTGCCAGCGCTTGTCCCATCAATGATGCAAGCAAGACGGATGCTTCATCGGTATTGAAACGGAGGTCATCGGTACCGATCTCCAGCATAGCTCCTTTACCCCGGAAACGCGCCAGGGGCAGTGGTGGATCAACGCGGGTAACGATAACCAGGTGCATAACTGGAGGGATATGTTCGATGAAGTAGATAAGGCCCTGGTGGACGGCTTCGAAGTGGATGAAGTAATAATCATCCAATACTAAAACAAAATCCTCCTGCATTGTAGTGATATCGTTAAGCAACACATTTAGAGTAGACTCGATAGGAATTGGTTGTGAGGAGTGGAGGAAACGTAAAACCTTCTCACCTGTTGAAGCAGATATTTTTCTTATGGCTTCAATAAAATATTCCCAGAACCGGGTGGGGTCGTTTTCCGCATCCTCGAGGGAGAGCCATGTTGTGGTTATATGGCTATTCTGAATCCATTGGCTGAGAAGAGTGGTCTTGCCGAATCCGGCGGGGGCGGAGACGAGTGTAAGGCTGTGGTTCAAGATGCCCTGCAGTTTTTGAATCAGACGTAAGCGTGATACCAGGCCGGGGGCGGCCCGGGGAATGAAGAGCTTGGTTGCCAGCAGCGTGGTCTCCATTTCAACCGCCTGCTTCTGTTATTGCCCCGTGGGTTATACAACAAGCAATGTGAAAGTAAGATAGTTGTCAAAATACGCAAGCAAAGCTATTATATCATGGGTTGATACTTCTTACATCGAATTTGATTTAGAAGAGGTAAAACCAAATGCAGAAGCAAATCCTATTGCTTCCATTTACCTGTCTCGTATCAATCGGATTACTACTTTCCTCCTGCAGTCCGTCTACATTGACTACTACCACAACCACAAAGAATACCGTGCCGACCACTCAAAACCAAACGACCACCACGCAAGCGGAGGAACCACAATACGGTGGGACCCTCACCTTCATTACCGGAGATACCGGAGTTTTTGACGGAGTTGCTATGGGCCAGGTTGTGGGACCTGCGAAACAGTTAGTTGAGGACGCATATCTTGCTGAAGACTGGACACGTGGAGCCTCTGGTACTCGAGAGATAGATTGGGTGCCCAATATCTCTCCTGGTCCTGATACCTGTAGGGGTATTCTAGCGGAAAGCTGGCAGATACCGTCACTGGGTACAATTATTTATCAAGTCCGGCGGGGAGTGCATTGGGCATACAACCCGGAGAGTGAAGCGAGCCGGTTGATGAACGGGCGTGAAGTAACCGCCGACGATTGGATTGCCAGCTTCAATTACATCATGAATCCACAAGCCCGCACGAAAGCATTCGTACCACAATTATTCGGTACGGCGACCATGGAAAAGACCGGGCCCTGGGAAGTGACTCTAAAGACCCCGGTTGACCCCCTGGTAGGATGGAATTGGCTGGCAATGGGTGGACTTTTCCCGCCGGAGGTACTGGCGAAATATGGAAACATACAGGACTGGCAACACGTAGTGGAGACAGGGCCGTTTATGCTTAGCGACTATGTTTCTGAAAGCTCAGCTTCATTAATCAGGAATCCCAACTATTGGATGAAAGATCCGGTGAGGCCGGGTGAGGGGAATCAGTTACCATATTTCGACGGTGTGAAGATACTGGTCATTACCGATATCTCAACTTCGGCAGCGGCACTCAGGACTGGAAAAGTCGATTTCTACACCGGTATACCGGCTGACGATGCTGAAAATTACAGGCATGAAGTCCCCGAATTCAAATACACGACATATGTCAGCAGCTACCCGTATGTTATTGCGATGAGGATAGATAAGACAGAATTCCCTTACAAGGAGAAGAAAGTGCGCCAGGCATTAATGATGGCTACTGACTTCAACGCCATAAAGGATGATTTTTACGGAGGTTCTGCCGAGATCCTCGCTTTCCCCGTATCGAGTGAAGCTAAGAGGGCGTATATGCCTCTGGAAGAGATGCCAGAGTCAGCACGGGCACTCTACCACTATAATCCCGAAAAAGCTCGAGAACTGCTGGTTGAGGCAGGATACCCGGATGGTTTAACGGCCAAAATGATCTTATGGAGCGCCCATGACTACGCCGATATGGCTTCTGTTTTGCAGGATATGTGGGCCAAGGCAGGTATCGACCTGGAACTCCAACCCAGGGAAACAGCAGCCTTCATGTCTATTGCTTATTCCTGGTCTTATCAGGACATGATCCTGTGTCCTATGTTATGGGGTTCTCAGTACCCCACTTGCCTGAACCTGACGTACTTTAAAAACCCCTGCATGGGTTATGTGAGTGATCCCGTCATCGAATCTGCCTTTAAAGAGATACAGAAGCACGTCATAATCAATATGCCCGAAGCTGACCGCCTGCATAGACAGTTAATGCCTTATATCGTGGAACAGGCATACTACCTGCCTCTACCATCAACCCTCGACTACAGCCTGTGGTGGCCGTGGTTAAAGAATTATCACGGGGAAACACCCATCAGTTTTGCCAAGTATTGGTGGATAGACAGCACTCTGAAAAAAGAGTTGGTAAAAAAACAATAGTGCCCTGGCAAGAGTACCAAAGAAATGGTACTAATTTAGACGTTGCTGGCGAGAATTTATGTTATAACATAATAACAAGATAGCAAATTTGCTATATTACATAAAAAGGAGCAACAAAAATGGGAAACGGTCAAGACATGCTCTTTGATTTTATCATGGAACACACGCAAGAAGGCAAGCAGGAAGCAATGAAAGCAGCCCTGGAGGAGTACCTCAAGCCACCACAAGGGAGCAACTTTGACCCGGATGCTTCAAAGAGAGGCATTGAGATCATAACGTCCATGTTGAAACCAGAAGCCGTTGCAGAATTTCACAAGATGATAAACCCATTCGACGACATGGAAAACGGCAACGAACCGCCAGAAATAAAGAACATGCTGAAGCAGCCAAACAGGTACAAATGGAGAGATACTACTCCCAAAGTTTCAGAAGATAAGAAACGCGAGGCACTCGCGTACGCTGAAAAAGCACACGAGATGAAATGCGACTGTTGGATGCATTGCGCATTATTCGGTGATTGCAAGGCATGCATTGTATTTCATTTGTACATGAAGCAGTTCCCAACTTGCCAAAGGTCTCTGTTGGGGGACTTAGAGGAACACTATATTGTGTTTAGCCGCGATACGGAGTACAAAGCGCAAGCATAGACATTACCGATTATTATGATGAAAGGATGCCCTAGAATGCAAGACGAGAAAAACATACTGGCACAGCCGAACAAGTTCAAATGGAGAGATAATCCTCCGAAAGTTACACCCAGGGAGATGCGTGGGGCAATGGCAAGCGGCCGTGAAGCATACAAGTTCGAATGTGAATGTTGGAATACCGAATGTCCCAATCACGGCGATTGCCGGAAGTGCGTTGTGTACGAAATGTGTTTGAAACAGTTACCGACTTGCGAAAGGGACCTGCTGGAGGAATTGAGGCAACACTATATCGCACATAGCGGCGATAAATAGTACATAGTAGCGGTTGTTCCTACAGATAAATCTATCTTAATAGCCTCTACATTCCATGGCTGATAAATGTTGGAGAAATCAACACTGGCATTCAAGTTGGGACTGCTACTTCCATCTTAGGCTGGGTTTAATCAAATTTGGTAATGCACTACTCTAACTTGACCTGATTATTACCCAGGTACCTGGAATGATCGAGAACAGTATCATCAGATTCAGTCCACAATGCACAGACAGGCTTTCCATACTGTATAAATCTTTAATAACTTTATCTACTGACAGGTAACATTATTCAAATTGGAATCCCAACAATGCCAGTTGCTGTCTTTGAAATGAACTGAGTCCTTGACTCTCCCAGCTTTGTTGGTACTACTCCATTCGATATAGGTGGTTTCGTTTTTAGATTTGTTGAAGATTACATATGCCCGATTGTATGTCTCAACCTGGCTTAATTCAAAGGAGATGTATCCGCCATTTTCAGTCCCGCCAGGCACAATGTTCGTGTATTTAATAACCCCGGTTTCGTTCACTGGATTTCGGTGCCAGTCTATCCGTAATAAATCATTTGGGTTTGAAGGCTTGTCCTTAAGTACCCAATAGCCTTTTGTGTTGTTACTATCTGATTCTCCGTAATACCAGAGGAAATCGGTATATTCATTTTCTTTGGTGATATACATATCCCAGCGAACACCAGAACTTACATATTTGCCATGTAATTCAGCTGTATACGTTGTCCCCACCACAGTAATACTGTATGTCCATATCCAGGAACCATCGGGTTGTTTTACTGGTGTTTGTTTAATCGATTCCACGAAGGCTGTTACCGGTATTGCCAGACCAATAAAACCCACCAGGTTCCAAAAGCCAACATTGAGAGCGGCAAATGTCCAGTTGCTATGATCTCCCAGGGCATTAGCAGTAGTTACCGATGAAATTGGCAGGGGGTACAAAGAAACCATAAATGCTGTACTGTTTTGATTCATATCAAATGATGATTGACTTTGTGAAAAGTCACTAAAGTCCATAACGAATGTTGATTGGGGTGGTATTTTAGGAGGTTCTGTATTCGCCGGACTGCTATTTCCAGCACAACCGGAAATCAATACGGTAATTAAAACCACGGATAAAAAACACTGAATTATGCGTGTATCAGTTTTTTTATTCATAATATCACTCCTGAGAAGTCCCAATTGTAATATTTACACAATTTATTTTGATACACAATCCAACGAAAGTACATAATATCGCCAGTTCTGTAATTATAAACTCCACAAAAACGAAGGCATAAAATCAAAAGCAAGATGTAATTTTTTTTACAATTTTAACTCCATAAATGACGGCAATATCAGCACGCATAAAAAATATCCCCTGATTTAACTATGTTATCCGCCAGTGATGATATTTTACCCTCCCACTCTCTTGCGATTAGCTATTTTTGCGTAAGATCTTTCATTTGTTCCGCTTGACTTAGTTCACGTATCAGATTTCGGAAACTACTATCATTTCCGAACGAACCTTTCATCCATTCCTGACTATCGTACTATGGTAACTAACCTATTCGGGCTATTGTACCTGTATCTTTAAGTAGTTATTGTTAAGATAGTTACATTATAGTTAGGAAATAGGAGGTAGCTAAAGTTGTTAAAAACTAAAACTACGGCCAAATCGGCAGCCAGAAAACCAGCTGTTAAGAAGGTAGTGAAACCGGCAAAGAAAGCTAAATAGGCTAACTAAATGCCATAAACCTACTTAATTCATCGATATCAAAAAGGAGCTGATAATCAGCTCCTTTTTCGTCTGGTATCTGCCAGGTAGTGTAACTAGCATTGCGAAAGACCGGAAATATTCAATGGTATTGAATGGATAAGACGTTTACTACTCCAGCGTCACCAACTTCCATAACTTCTAATATTAGCTCTGACAGAGGAGGCTGTCGCCCTTATTTGATACTCCAGATCCTTAACCCGTCTTCGGACCCTGACACCAGCCTCTTCCCATCCGGTGAAAAGGCGACACACTCGACCCGGTTGGTGTGTCCGGTTAGACTCTGCACTTCTTGGCCGGTTGCTGTATCCCACAGTTTAACTGTGAAATCCCAGGAAGCAGATGCCAGCAAACGGCCATCGGGTGAAAAAGCTACAGCATTAATGTATCCGGTATGTCCATTTAAGACCATCAACAGCCTTCCCGTTGTCATATCCCACAAGCGAATTGACTTATCAGTCGAACCCGAAGCCAGTATGTGCCCGTCTGGAGAAAAATCGATTGAGTTAATCCAGTTCGTATGTCCCTTCAGAGAGGGCAGTGCATCACCCGTTTCTACGTTCCAGAGTTTGATCTCCTGGCCGGCAATGCCGCCGGCGGCAGCCAGGATCTTGCTATCAGGCGAAAAAACTACTGCAAGACCGGAGGTATCAGGGAAAGTTCTGAGTTCCTTCAGGGTGGATAGTTCCCATAATTTGACTACATTACCGACTGCAGTAGCTAGAAGTTTACCATCAGATGAATAATCCAGCACTTTGCAATCCGCACTGCCCGGCAGGGTACCTAAATCTCCCCACGTCCCCACTTTTATGAATCCGACTGGTTGGCCGGCGGTGCCACTATAAGCCAGCGCCGAGCTATCCGGCGAGAAAGCGATGCTATTGGACCACTGAACCGATTCGAGTTTTTGTAGTTCTTGATAAGTATCACCATCCAGAAACTGGATTTTATATGTCCCGGCTACCATCCGGCTTCCGTCCGGCGACCAAGCGACATGTTTGGCCCAGCCAAGAGGCAGTAGCTGCGTCTGGGTTACGTTCAGATGTAACGGCTGGATGGTTGTGGTGGTTGAAATAGGATTTGTAACAACCGGAGTAATGCTAGCGCTGGTAGTTGCCTCGCCGGGAGTAGTTGTCGGAGGAGTTGTAGTCAAGGTCGATAAGTCAGGAGTGATCGAAGCTGGCGGATTGGTTAATGCCAGGGTAATACCCGCTGCTGCTGCAACCAAAATCACAATGGAGATCCCCCAAACCCAAAGCGGAATAGACTTATGGCGATGAACTCCAACCTGAGACTGTCTCGCCGGGGGTTGGGGACCTTCAACTTCTGACGGCAGCACTCCTTGTTTTTTTAATCCAGCTACCAGGCGGGGTAGGATCGAGTCCACATTACCACTGGGTATGCTGATGGAAGTAGTAGCACCCATAGCTTGGCGCCATTTTGGTACACGCTCCTGGAATTCCTCGTGCCGAAGTGTGTGTAAAAGCGGGAACATCGGTATATTATCTTCTGAGGCGCGTGTTAGTTCACGGTAGACCTGACTAGATAATACTGAACGGGGAGAGATGATCACAACAAAAGCCTTCGCTGAGGTGATGGCTTCGCTGATGCTCTCGATATAGTCTGTACCGGGAAGGCTGTCTTTTTCATAATACCAGGTGGAATAGCCAGCCGCTTGTAGCCCTTCGGAGATCCGTTGGGCTACCGGACCGTCTTCGGCACAGTAGCTGACAAAAACATCTGGCATAAAGACCTCCTCAAAATCCCCTCAAAAATGACTGTTTAGTCAATTATAGGTATTAGTCTTTAGACCATCTTTATCACTGCACTGGATAAAGCACAACTAAAGTCAACCAGGTTTTATACTCTTTTAGGTAATCGTATCGCCGAGCGAGACATCCAGAATAACAATGCCGTTTTCTACGATTTCGATTGATAGCGCAATATTTGGTGATTAATCGAGTTTGAACATAATATATCCAGCACTTGCGATGATGTCAGGGATAGCCCTGATCATCGCTCGATCTTTTTCCCGGGCTTCATCAGATAAGTCATTCCAGGATTTAAGGTCCTTATGCAACTTCTGCGCTTTATCGGTTTGTTCCGCCCATTTCCAGTTATCGGTCATTTTTTGTGCCAGCCATCTCTGATGCTCAATTTTAGCCAGTTTTTCCAGTTCTTCTTCCTTGAATTCAACTGGTAACTCGTGATTACGATTAGATGCCATGATATAGCCAGCCCCACTCATCTTACGGGGAATGTCTTCGACGTTTGCCCGGTTCTGTGCTTTCTCATTTTCAGGTAATTTGTCATAATCCACCAACGAGGAATGGAATTTCTTTTCTTCTGAAGTTTCATCACCGTAGACATATCCCAACGACTTCAGATAAGCACAAAAATGAGAGTGAAATGACTTTGCCATAACTTCAATATTGCCTTCATTCAGCGGTAGTTGATTAGTCAGAGCCGTGAATTCACGTCCATTCACGTGGATATCCAGTTGTGATTCTGCAGGCAAACTGGACCGTTCGAAATGGTTTGTGCCGTTCAGCTGACTCATTTTTAATATAGATTCGATTGAGCGGACGCCGTGCCGGTATTGGCGGACCTTAAGGAAAGCCCGTAATACTCCCGGATCAATTGAAAATAACTGCCGGTCGACTCCATTGGAGGCCAGTCCAGGAGCGGTCCTTGCCAGCAGTGACCTCAACAGCATCGCCCGGCGAATAATAAATAATGAATCGTCAATTGTAACCCCGTCTTTTTCAGCCAGCGGTGGGTTAGGTCCCATAATATTCAGAAATCCTTTGAGTCGACTAATAAAGTCCGGCAATTTAGCAGCTCGTTTTTCTTCATCGGTATGCAAGTTACCGCCAAAAAGTTTAAAACTTCTACTGGTACCTCCGGCAAAAACAAATATACTGCGCCCGATCGGATGGGTTATCTGTCCCTCCTGGAATTCTCCATCCTGCATGGGTGATAGGAAGTAGCGCAGCCAACCCAATTGCTGGGATTGAAATACAATATCGAATTCATCCCAGAAAACCAGCGGTATTTTCCCTTTTAACACGATATCTCTGACCTGATGCAGCGCAGCGCACAATTCATCCGGTAAATTGAACTGTGACAGGTTGAAAGTGATTGATTCAATTTGTTCTCTGGCGACTGCTCTGGCAACCTGTTTGACTGCGAATGACTTCCCTGAACCAGGAGGACCGAAGACCGCTATCGATAAGGGTTCTTTGTGATTGGAACTTATATATTCCCGGATCAAGCTGTTGATGCTCTGTAATGATTCGATTTCCCGCCGATCGACAGACTGCAGGTCTCCGAACTTGCATATAGGAACATCCGGTAATGCTCTTTCAACCCCTTTCAGAACGATTTCTTCTGCGATGGCATCCAAAGAGCCAGGGTGCATGGTTCTTAATATGGTCCAGTCCGGAGATCCTTTTGCAGATTTCTGGATTATTTGCGCTTCAAAATTGACTTCGGCTAGTTCTGGCTTTTCTTTTGACATCTCCTGAATGATCTGGCTAGCTGGAAAATAAAGCTGAATTGCAGCAGATCTGGCATAATTTACCGGACCATACCCCTCGATTTGCAGCCAGCGCATAGCCTGAAGTCCTTTCTGGATGCCATGCGCAATGTTAGGTTGTTCGGTATTCAGTAAAATCTCGCGCGCAATCCCTGCAATTAAACAGGAGTTAAATCCAATCATCGATCCTTTGTATTGCAGCCCCCATTCACCTTCCAGAGCACCGGTATCGAAATATAAAGTGGCATTTAATTCCATTTTCTCGTTTTTTCTCAGAAGAAGGACCCCGGCCGGACCAAAAGAAATAACAGTATAGGCGCACCAACTCAGAGACAAAACGGAAGGATTATACTTTAGCTCCCAGAGCACGT
>CAZSHH010000090.1:0-12309 GCA_964606525.1 uncultured Dehalococcoidales bacterium
GCCAGCCGCCGAACAGCCTGGTCTGTCCCAGGTGGGAAGCGGTCATATCAGTTTCCCCGGTTCCAGCTGGGCCCTTGGTCCAGTCTATAACCAGGAGAGCTTCGTTGCTAATTGAGATCTGCCAGCCTAACAGGTCCCATTGGGTGGCGGCATCAAATGCTGAGGTATCACTCTGGGGGAATGCGGTAGCTGTACCGCCGTATTTAGGCTTATCGGGAGATACGGCTGTGGTCGTTGTGGTAGTCTTTGTGGTTGTAGTACCTGGAGCTTTAGTCGTGGTGGTTGCTGTTGGTTCTGATGCGCACGAGAACAAGAGTACAGTGGCAATTAAAGTAGATACCACCGCACATGTGAGTTTAAACTTCATTTCTTTCTTTCTCTCCTATTTATTGAACCTAGTGTCCCTTCCCATACATCCAGGTTTTTACATAACATAATTTCAAGTTAACATACGAATTAATACCTCCTTTGGGAGAATAAAGTATTTGCTGCTTTATAATAGCTTGATAAACATTTGGGCGCTCATAAGCATGTCCCCTCCTATGAGCAAAGCTAAACCGGATATTGACGGTGGAGTATAAACCTTTTGGACAGGTTTGTCAATAATGACATTAACACTTGTTAATGAACCAAGTTAACTACGTATATGAAATATAACCAGGTAAGTATTTCCCATATGTTTTCGGTAGGTCTAACTACTTGTATTCCAAATTCACTGGTTTTATCTTCTGTATGCGGATGGCGTAAGCGAAAGGCACCGAAAGCATGATAATTATCACTGCTCCCCAGCATAATGTTTTGTAGCCCAGTACCGGTAGTAGTGCCCCTGCGATAAATGACATCCCTACGGAACTGATATGGTTGACACTAATCCCGGTTGAGAGTGTGGGCGTGAGTTCTTCGGGCGGTGCAATGCGGTTGACATATGTGGAGAGCCCCATACTCAGTGTCACTAACAGGTTAATTAAAACAACCATGACTCCTAAAAACCATACATTGTTGACCAGCGCATAACCTACGAAACATAAAGCTAATGCGATGTAACCTACTGTAAGCGTGATTCTTTCTCCGGCTTTATCTAACAGTCTCCCCATTGGCTGGGCAAAAATGAAGTTAACTACTCCACTCACCAGTAATAGAATACTGATCTGGAAGGCTGTTAATCCATAGTTATAAACCAGTACCATGATGTTAAATGCGGAAAATACCTGGGTTCGTGAGCCTTCGAAAAGTAAGAGGACGTAATATAACCAATAACGCCGTTTGAATAATAGTCGTGGTTGTGCCCTTTTCGTCTCGCCGATATTTTTAGGCAGGCGGGCTAGAACAATAGCTGCCACAATGATAAGACCTCCAGCGATGCCGGCGAAAACCCGCAGCGAAAAAATCGATGAAAAGATAAGGATGCTACCGATGCCGGCCATGGAAGCCAGTGCTCCGACCGAAGCTAGCGTCCCCAGCACTTTCCCGGAATTTTCTTTACTAACCAGGCCCAGTCCCAGGGAGTTGTTTAAAGGCATCCAGAGATGAAAACCGAGGCTGGCAATGAGAGAAACAACCACCAGCGCACTCCAGGAATGTATCGCTGCATACAGGGCATAGCCCACTCCCATCACCAATACTGACGCAACCGATCTCCATGTCAGCGGCAGGTGCATCATCAGCGCTGCCAGGAACATCAGTATTAGTCCGGGGATTTCCCTTATTCCTGACTGTAGTAAGACTTGGGAGTCACTCAGTCCCAATTCCTGCATGTAGTTGGTGTTTATCCCATTTTGCAGGCCGGTTCCGAGGCTCAGCAGGAAAATGGCTGCGACTAATATGATAAGATTCCGGCTCCAAATGCTGTCTCTGCCGGTGGTACTTAGCCTTTCAACGGTTATCCTTTGCATGTTTTGTTACTCCTGGTACACTTTCGAAAGATCGATTTGGTTTTTCCTTCTATTGTGATGCTTGATTACTTAAAAAAGGCATCCCGCCTTTCGCAGAACGCCCTGTAATTTTCCGTATATTCTAGACCTTTTCCTTGTGCTGTACAATCTGTTTTTCAATAGCCACTTGTATTTTATAGTATTTGATATTACACTCTCCGGTGAATTGAAATAAGGTGGAAATTCCTATGACTGATTTTTTTAAAGTGGCCTGTATGGAAGCTGAAACTGGTATGCAGGGAGGATTATGCGGGCCCTTTGGAGCTGTTGTCGTTAAGGATGGCAAGATTATTAGTAAGGGGAATAACCAGGTCGTTTCTACCCATGATTCCACTGCCCATGCTGAGATAGTCGCCATCCGCCGGGCAGAGATAACCTTAGGTTCCCACGATCTGACGGGGTGTGCAATTTACACTACTTGTTATCCCTGTCCCATGTGTTTAGGGGCTATCATGTGGGCGCGAATTTCCACAGTTCACTATGGATGTACTTCTGAGGAAGCTGCTGCCATCGGGTTCGATGACCGTATTTTCTACCAGGCACTTCTTCATCCCAGGGTACACAATATTGTCCAATTTCAACACCATGATATACCGGATTGCCGTTTGCTGTTCCGGAAATGGTCGCAATTAGAAAACCGGTACATGTATTAGGTTTACCTCGGGAGTTATATTCCTACCGCCAATTGTCTACTAATACACCATTACCTGCTCGGAAATCGGTGATGAACCAGATAGTATTAGTCTGGCCGCCCACGACTACCGTGTTAATGTTTTTTGGTTCATTAAACGGCGTAATCAGAGTTTCCGGCGGTACCTTAGCCCAGGTGGCAAATGGTTCTATTTCCTGTCGTGCCAGGCTGGTATATCCAGTAGTGATGATACCGTTGCCCCAATATTGTTGGACTGGTATTTTTACGTTTTTCGCCAGCCATTCTGCCACCATTTCTTTGGTCGTAAAACCTTGTTTATGGAGTAAGCCGGCTACCAGCGGATCAGCGCAAAGGAGTGCGGTCGAGCCCATTCCGGATAATGATTTCATATAATCTCTAATCAGCATCTGCGGTGGGTAGGTGGTTACCAGTTCGCCGGCACAGGACACATACGTCCAGCCTGTGGCCACCGTGACCACACTGTCGGTTTTCTTGTATCCGGATTGTACACTTAGCGGCTCCCAACCTTGCGGCAGTGCTTCTTCGTTTTCGGCAAAACAGCAGTTATTATACTGTAAGTTGCTGCCCAGGGAACCGAATGTCGTCTTTCCGGCATGGAGGTTCCCAGCGCTTTTCGAAAGTAATGTGAATGTCCGTCCTATCGTAGCATTAGCCTGGTTATGGGGGCCCATGGCGCCGATGCCTGAATTCATATTTATCTCTTTTCTTACTGGCCCGTTTACAATGATCATATTAGCCATCGATGTCGTGGAGTTGCCGAAAGGAGCCATGGTGGCCATCGCCAGGATAACCGGGAAATACTCTGGTTTAGTTCCTGCCATGACCGCAGAAACCGCTATTTTTTCCACCGTTAGGCGGCGCCCACCACCTGGCCAGGCAAGTGTCTTTACCACCTCATACGCTTTATGACTGGTCCCTTTGAGCATGGCATTTACCCTTTCTTCTGTCGGCATGACTATCGGCAGATAGTCGGTCCAATCTTTTTCTTTAAAAAACTCCTGCAGATTTTCTTCCGTATCCGGCGGTAATAGCCGCGGTTCCTGTGCTTTTTCCGTAATATCTTTGGCCTGCTCTTCATTCGTCAGTGGTTTGGTTAAGGCATCGACGATTTCCAGCATAACCGGCTTACCGGTTACCGGGTCGTTCCCGTTGACATATGATTCATGTACTTCCCGGGAAACCCCGGCGATGGGCAGTGGCAAAGTAGTGTAACGCAGGGGCATTCCGCTGTTGTACAACATATTCCAGCCGCGGACATATTCACTAACATTCAAGGCGGTGCATGGCGCCGTAGGAATACCCATCTGTTCCAGGGTTTTGGCAAAGCGGCTCAAGGCCGCTCCACAACCGTCTCAACACGAGATGCCGAGGATGCAGGCATCTCCTTCTGCTTTGATTTTTCCCCATAACTCCGGGTCGTCTTCCCCAAATCCGCCTTTCTTCGGCACTAATATTGTTTTCACTGAAGGTATATTCCGGGCAAACCAGCCCTGCATTACTTCGAAAACATCGTAACCAGCTTTGGGGCCTCCCCACCCGATATCCACCAGGAAGACGGTTTTTCCAGCCAGGCTGGATATTTTACGTGGTGCCAATGGCACCCGCTCCACCATCGTACTGCTGCAAGCGGGATTCAATACTGCTATTTTACCGGCGGCCCCTGGATTTGTTGCTGCTTTTGCCTGGAAATTCGGACTGGACATCTATGCCCTCCTGTTAACTTACTGAGTAATCCTCGATTTTTTTGAATTGGTTAATTTGCTACATATCCTACTACGGTCTCTTCTTGTTACGCAAAGTCACCTATACTGTCTTTCGATATTCCTGAATAAGGACTGGTATTAGAAACCAATTTTGACTCGCTAAATCTATTAACTCATCCTGGTTAAAGTGATAAAATGGCCCTTGCTGTGGAGATAGCAAATTAAGGAGGCTGTACTAATATGCCAAATGTAGATCGGGCTGCCAGGGAACGGCTTTACGATGAATATCTCGCCCTCGATGAACAATACCGCGAACTGGCGGAACGTTTGCGGCCGTTTGAGGTTAAGACTTTAAACCGGCATCAGCACCGCCAATTATGGGAAATCGGTAACCAGTTGGAAGCCAAGCTGCATGAATTGCTGGAAGCTTCTTTTGTCCGGCAGGCGACCCGTGCTCCTGACTCCGGTTTCTAACCTGCGCGTCAGTCTGTATTGTTGATTATTGACTCACCTGGGTTCCTGCGGCACAGGCGAGGTTCATTAACGCTGATGGGGAGGTAACCTACCTCAGTTATTCAGTTTTCAGGTAGAACCGCTGTTGCTTGGCGCACATGAAGTCGCTGCTCCTGAGGTAGCAAAGGTTGAGATTGCCCTCTTAACATTGAGTTTACTGCATTTGGTACACTTTATCCCTTTGTCTTCATCGGAGAATCTACGCAGTAATTCGAACTTCTCTCCGCAGTCAACACATATATACTCATAAATCGGCATATGAATAACCATCCCTTACGCAAACTATAACTACATTATATATAAGTTCAGGTATTGCCGACAAAATGTCAGGCGTGATGTACCTATTGTTTTTTTTAAAGAAAAAAGGGGGTGCTTGCGCCGTCGCAGAACGGCCTGCTCCATCTACTACCGTTCCTCCCACTACTGAACCTGTCATAACCGGTAAAGAAGGCAATGGTCTGGCCTGGTGGGTGTTTGGTGCAATCTTTGGTGCTATTATCCTTGGTGGTGGGGTTATTCTTGCCCTGCGAACTTTGCGCCGCCGTCCCGGTCAGCCATAATCGAACCGTTAACAAATAAGTTCTATAGAAAAGGAGGCTGCCATCTCCGGTGGCCTCCTTTTCTGTTGAGGTTCTCTTTTTTAGTACTGCGGTTAGTCCGTTTGGGTCTTTTGGGTCACTTTTTTGGGACTATCGTACAAACTGGCTGGGACTTTTGAGTGATGGATTCACAAGCTAAATAGAATTTACAATAAGAAAAAGCAAGTCGAAAGAATTAAGCGTAATTTGCAGGTAGTAAGAACATCTTAAACAGACTAATACCACGAGAATCCCCAGTAAAATTCATGCTGTTTTGTTGTTCTTTTTTCCATACTGCCGCTTAGTCGTTTGGCTCAGTAAAGCAAAACTGTAGGAATTAACCATTTGGATGGAGAAAAATTACTTTTTGCCTTACTGCCTGGAGGTGAATTTAGGATAATAACGAAGGTTGGTTTACTTGATTTCTGGTGAGTCGGACGAGAGAAACCAATATACATTTAACTATGCGGTGGATAATATTAGGAGTTGATAGAAATGAAAAAATCTTTCTTTAAAGTGCTTGGCAAATTACATAAAAGTCAGCAAGGCATCACCGGCCTTGAAACAGCTATTATCCTTATCGCCTTCGTGACCGTCGCTTCGGTATTAGCCTACAGTGTTCTGTCGGCAGGTATCTTTTCTGCTGAGCGTGGTAAGGAGACCGTGTATAGCGGCCTCGATCAAGCCCAGTCCTCGATGCAGGTCCGCGGTTCGGTTTATGTCACCGATAACAACAGCGACCAGGTAGTAGACCAGATTCAATTCACCCTGGCTTCTGTACTTGGAGATGAAGCGGTTGATATGACCGATACTTCTACCAATAATAATAACGTGGTCATTAACTACAGCGATAACGAGTTGTTTGTCCAGAACGTTGAATGGACAAAGAGCCTTTTGGGTAAGGAACGCGGCGGACTTGATATGCTTGATCCTGACGAGGCTTTCCTCATCACGGTTGATGTTCCGACTGGGGCTACGATCGAAGCTTACGATACTTTTACCTTGCAGGTCATCCCCACGAAGGGTGCTGCCATTACCATTAGCCGTACCCTTCCTGCCAGTATCCTGGCGATCAACGACTTACATTAGTATTGATTTTTGCTTAACCGTATAAAAAGGCAGCCTGTAATTCACAGGCTGCCTTTTTTTGCTATCTCTTAGACTTAGTGATTTCTGTGATTGCTTCTACGATGCGGTCTTTATCAGGAATGGCATATTTTTCCATGGGTGCACTGAATGGTACGGGAACATCGAGTCCGCAAACCCTTCTCACAGGGGCTTTTAGTGACCTGAAAGTATTAATATCCTCAACGACTATTGAGAGTATTTCCGAAGCTGCACTACATGTCTGGCAAGCCTCGTCGACAACTATCAACCGCCCCGTTTTTACCGTTGAATTTCTGATTGTCTCCTTATCCATGGGTACCAGGGTGCGCGGGTCGATCACTTCTACCGAAATTCCCTGCTTCGCTGCTTCTTCTGCGGCTGCCAGAGCTTCATATACCATATATGAGATTGCTACTACCGTGACGTCTTTCCCCCTCCTCATCACCGCCGCTTTACCAAAGGGAATGGTATACTCTTCTTCTGGTACTTCTCCTTCGACCATGCCCAGTTTCATATGTTCAAACGATATCACCGGATTGTCGTCCCGCAGTGCAGTTTTTAACAGCCCTTTTGCATCATATGGCGTTGCCGGAATAATGATTTTTAGACCGGCTACATTCATATACATGGAATAAGGATTAACGGAGTGTTGGGCTGCCGCTGACACGCCCAGGCCGTTTCGCTGCCGGTATAATATGGGGAATTTAGCCTGTCCACCGAACATGTAGGTGATTTTGGCAGCCTGGTTTACGAACTGGTCGAAAGCACAAAAGGCGAATGTGGCCATCCTGACATCCGCTACCGCGCGGAAGCCCGAACCGGCTACTCCGATCGCTGCTCCCACAAAAGCCGATTCGGATATCGGGGTCATCCTCACCCGGTCGCCGCCGAATTCATCGTACAGATCCTGGGGTATATCTTCGGCCATATGAACTAACCTGTCATTTCTGCGGAATTCTTCCCGTAAGGCTTCCTCGGTTGCCTGGTTATAGCTGATTTTTCTCATTTTTTTGTCCTCTGGTCTTTTCTTAATTAATCGGAATAAACGTCTTCCAGGGCGTCTTCAGGTGCCGGGAACGGACTCTCTTCGGCATATTTCACGGCTTCGTCGATTTTTTCCAGGATGCTTTTGTTGATGTCCTGCAGGTCTTTTTCCGTAGCCATGCCCTTTTCCTTCAGCATGTTTTCCATCTTGACGATCGGGCATCGTTTTATCCAGCTTTCCAGTTCTTCTTTCGGGCGCGGATCTGGAAATGAGGTTAATTCAAAATGTGTGTGCCAACGGTAGGTCTTGCATTCCAGCAATACCGGTCCGCCTCCCTTCCGCGTCCTTTCCACCAGTTCCCTGGCGGTTTCATTTACCGCCACCACATCGTTGCCGTCCACTACCACCCCCAGCATCCCATAGGATTCAGCCTTTCTGTAGATATCTTGTATCGGCAGTGCATATCTCGCCGGGGTGCTGGAAGCATAAAGGTTGTTCTCACACACGAAAATTAGTGGTAGCTTCCAGATTGAAGCCAGGCTCATCGACTCGTGGAATTCACCTTCCTGTGAGGCGCCATCACCGAAAAATACCGCCGCCACACCACTTTTTTTCTCCAGTTGTGCGGCCAAACCCGCTCCTACGGCTATCGGCATACCAGCTCCTACGATACCGTTGGCCCCCAGCATCCCGATCTTAAAATCGGCAATATGCATTGAGCCGCCTTTCCCTTTACAGTAGCCAGTCTTCTTCCCGTATATCTCGGCCATCATCCGTTTGATATCGGCCCCTTTAGCGATCGAGTGTCCGTGCCCCCGGTGGCTGCTGACGATACGGTCGCTGATTTTCAGATTGTTGCAGACACCAGTAGCCACTGCTTCCTGGCCGATATATACATGGACATATCCCAGGATATTACCCTTCGCAAATTCCCGGGATACCCTTTCCTCGAAGCGGCGGATGGTCAACATAGTCCGGTAAAGTTTTAACATTTCATTGGTTTTCGTTTGCATTCGGTACCCCCTCGGTAGTGTCAAAATCAAGATTACCCGGTTGTTTTTTAGGAATCATATCTTACAAATCAATTTCCCGCAACTTATATCAGACGTGAGTTCCTATTTTCTTTTTGCTGGATTATGCGTTTGAAACAAGTTCAATACGATGAACAGTATTTTAAAGACCACCACGAATAGACGAATATACTGGCATTCACTTTCCTCTTTGTCCTTGATTGCATTCTATTTCGTAATACGCCATAATTCTCCCATCTGCTTTACCAGTATCCATTTCTGATAAGTAAGAGTTAATATATTACATAACAAAATATCGGAGAGGATTGAGAAATGATTGAGAAAAAATATGCCCGGCATATCTTACCCGCCCCGATCATGATGGTTCCCCCTGAAGATGGAGCCAATACTGACGGTTATAGGTATCTCTCGGTTTTTGCTCATAAAGGCGAACTACATACTAATCATACCCTCGGTTTTCATTTTATGACCGAGCCGTACGAGGATGTTTATCCGCATACCCATCAGGGGAGTGAGATCTTGTGCTTTGTTGGTGGTGACCCTAAAAACATCAACGATTTTGATGCTGAAATAGAGATTGCCCTGGGTGAGGAAAGTGAACTATATACCATTACTTCGCCCACTGTGGTTTCTATTCCCGCCGGCCTTATTCACGGCCCCCTGAGATTTAAACGGGTGACAAAACCGGTTTTCTTCCTGGAAGTTACCCTTGTTCCCGAAGGCTGTTACGATATCACCCCGGAAGGACAATATGATAAGTGACAGACCTCGCTCCAGTTGGTTGGTAACATGTTTCCGGGGCGAGAAATCCAGCTTTTTCCTTACTCATTGAATGTGTTTATGGTTAAGGTAATAAAATTATAGGAGTAGCCCCGATGGATTATTTTAGGTCTACTTTCTACAACCGGTATACCCCCCTAACCGATGCTCAGATATTGACAAAGCTTAAGCCCTGTCCCTCCGCTGTCAGTGTCTCTCCTCATTCTCCTATTCTTTCCCGAAAATCTTTGAGGATTGTTCTTGACCAGGGTCCGGTACTCGAATACACATTCAATTCGAAAGATAAACTTACCTTCTCAGAAAACGGCCGCAAGGCGGTTACGGTGCCTTATTCGGCCAGAGAACTCGGCGGGGTTGTTCTTTTCACTCACCTGATACCGGACACCGTTCGTGGTTATGGCATCGTTTATGATACCCGGACCAACCTCGTTACGGCCTTTGAGTTATGGTTTTGCGGTTTTGCCCCGGACAAACGTGAGGTATGGCGTCATTTCATGTTCGGCTATGTGGATACCGGTGCTGCTCCTCCTGAAAAACGCCACTGCCTTACTAACCGTATCGAAGGTAAGGGTTGTTACTGGAAGAACGATAATGGAGTGGAGATGCTGTACTTCTTCCCCTCCGTAGTCTGGTCTTCTTTTATCGAGTTGAGTGATCCGCTGGGAGGTATTACTCTTACTGCTCCGTCCGATTACATCAAGATCGATGATCACTTCTACATTTATTCCCGTGTTGAACAGGAATATTCCGGGGCCTTTACCCTGGAAGTAATCGACTTTTTTAATGTATACCATATTGGTATGCGCCTTGGCTTTGACAAAAATGATAACCTTGATTATGCCGTGTACTCCGGGCAGGGGGAGATCACCGGCCAGTCTACTAACCTGGAGCCGTTAACTGATTATGGTACCGATATCCCGTATAGTGAAGCCCACCGTAAACAGATCAATCCTCAGAACAAGGGTGTGCGTCCTGCCTACCGCCCGCGCTTCATGCACAAAGACTATACTAAAGCCGAAGTGGACGAAGTTATCCGGACTAAGCGTCAGATTTTTCAGGGACAGTCCATCATGTCAAGTTTCCATACTATGGAAGTTACCGAATATATGGTCGGCAAGCAGTTCACTCTCCGTTATGATGACGGCCCGGTTTGGGAATACCGGATTATCGACTCAACTCATTTGAAGTGGCGCGCTGGAGGTACAAAAAACTGGTACTCTGAACTCTATCAGGGATATGAAGCGGCTAAAGACATCATCTTGTTCTCTCACATCTGCACCGGTAGTGATCCTCTGCGTTGTCTTACTCATGCCGTTGATTTCTCTAGTGCCCTGGCTACCTGTGTCGATGCTCAGCTCGGCAATGGCCGTAAACCCTGGGAAGTCGGTCATCAGGCCATCTTCGGTGTTCTGGAGATTAAAGACGGGCCTGTGCCCCCGGCGGTGAAGCGTCATGGTTTTACCACCGATCTGGTTGGCCGGGCATATTCCTGGACTTACGGAGAATTCATGCAGTCTATCCATGTCTACAGCACTCCGCAATCGTATTCGTGGACGATCATAATGGGCCGAAATACCGGCGGTTGGATGTGGAGTTCTCCGTGTCTCTACGTCAAACTGCGTGATGATGCTTATTTGATGAGTTGGACTGAAGATGCCTGTAACGGTAACCAGGGAACCTTTATCCTAAATCCCCGGATCATGCACGATGCCGGTTTCTTCTTTGGCATCGGTGACAGTCCGGATGGTAGCAGTGATGTACACTTAACACCGATGGGAGCTTTCGCCCGTCCATTGAACGGTTTCGATATCATAAAATACTTCAACCGAAAACAATATAATGGGTGATTGTCCTTCTTCCCGTAGTACCGCCGGCGGTTGCTGATGGTGCCGCCGGCTTCCTGGTCTCAGGTTATCTTTTTCAGTTTTCGTATTTCATTGCGAAAGACTACGGTGGTGAAAGATAACCGCGAACTGATTATTTCCACCAGGTTTTTCATTACCTGGTAGCCAGTATTTTTATCGGCTTCAAGTAGTTGCTTTAATGGCTCTACTTCGACACAGATCACTGTAATCCTGTCGATACACCTTGCGACTGCTGTTTTGATATAAGGTTTTCCCATGGATAACCAACCGAATGCTTCTCCCTTACTCAAGGTGTGGATTATTAGTTTTTCCTCGCTACTGATCGGGACTTCGATTACCAGGACGTCCGCTCCTTCTTCGATGATGAATACTTCTGAGGTTGGTGTCTCCGGACCGAAAACAATGGCGCCGCGCTCGTATGTCTTTCTGGTACATAGTTTGGCAATATCCGCCAGTCCTTCTTCATCCAGGCCGGAGAATAACTTATATTTTCTTATCTCTTCCGGCTTTAACATGGCCATAACCTCCTACCTATCATTTTTTCGAGCTCTTGATTGGCAGGGTTCGACAATATAATTATAGCCTTTTACTTTAGCGTTTTGATTGGATTTTGCCTGTTTATGGCAGATCCTGACGGGTCTTGTGCCAGGTGCGTAAAATGGATGTGTAGCGGTGAAAAAAGAGGACGTTCCACATTTTTGGGGTTGTCCTCTTTTTAATGGTTTACTGATATACCAGTTCAGTTAACCGGTAAATCAATTCACCGTTATGGTGCTTCGTCCTGCCGGGCAGCACTCTTGGTACATTTTTATAGTAATTTTCCCGGTATCGGTATTCTATAAGTATCTAGTAACTTCCCACCGGCCTGGCGTTGTGCAGTCCGTTTTCTTTGCTTTCACTCTGGTTGGTCTCCACATGTACCCAACCGCCCTTTTCACTTGGTTTGAATACGATATCCTTCATGCAGAAAAGGCATTTTTTCACTCCAGCTTCTTTCTTGGGCATTGGCATAGTAGTCCTCCTTGTGTTTTCAAGCTGTTAAACTCAACTTGACCTTTGATTATTGTATTCACTATTTTTCTAACGAGAGCTTAATACTGTTCTTGGTAAACTACTTCACCCAACCCCAGCCCGCCCATCATC
>CAZSHH010000091.1:0-10913 GCA_964606525.1 uncultured Dehalococcoidales bacterium
GGGATACCTCTTAAGATCGCATTTCCCGAGGTATATCTGGTGCTGCTTGAGGCTACTGAGAAAAAGGCGGCCTTTCTACGTCATATCAGTAACAGGCTGATGCTGACCGATGTTCAAGTGGTAGCCGGCCGGGCGGAAGATGCTGCCCATCAAAGACAATACCGAGATAGTTTTGACATTGTGGTCTCCCGCGCCGTAGCCCCCCTGGTGACCCTTGCTGAACTAGCCCTACCCTTCTGTAAAGTTGGCGGCAGATTTATTGCCCAGAAGAAAGGGGGCCTTGTCCCGGAGATAAGCCGGGCGGAACGAGCGATCAAACTGCTAGGAGGAATGCTGCGAGAGGTCATGAACGTTGAACTTGAGGAGTTTCCCGATGAGCGGCAGCTGGTAATAATTGATAAAGAGCTGGCGACGCCCGGGCTTTATCCCCGCCGCCCCGGTATTCCGTCAAAGCGACCGCTGTCTTGAGACCCATCTTATATTTTGAACCAGGGTTTGCTTATTACCAAAGATGTGTTATAATTAGTCCAGTTACAATCAAGTAATGACCTACGGTGAGACTAGGGAAGACGCTAGATATATAGCGACAGTTGAATAGCCTTCTGGTGGTTAGAGCGAGGTGGTACCACCCGTTCCCATCCCGAACACGGAAGTGAAACGCCTCAGCGCAGACGATACTGAGAAGGCAGCTTCTTGTGGAAAATATGCCATCGCCAGGAGGCTTTTATTTTTTCTCCCTCGTCCCAAATTTCCTGTGATTGATTTTCGAGATGAATTGACCTATAATTACAGGTATATTCGGGATAAAATACCTCACAGGCTTCCTTAAGGAGACGTAATGACTAGCCGATTTGAGAAATTTACGGAGAGGGCCCGGAGAGTACTGACGGCTGCCCAGGAAGAAGCGCAGCACCTGAATCATAACTACATCGGGACAGAGCATATACTGCTTGGTCTTATCAGGGAAGAAGAAGGTGTCGCTGCCAAAGTCCTTATCAGCATGGGTGTAACCCTCAGTAAAGTCCGGTCCGCTGTCGAATATATTATCGGGCGTGGCGAAAAAGCCACTACTGGTGAAATTGGCCTGACACCACGTGCTAAACGAGTTATTGAACTCGCTATTGATGAAGCTCGGCGTCTCGGCCATAATTATATCGGCACCGAACATCTGCTGCTGGGGCTGTTACATGAAGGCGAAGGAGTAGCTGCCGGTGTTCTCGAGAGCTTCGGAATTACCCTGGAACAGGCACGGGCTGAAGTTGTTCGTGCTTTGAGTCAAACTGCCGCTAAGCCCAAGACCACCCGCTCCGCGACTAACCGTACCCCACTGTTAGATCAACTTGGGGTTGATCTGACCGCAGCGTCGCGGGCAGGTAAACTGGATCCGGTGATCGGGCGGGAAAAAGAGATCGGCCGTGTTATCCAGATCCTGAGCCGGCGGACCAAGAACAATCCTGCTCTTATCGGTGAACCCGGAGTAGGGAAAACTGCTATTGTAGAGGGCCTGGCCCATCGTGTAGCTTCGGGAGATGTCCCGGAAACGCTGGAAGATAAAAGAATCATTACCCTGGACATGGCGGGCGTAGTTGCCGGCACCAAATACCGCGGTGAATTTGAAGAGCGTTTGAAGAAGATTCTGGAAGAGATAAAAGCCAGCGGTAATGTTATCCTCTTTATCGATGAGTTCCATACCATCGTCGGCGCCGGGGCGGCTGAAGGTGCCGTGGATGCCGCCAGTATTTTGAAACCTTCATTGGCCAGAGGTGAGATTCGCTGCATTGGTGCCACTACCCTGGATGATTACCGGAAACACGTCGAACGGGATGCTGCCCTTGAGCGCCGGTTCCAACCGGTAACCGTCGATGAACCTTCTATTGAAGATGCCGTAGAAATCCTGCGTGGGATTAAAGTCCGTTATGAAGAGCATCACAAACTGACTATTAGTGATGAGGCATTAAAAGCTGCCGTCAGCCTTGCTGCCAGATATATCCCGGACCGGTTCTTACCGGACAAGGCGATTGACCTCATCGATGAAGCTTCATCCCGCAAGCGTATCAAATTTGGCAGCGTACCTTCTTCCGTTAAAAAGCTTAAAGAATCGGAAGAACGTTTCCGTAAGGAAAAAGAAACGGCTTTAGCTGAGCAAAAATATGACCAGGCGGCCGAGTTGAGGCAGAAAGAACTGAAGGCCGAAGAAGAATGGAAGAAGATCGAAACGCAGTGGCAGGCAGAAAAAGAACAAAGCCGGGCTGAAGTAACCCGTGAAGATATCGCTGAAGTCGTTAGTATGTGGACGGGTGTCCCGGCAGTACAACTGACGGGTGATGAAACCGCCCGTCTATTACATATGGAAGAAGCTTTACATAAGCGCATCATCAGCCAGGACGAAGCTATCGAAACCATCTCTAAAGCGGTACGGCGGGCCAGGGCTGGCCTTAAAGACCCGAAACGTCCCATCGGTAATTTCATCTTCCTGGGGCCGACTGGCGTTGGTAAGACAGAACTGGTCAAGGCATTGGCTAACTTTATGTTCGGCAGCGAAGATACCATGATTCGTCTGGACATGTCAGAATACCAGGAACGGCATACCGTATCCCGCATGGTAGGCGCTCCTCCCGGCTATGTTGGTTATGATGAGGGCGGCCAACTGACCGAAGCCGTAAGACGAAAACCGTATTCTGTAGTATTACTGGATGAAATTGAGAAAGCGCATCCGGATGTGTTTAATATCTTATTGCAGATTTTTGATGATGGACATCTTACTGACGCCCGGGGGCGGCGGGTTGATTTCCGTAATACTATCGTTGTCATGACCAGTAACATCGGTTCGGAAACCATACGGAAGCGTTCGACCATCGGATTCATGCCGCAGGGCGATGATGCAATGGCACAGCAAAAGAGTTATGAAGTAATGAAGGATAAACTCCAGGATGAATTAAAGAAAGCCTTCCGGCCGGAATTTCTAAATCGTATCGATGCTGTTCTGGTCTTCCATACACTCACTAAAGAACATATCCGCCAGATCGTCGATCTTAACCTGATGAATGTATCCAAACAGCTGGCGGAAAAAAGTATCAAACTCGAAGTAACCGAAAGCGCAAAAGATTTATTAAGCGAAAAAGGCTATGATGAAGTCTTTGGTGCGCGGCCGTTACGCCGTGTCATTCAAAATTTGGTTGAAGACAAGCTATCAGATAGTCTATTGCGCGGCCACTTCCGTGAGGGTGATACCGCAGTGGTAGACCGGGAAGGCGATGATATTGTTGTCCATAATGCGGCGACTGCTGTAGGGGCAGGAGCCAGCGAAGAAAAAAACTAGTCTTCGACCGTCAATAATAGAGGATCAGAGGGTGGGTGCCGCACGGTTCCCACCCTCGTTGTTTGTCATTAGTGCCTCGACTGGGGTAGAATATCGAAACAAACGAATATACGGAATCGAAAAACAGGCCGGTTAAGCATGTCCGGCTGAATAAGGTCACCGGTAAATAAGAAGGAGTGTGATATGCCGCAGGAAATCATCGAAGTCCCCATCACGGGAAAAATCATCAGTGTTGATGCTAAGGTGGGAGATACTGTACAGGAAGGTGATGTCATCTGTACTATCGAAGCCATGAAAATGGAAAATCCCATAATGGCCCCCATAGGCGGGAAGGTAACGGACATCAAAGTGAAGACCGGAGATGTAGTGTCCAGCGGCGGTGTAATTGCCGTCATTGATTACTAATTCCCGGAGATATTTATCCGTACTGGCATTAATTAAAAAGATAAAAAGGGGCTTGGTCATTCGGTCAAAGATGAAAAGCCCCTTTTTGTTTGCAATATATATACGTACCCTTGAATAAAGATAACAAATCAGGTAAAGTCAAGCTGTGAACAAAGCAGAGCGTGCTACCCCTCGGACTATCTATATCTGCCAACAATGCGGCCGGGAGAGCCTGCAGTGGTTGGGGCGTTGCCCTTCTTGCCAGCAGTGGAATACCTTTGTTGAAACCAGGGCGGTAGCTCCGGTTGCTGCCAGAGGATCAAGTCGACCGGCGAAACCCGCTCGTGAATTATCTACGGTAACGGTTACTACACAAGACCGCATCATCCTGCCTCTTAACGAATTCAACCGGGTATTAGGGGGGGGCATTGTTCCGGGTTCTCTGGTATTAGTAGGGGGCGAACCCGGCATCGGGAAATCGACCCTGTTGCTCCAGGTATCGGCGATGATGACGGCGATGCATAACAAGGTGGTTTATGTATCCGGCGAGGAAACGGAACGGCAGGTGAAACTACGGGCGGAACGATTGGGAATCGGGGGTAATGACCTGTTTCTATTGGCGGAAACAGACCTGGACACGATCCTGGACCAGGTAGAAGCGCTTTCTCCTGGGATGGTGGTGGTCGATTCTGTACAGGCGGTTTCTATATCCGATATGGAAGCCAGCCCCGGCAGCATCGGTCAGGTACGGGAATGTACCTCGCGCTTGATGCAGTGGACCAAGTCCAGCGGGGTGCCGGTTTTTGTGACCGGGCATGTCACTAAAGAAGGGGCGATCGCCGGGCCGAAAACTCTGGAGCATATTGTAGATGTTGTGCTCTATCTCGAAGGTGAACAGTTTAGTGCCCACCGCTTGCTGCGTTGTGTGAAAAACCGCTTTGGTTCCACTAATGAAATCGGTGTTTTTGAAATGAAAGAACAGGGCCTGGCCGAAGTTGCCAATCCTTCCCAGATATTTTTATCACAGAGAGGGAATGATCCGGTTGGTTCAGTTGTCGTGCCCATCCTGGAAGGCAGCCGGCCGCTTCTGGTGGAAATCCAGGCTTTAACCAATCCGACAAGCTTCGGCCAACCTCGCCGAACTGCTAATGGTATAGACTTTAACCGCCTTCTCCTGATAACGGCAGTTCTCTCGAAACGGGTAGGTTTGAAACTGGGTAATCAGGATGTCATGGTAAATGTTACCGGTGGCCTGAAGATAGATGAACCGGCAGCGGATTTGGGGATTGCCCTGGCCATCGCCTCCAGCTTCCGTGACAGCCCGATTGACCCGGATTTAGCCGTGGTGGGCGAAGTGGGGTTGAGTGGTGAACTCCGCTCTGTAATGCAACTCGAACGCCGGGTAAATGAAGCCGCTCGCCTGGGTTTTAAACGCTGTCTGATTCCCCGTTCCGGAACCCGGGCAATGTCAGTTCCCCAGGGTATTCAAACAGTAACCGCAGCTACCCTGCGCGAGGCTGTGAGGTTAGGGATATTGCCGGGTAAACAAGACGCAGCAGATCTCACAATCTAGGGAACAGCGTAATTATCCATAATATCCAGGCTTGGCTTTATCCGTTTCGTTATTTTAGGATGGCAAAATCCAGGATGGTATATCCCCGTTCTTCATCTATCGCGGTCTTTATAGGATCGATACTGATCGAGGCTGGATATCCCAGATTGGGATCATATTCAACTATTAGTTCATCCACCTCATTGTCAATCGCCTTCCTGATGATATCGAACAGGTCTTCGATAGTGTCTACTGTCGCAAAGACCTCATGAGTTGCAGGAGTTCCGTCATCGGTGTAAACGACGGATTCGGTTTTGCCCGACGTTACCAGTACACTAACCGCCGAGGTGATATCTTCAGGACAAAAACAACCGATGTGTATTGTGTATGTATAGCTTTGTTTGAAAAATTGGGATTGTTCCGCCCATTTTTTCTCATTTTGTTTTAACGTACGCATCGCCTCAGTTTCAGAACCTGAACAACTGGTAACTGATATCATTATGGCCAGTATAATCGTGTTAAGCAAGATACATATTTTATTTTTCACGGTGTGTTTCTCCATAACTGGATTTATTTTTGACAACATTGCTCTTGACAACCCGCCTATTAGTTATAACGAAATCTCAGATAAAGAGGTTGGTTAGTATTTGTTATTGAACTTAATCTAACAGGTGTTCGATCAGTATCTTGATTCCGATGCCGATGAGTACCAACCCCCCGATCAGTTCGGCACGTTTCCCTAAAACTCCGCTGACTTTCATCCCGATTAGAAAAGCGAGAAGGGTAGCGAGAAAGGCTACCATACCGATAATGCCGGACGCGAACCAGATATTGATATCAAGGAAGGCAAAACTCAAGCCGACGGCCAGGGCATCGATGCTCGTCGCGAATGATAGTGTGATTAATGTCCAACCATGGGAAATATTACGTTCTTTTTCTTCTTTTTCAGTTAAAGACGCCCACACCATTTTCCCGCCGATAAAAACCAGTAGTCCAAAGGCGATCCAGTGGTCAAAACTGCTGATGATCTCGACGAAAGACCGGCCGGCCAACCATCCCAATACAGGCATGATGGCTTGGAAGAGTCCGAAAGAAAGAGCGGTACGAAATATCCCGGCGCGGGTTTGTTTATTTTTCGATAAGCTGGCACTTAGTGCCACTGCAAAGCAGTCGGCGGAGAGGCTAAGGCCAATGAGCAGTATGGTAATCAGGTCGGAAGCGGTGGCAGCGGCGGTAAATCCTGCAGGCATCGGGAGAAGAGTATCTGGGATTAACAAGCCTGGTTCCCGTTCCTGGAAGCTGCATCGGAACCCCCCGATTTCCATATCTCAAGGAACTGCTGCAGGATCCGGGCGGTTGCCCCCCAAATAATATTCGCGTGGTGAGTATAAAAACAGGCTGGGACAAGTTCATCATCGACGATCTCATTACCTTCACTCATGCAGGTTTTTTGCAGTAATGCTGAAACCGGCACGTGGATTATCTCGGCGGTCTCTGATTCATTGATAGTAAAATTATAAGGCCAGGGAATTAAACCGATAAAAGGTGAGATAACGAAGTAAGAGACATGGGTGGCGAAGTCATCCAGCCGGCCTACAACGTCAACCGAGTCAGGTGATATTCCCACTTCCTCCATGCTTTCGCGGAGGGCTGTCTCGAGCAGCGAAGCATCGGCTTGATCCCGGACTCCCCCGGGAAAAGATATTTGGCCTTTATGAGTACCGACAGTTAGGGTGCGGCGGGTGAAGATCATGAAATACTCGCCGTGATTTAAATATAAAGGTATCAGTACCGCGGCACGAGTACGGTCGGTTTCCAGGATATACCGGATATTCCGGTGCGAAAGAATGTCTCTGATTTTCGATATCATTAACCTTATACTAACATCTCATATCACCGCAGGGCAATTAATCTCTGGACCTGATTGCAACCGTTATATTGGAGCTTGCATAACAACTTATTCTTGTCACTCCCCTTGACTAACTGATATACTAACCGTTTGTAATATGGAATACGAGACGATTATCGGGCTGGAAGTCCACGTACATCTAAAAACAAATAGCAAGATGTTTTGTGGCTGTAGTGCCGAATATGAGAATACCCCACCAAATACCCATGTTTGCCAGGTTTGCCTGGGCATGCCGGGGGTACTGCCGGTTATTAATAAACAGGCAGTTAAATATACGGTCATGACCGCTCTGGCTTTAAATTGCACAATCTCTGAAAATACCAAGTTCGACCGGAAAAATTACTCATATCCCGATCTCATGAAAGGATATCAAATCTCGCAGTATGATAAACCGATAGGTAAGAATGGGAGTATGATTATTGCGGTAAATGGTATTGAGCGTCGGGCTGGTATCACCCGGGTCCATCTTGAAGAAGATGTGGCTAAGCTCATGCATCGGGCGACCATGGCTGAAACATATACTTTAGTAGACGTGAACCGTTCCGGGATTCCGATGATGGAAATAGTTGGCGAACCTGATTTACGTTCCGCAGAAGAAGCCCGGCAGTATTTGATGAAACTCCGTAGTATCCTGCAGTACCTCGGAGTGTCTACTGCTAATATGGAAGAAGGAGCTTTCCGCTGCGATGCCAATATCAGCATCCGGCCGGCAGGTTCCAGTGAATACATGACTAAAGTAGAAGTAAAGAATATGAACAGCTTTCGGGCGGTTTACCGGGCTTTGGAATATGAAGCAGTCCGCCAGAGAAAAGCAGTTGAAACAGGTGAAAGAATTGTCCAGGAGACCAGGGGTTGGGTTGAAGAAAAAGGACAGACGGTTTCCCAGCGGAGTAAGGAATATGCTCATGACTACCGTTATTTTCCGGAGCCTGATTTGCCACCATTAGTCCTGGATAGTAAATGGGTAGCGGAAATTAAAACCAATCTGCCGGAGCTTCCTGAAGAAAGGCTGGTTCGTTTTGTCGGCCAATATGGACTTCCTGCTTATGATGCCGGATTATTAACGGCCGCTAAGCCTTTGGCTGATTATTTTGAACAATTAGTAAAAACCGGGGCGGCGAAGACGGCCAGAGATGCCGGAAACTGGTTGCTCGGCCCTGCCAGTGCATTAATGAATACTAATAACTTGGACATCGATGACTTTTCCAATAGAATCGATGTTGATAAGATGGCCGGCCTGTTGCGATTGGAAGCAAAGTCGGTTATTAGTACAGCCACGGCCAAAGCGGTTTTGGAAGAAATGTTTAACGGCGGTAGAACTGCTGATGAGATAGTAAAAGAAAAGGGGCTGGGACAGATCAGCGACTCAGCTGCCATTGAAGAACAGGTTGAAACTGCGATAACAGCAAATCCGCAGGCGGTGTCCGATTTCCGTGCTGGGAAAGAAACGGCGATCAAGTACCTGGTTGGCCAGGTGATGAAGGCAACCAGAGGTAGGGCAAACCCGCAAATAGTAAACGACCTGGTGAAAAAAAAGCTGACAGGAGTATAAAGTGGAACTCTTCCTGAATATTGCACAAATCGTGCTTTCAGTTGCCCTCATACTGGTCATCCTCCTCCAGGTTCGTGGGGGAGGCTTGGGCGGTATCTTTGGACAACAGGATACGGTTTATCGAACCCGCCGGGGTATAGAAAAGACAATGTTCCAGGCGACAATTGTGCTGGTCGTTCTTTTCGTGACAATAGCTTTGGTTTCATTGTTAGTTACCTAGTAATCTCAAATATGGTATACCCTGGCGAAGACCATTTAACTGCGGTTGACTCACTGGAGGTAGATCATGAAATGTCCTGTCTGCGGCACAGAAGCGGCGGCCCATATTGTCTATTGCGCAAAATGCGCCGTCTATGTTCATGAAAAATGCTGGACGAAACACGCCGCTAAGGAATACAAAAAATGAATCTGAAAGTATGGTTTTTAGAAACGAGGCCGCAGTTCCTGATACTTTCGGTAGTTTTAGCATTTCTGGGAACGGCGATTGCCTGGAATACTACCGGTCTCTTTAATCCATGGATCGCTGTTCTCGCCGGTCTGGGCCTGGTCCTGGCACACGCCAGCGTCAATATCATCAACGACTGGTTCGATTACCGGAGCGGCATCGATCAGAATACTCTGCGGACTCCTTTCAGCGGCGGTTCCGGAATACTTCCGGCGCAGAAAATGACGCCGCAGCAGATTTTATGGTTAGGGCTGTTTTTTTTCGGCGTCATAGTTCTCATCGGGGTATATTTCGTGATCAGATCAGGTTGGCCTTTACTGCCGCTCCTGGCTACCGCCGGGATTTGTATTATCGTCTATTCGCCGCTAATTTTAAAAACGAGATACCCGGAATGGGCGGCTGGCCTCGGATTGGGTACTTTGCCTATCCTGGGTGTCTTTTTCGTTCAGACAAGCGTTTATACAATTCCAGTTCTGATCGCTTCGATACCTTCAGGATTGCTGGTTTATAATCTGTTATTGCTTAACGAATTCCCGGATATCGAAGCTGACCGTAATGCGGGAAGGAAAACTCTACCTATTACCGAAGGGCGCCGTAAAGCCAGTATTGTTTATGCTGTAGTTACGATAATGGTGTACGCCTGGATAGTACTGGCGGTATCCTTGCAGCAAATGCCGGTTTTCGCCCTGATCAGCTTGTTAACGGTACCCCTGGCAGTCAAAGCGATCAGAGGAGCACTGAATTCAGCCGATTTTAATATACTGGTACCGGCTATGGCAGATAATGTGAAAGTAGTCCTCCTTACCCAGTTGCTGCTTGGCATCGGTTATATTTTGGATAAAATGATTTGATCGGAGCTGGCCGGAAAAGTGACCATGCCTACTAAAAATATGACTGAACCACGCGTCAAGGAAAACAAGAACAAGCCTCTTTTCGGTATGTTTAACGCTATTCCAAAGCGTTACGACCAGATCAACCGCATCATAACGCTAGGATTGGATAAAAAATGGCGTGATATCGCAGCACATGAATGCCTTGGTACCGGGCCACGGCGTATCCTTGACCTGGGATGCGGCACCGGTGAAATGGCTATCAACCTTGTCCGGTTAGCAAAATCGTATGTCGCAGTATATGGCCTGGATTTTAGCCCGGAAATGTTGGAAGCAGCCCGGACGAAATCGGATGCTATCTTTGGTAAGGACAGGATCGCTTTTACCCAGTCGGAAGCTGCCAGCTTGCCCTTTGCCAACGATTACTTTGATATTGTCTCCATCTCCTTTGCCTTTCGCAATCTGGTTTATAAAAACCCGGTGGCTAATTTTCACCTGGGGGAAGCATTCCGTGTACTTGCTCCTGGTGGGAAACTGGTTATCGTGGAATCAAGCCAGCCGAAGTCTAAATTCATCCGCTGGTGGTTTCACTTATACTTGAGGACTTATGTTTATTGGGTAGGGTGGTGCTTATCCGGGAACAAGGACGCTTATAAGTACCTGACAGAATCAGCCCGGCGTTTCTTCAGTCCGGACCAGGTCAGGGAACTTTTAAAAGCTTCGGGTTTCCGTGAAGTCACCTACCGGCCGTTATTATGGGGCGCCGCGGGTATACATGTAGCCGTTAAATAGGTTATTTCTGCTCTTCGATATAACGTTCCCTCAAGCCGTTAAGTGCAGAGAAGAAATCACGCATCATTATATTTACCGGGAACATGCCCTGACGGGTAACATTGATGTGGTCTTTGCTCTTGATCAACCC
>CAZSHH010000091.1:10923-12248 GCA_964606525.1 uncultured Dehalococcoidales bacterium
GTAAAGCCTGAATCTCGAGAAATAATTTCTTCCCGATATCATCATGAAACCGGCGTCGAAATTTCTCTGTATCTATCGATAATCCGAATAAAGCAGTCAACAGGTAGTATCGTAAGGCTTCTTTTTCCGTCAGCTTCCGCCAGCCTGTGATAGGCAGTTTGCCCTCGTCGATCATTTGACTGTATTTTTTTAAAGAAAAAGAGTTAACGAAGAAATTCCCGTTGACAATCCCTACCGAACCGGAGCCGATACCAACATAATCGTCATATTCAATGACATATTCATCGATCATCCGTTCCCCGCGTGAGTAACACCATGCCGTGGCGGCGTGGTAGCCGCTGTCGTAGAGTTCATGGAGGATAATATCGTAATATTTTTTCTCCCGGGTAGTATCGACATGGTTAAATTTACGTTCCATGGCGCTGCGTTTATGTGGTGAAGCCATCAAGGGATAAAAAGTAGCCTGGTCAACCCCTAAATTTTTAAATGTTTCTATATCAGCCTCGAATTGCTCCAGGGATTGAAAGGGAAAATTAAAGATGAGGTCGAGATTTACCGTTTGGAAATTGCCCTGGGCTGTTAATACTTTTTCTTTGATCTGTTCTCCGGAAAGCGTCATCCGGCCCATATTTTTAAGTATTTCATCATTAAAACTCTGGATGCCGATCGACAGGCGTTTTACCCCGGCTTGTGATAGCTGGGCAACGGTGTCCCGGTTGATCTCTGCCGGGGTGCTTTCCAGGGATATTTCCTTGACATCGAATTTCTTTGCCAGGTAATCGATAAAACGGAGTAACTCATCCATGAGTATGGGCGGCGTACCCCCGCCGAAGTAAAAATTGGAAAATTTAAAACCGCGGTTGATATACATCTCGAGTTCTTTGCGTAAGTGCTTAAAATATTGCCGGGCAGTATCTTCTTTGAACAGATAACGGTTGAAACAACAAAATGGACAGAGTGTGCGGCAAAAAGGGATATGGATGTACAGCGCCGGCAGTTGTTCTTTTTCCATGAGGGAAGCCGCCGTGAAGGAATCATCGATACTTTCCCTGAGCTTCAGGAATTTCCGGCCTTCACGGCGGGTGATATAACTAATGATATTTGCGATCATCTATTTCGGGATTATCTTCTTTCCTTATTTCTTTTTCCAGGTTGTTCCTTGCGGCGTGTCTTCCAGGACAACTCCTAATTCTGCCAGCTTGTTCCTGATTTCATCGGCCAGCTGGAATTGCTTGGCCTGGCGCAGGTTTTTTCTGGTAGTGATAAGTAGTTCGATGAAAGGAGCGGCATCGGTTGCGGCGGATTCCGAAGTTTTCAGGGTTAAT
>CAZSHH010000092.1:0-12221 GCA_964606525.1 uncultured Dehalococcoidales bacterium
GTTGGGAAAGGCATAAGACGATGAAAAAATTCAGACACTTAAATGCAACTTCAATCGAGGAAACGGCGGCCGTCCTTAAGGACGCCGGCGGCAAAGCAAAAATCATCGCCGGCGGCACAGACCTGCTGGGACAGATGAAAGACGGGATTCTGCCGGAATCTCCCGAGGTGGTCGTTAATATCAAGGAAATAGGCGGCCTGGACTACATTAAAAGCGAAGGCCGGAACATCAAAATCGGGGCTCTAACCCGCCTGGAAGATATTGCTAATAGTGCCGTCATTAAGAAACATCTCCCGGTATTGGCCGAAGCGGCCGGCAAGACCGCTTCGCCCCATATCCGGGAACAGGGGACGATCGCCGGCAACATCTGCCAGAGCAACCGGTGCTGGTATTACTGGGTACCAAATAACTTATTCTACTGCATGAGAAAGGGCGGCCGGACCTGCTACGCGGCTATCGGTGACGGACGTTATCATTCAATATTCGGCGGTACCCGGGTAGAAAGCACGCCATGTACTACGGACTGCCTGGCCAGCATCGACATCCCGTCTTACTTGAGCAAGATCAGGAGCGGTGATATGGCTGGAGCCGCGGCGCTATTATTGGAATACAATGCCTTGCCCGCCGTTACGGGAAGAGTATGCCCGCACCCCTGCGAGGGCGGCTGCAACCGCTGCCACCTGGATGAACCGGTTAATATCCGGGGAATCGAACGGGCAGTGGGCGACTATATCCTCGAACATGCCAGCGAGTTGATCACAGCCCCGCACAACAAGATGAAAAAGACCGTAGCGGTAGTCGGTTCCGGACCGGCCGGGCTGGCGGCCGCCTTTTACCTGATGCGTCAGGGCTACCGTGTGACCGTATATGAAACCCAACAAGAAGCCGGGGGGATGCTGGTCTATGGGATTCCACCTTACCGGCTGCCTAAGGAAATCATCCGTAAACAGGTAACCGCCCTGGCAAATGCCGGTATCGTCTTCAGGACCGGTACCGAGATCGGCAAGAAAATCAAACTCGACACCTTAACGAAAAAATACGACGCTGTTTTCCTGGCCTGCGGCACCGGGAAGGAACGGGATTCCGGCATCAGAGGCGATGAACTGATGCAGTCCGGGACGGAGTTCTTGAGGAGCATCAACCTGGGAATAGTCAAAGCACCGGGTAAAAAAGTGGCGGTGATCGGCGGGGGCAACGTGGCGATCGATGTCGCCCGAACGCTGCTGCGCTTAGGTGCAGAACCGGTGATCATCTACCGGCGGACCAGGGCTGAAATGCCGGCGGTAAGCGAGGAGGTAGCACGGGCGGAAGCGGAAGGGATCGCTATTCAATTCCTCACTTTACCGGTCAATGTGTTAAAAAAGGGAAGTAAGACCATCCTTACCTGCACCCGGATGAAACTCGGAGCACCCGATGCCAGCGGGCGCCCGCGGCCAGTACCGGTCAGCGGTTCGGAATTTACTATAGAGTACGATGCGGTGATGAAAGCCCTGGGGGAAGAAGCCGAAACATCCATCATTCCCACAGCACTGCTTGATAAAAAAGGCCGCTTAAAAATCGAACCCTCCGGCCATTTCCCGGGCCAGAACCTGTTCGCCGGCGGCGATTTTACATCCGGCCCTTCGACTGTAGCCGGCGCGCTGAAAAGCGGCCGCCTGGCAGCAGAGACTATAATCCGGTATCTGGGCGGCAAAGGATCGGAGTACGAAGATGGCACCTCCCCGGACAGCCCGGCGACGTTTGCCCAGGATTACCTGGAACGGACAAAACGGGCGGAAATACCGGAAATGGCAGTGGCTAAAAGGATCAAAAGTATCAACCTGGAAGATGTCGCCGGATTAAAAAACAAAGAAATAACAGCAGAGGCCAACCGGTGCTTGAACTGTGGCTGCGTAGCGGGCAATTCATCGGACATCGCCCCGGCCTTGATTGCGCTGGATGCCCGGATCGAGACCTCGAAACGGGTCATTAAAGCGGATGATTTCTTCACCGTGGCCGGAGATAACAGTACCGTACTGGATACAGATGAAATCGTCACCGGTATTGAAATACCGAAAACCGGGAGCAACACTCGCGGCTGCTTCATCAAATATGCCATCCGTAAATCGATCGATTTCCCGATCGTAAATTGTGCGGTAACCCTCAACAGCGAAGGCGGTAAAGTAAAATCCGCCCGGATCTGCTTGAATTCGGTCTACACCACGCCTTACCGGGTTACCGGGGCGGAAGAATACCTGGTGGGGAAAGCTATCAATGAGGCTACCGCCGCCAAAGCAGGCGAAGCCGCGGTGGCGTCAGCTTGCCCCCTGGTTGACAGCAAGTATAAAGTGCAGATCGCTATTACCCTGGTGAAAAGGGCAATCCTGGCGTGTAAAAGTTAACCATCCCGGCGATTTAAACAAAAAAACCTCCCGGTACCTAGTACCGGGAGGTTTTTTTAACTATACCCTTTTAGTTGATACCAGTCAGCCTAACACTTGATGAGTACTTTAGCATACTGCATGGTCTGATGTGCCTTCATGGCATCCTGCCACTTTTCCAGCGGGAACACTGGCCCCAGTATTGATTTCAGATCTAATTTAGGCAGGATATCGACGGCCCGGGGGAATAGATGCGACTGGCCGAAAACGGTCTGGATACCGGCTTCTTTGAAGTATAGTTTATCAAGGTCCACGGTGAGTTTATAGTGGCTGGGATAAATGCCGAAGAGGACGATGCGGCCGCACCGGGCTACGATTTCGATACAGGGATCGATGGCGACCGCTTCACCGGAAGCCTCGATGACCCGGTCATAGCCGCGGCCTTCGGTAATCTTCATCGCTTCCGCCACGATATCCTGTTTCTTAGGATCGATCACAAAATCAGCGCCCAGTTTCAAAGCCAGTTTACGCTTGGCCTCAACAGGTTCGACCATCGTCAATTTGGTTGCCCCCTGTAATTTGGCAAGCTGCAGGATAAGGAGGCCGCAGCTCCCGCCGCCGGAAATATAGACACTGTCCCCGATCTTGAAGGGAGCCAGGTCGATAGCCGGTAAACAGGCACCGACTACTTCCGTCAGCGAGGCTTCTTCCAGGGAGATCGAGTCCGGAATTTTCCAGACCTGACGCTGGTGCAGGACGGCATATTCCGCCATCATGGAGTCCAAGTAGCCGTGGGGGAATTCGCGGTTTTCACAAAAGGTCTCCCGGCCGTGCATGCAGTTGTAGCAGGCACCGCAGTAGCGCAGCTGGTCCAGAGCGCAGCGGTCGCCTATCTTCAGGCCGCGCGCTTTCGCCCGTTCATCCATCTCTTCGATCACGCCGGATGCCTGGTAACCCATGTGCCAGGGCAAAGGTAAAGCAATTTCCCCGGAGATGATAAAAGGATCGCAGCCGCCGATGCCGCAGTAAGCGATCTTGACCAGCAGTTCTTCCGGACCCAAATCCCGCAGGGTGATATCTTTCAGTACCGCTTGTCCGAATTTTTCCACGATTAAAGCTTTTACCTTTTTCAATTTCCGAACCTCCTTAAAATACAACCTTCAATATGAAAATATATGCTATTGTTACTTGATGTTACTGCCGGGATGAATGTTAACTTATATCAACGGGAGAATCAAGCACAGGATGTTGATATGACAACAGGGGCCTGATGGTACATAATCATAATATCGGGCAAAAAAAGAATTGACCGTCAGAGTAAAAAATATGAGATTTTTAGACAGGGTTGAAGGGATATACCACTTTATCTTCGATAAACCGCCAGCAACGGTTGTATCATTACCACCCCGGAATCATCCGGATATGCAAAAACATAATGCGGGAAACGACCAGGTAGCAGTGGTACCGGCAAGCAATCACCTGAAAAACGACATCGAGCAGGCGGTTACATCAATCGGGCAGTTGTCACAAATCGTCCGCCGGGGAGAGAAAGTCCTGATTAAACCTAACTACAACAGCCCGGACCCGCCGCCGGCATCCACCGACCTGTCCTTTCTAAAAGCAGTCATCGAAATCCTGCGTGAAGCGGGTGGAATCGTATCCGTCGGAGATTGCTCCGGAGCCATGTGGCGGCCGACCCGGAAAACTTTTACGCAGGTAGGGCTATACCGGTTGGGGAGAGAACTCGGAATACCGGTCATTGCCTTTGAGGAAAAAGACAATGACTGGGTCAGAGTGGAGATCAATGGCCGTTTGCTGAAAGGGGTGACCGTAGCCCAAGCGGCTTACGAGGCGGATAAGTTAGTTTACCTCCCCTGCATGAAAACACACAGCCTGGCGGACTTTTCCGGAGCGCTTAAACTGGCTTTCGGCTGCATCCACCCGGGAGAACGGCGGGCCTATCACGGCAAACTGCTGCAGGAGAAACTGGCCGAGGTCAACCTGTGGCGGCAGCCGGACCTGGTCATAATGGATGGTAGGCAGGCCTTCATCACCGGGGGGCCGTATAAAGGGCAAACGGCAGCACCCGGACTGATACTGGCATCGGCCAGCCAGGTTGCCATCGATGTCGAAGCGATAAAGATATTGATGCAAGCCGGAGCGAAAGGCTTTCCTGACGACCCCTGGACATTGCCTCAAATCGCCACCGCGGTAACGGCGGGTCTTTATCATTCACCGTAATACGGGAAAATAACAATCCACTCATAACCAGGCAATCCGGCCATGAGTGGATACTCTAAACGTAAATCCGCTAACTAAGCAGATTTCTCGACTTTTTCGAAGTTGGTGATCGCGACTACCTGGTCGTCTTCCTTGATGTCCATCAACCGGACTCCCTGGGTGGTGCGGCCCTGTATCGAGATTTCTTTGACCGGGGTATAAATGATAATACCTTCGGCTGAAATTATCATGACCTGTTGATTCAGTGTGACCAACCTGGCCGCGGCAAGCTCACCCCGCTTCTCGTTCAACCGGTAAGTCCGGGTGCCGCGTCCCGCTCGTTTCTGCAGCCGGTACTTTTCTACAGGAGTGAGTTTACCATAACCCTTGGTCGTAACGGTCAAGACCAGGGCATCGGCAACGGCGATGTCCATCCCTACCACGCGGTCGCCTTCACCCAGGCGGATGCCCCGAACGCCGCCGGCAGTCCGGGAACGGACAGGGACACCAGCTACCGGGAAGCGGATAGACATCCCTTTTTGCGTAACGATGAGGACATCATCCTCGTCAGTTGCCACCCGGGTGGCCAGTAATTCATCATCCTTAGCATCTACATTCATAGCAATCAAGCCGCTGCTGCGGACATTGGCAAAGTTATCCAGGGCGGTTTTCTTGATCTCGCCCCGTTCGGTCACCATCAGTAACGCCCTGCCCACCATTGCCGGGGTTACGGCCATAACGTCAGCGATACGTTCTCCTTCAGCGATAGGGAAGATATTGATCGCCGCAATACCTTTGGCCGTACGGGTAGTGGCGGCAGCGATCTCCCAGCATCGGAGTTTAAAAGCCTTACCACGGTTGGTGAAGAAAAGCAGGCTGTCATGCGTATCGGCAAGTGTAAGCAACTTGACGGCATCGTCTTCCCGGGTAGCCATACCGATAATGCCCTTACCGCCGCGGTGCTGCAGGGTATAGAGCTGGGCAGGAACCCGTTTCACGAAACCGCGGTTGCTGACCGTGACCACCATACTCTGGTGAGGTATCAGGTCTTCCTCGCGGAAATCGACTTCACCTTGAAGGCTGATCTCAGTCCGCCGTTCGTCGCCGAATTTTTCTTTAAGTTCGATGGCTTCCTGTTTAACCAGGGCCAGTATCTTCTTGGGATCGGCCAGCAGGCTTTCCAGATAGGCAATGGTCTTTTGTACCTCGGCGAGCTCATCCAGGATCTTCTGCCGTTCCAGGTGGGCCAACCGGCGCAGCTGCATGTCCAGGATGGCCTGGGCTTGTATCTGGGACAAGGAGAACTCCGTCATCAACGCAGAGCGCGCTTTGTCCACGGATTCCGACTGGCGGATGATGGCAATAACCCGGTCGATGTGGTCGAGGGCAATTTTCAGTCCTTCCAGGATATGAGCCCGGTCCCTGGCCTGTTTCAGTTCAAAACGCGAGCGGCGGGTAATCACATCAAAACGGAAATCGATAAAATGCTGAATAGCTTCTTTCAGGCTGAGGACTTTGGGCTGGCCGTCAACGAGCGCCAGCATGTTCACAAAGAATGCTGACTCCATGGCGGTGTGCTTAAACAGGTTATTAAGCACCATCTGCGGTTGGGCTTCCCGCCGCAAATCGATGACCACCCGCATTCCCTGGCGGTCTGATTCATCACGTATCTCACTGATGCCGGGAATCTTTTTTTCCGCACCCAGTTCAGCAATCCTTTCCACCAGGGCAGCTTTGTTCGTTTGATACGGCAACTCACTGATGATGATCTGGCGGCGTCCGCCTTCGGTGGCTTCTTCAATCGAAGCTTTTGCCCGTACCACAATACGGCCGTGCCCGGTAGCATAAGCACTCTTGATACCTTCCAGGCCAAGAATAATACCGCCGGTGGGGAAATCCGGGCCGCGCACAAACCGGCCAAGGTCTTCCACAGTGGCTTCCGGATTATCAATCAGATGGATCATGGCATCACAGATCTCACTGAGGTTATGCGGCGGGATATTCGTCGCCATACCCACGGCGATACCGGCACTGCCGTTTACCAGCAGATTCGGTAAGCGGGTCGGCAGGACAGAAGGTTCCATCAGGCTGCTGTCGAAATTAGGGACAAAATCAACCGTATCACTATCAATATTAAGCAGCATCTGCTCGGCGATCTCGGTGAGGCGGGCTTCGGTATACCGCATTGCGGCCGGAGGGTCATTATCGACGCTGCCGAAGTTGCCCTGGCCATCCACCAGGGTATAACGCATGGAAAAGTCCTGGGCCAGGCGCACCATGGCTTCATAAACCGGGCTATCGCCGTGAGGGTGATATTTACCCATCACTTCACCGACGATACGGGCACTCTTCTTAAAAGCGGTGTTATAACGAATGCCCATATCATTCATGGCATACAGGATACGGCGCTGCACAGGTTTCAGGCCGTCCCGGACATCAGGAAGCGCCCGGGAAACGATAACACTCATAGCGTAATCCAAATAGGAAGTACGCATTTCCGATTCTATTGTAACCGGTCTTTTCTTACCAACAACCATTAGACAATCCTAAACCGAATATTCTGTTGCCCGGTAATCATGTGGTATTTTAATGCGGAATAGATACCTGGCAGTTATTCGTCATTTTCCTCATCGGTATCTGCAGGTTCTTCTACAAATACCTCCGCTTCCTCTCCTTCCTCCCCACCCACAATGGTATATCCGGAATCACCGGGTAGTGACTCTTCATATTCCAATTCCCGCCTGATCATGCGGTCGCCCACGGGAGCCCAATGGCCGGGTTCAGCGTCCCGCTGCGGAAATGATAAACGCCCGGCTTGAGACGGGTCCTGATAAGTCTCCCTGATGATGATACTGACATTTCCCTCAGCAGTAGCACTGACTACTGCGGCATTATACTTGTTACCGCCCTCCATCAGCTTTACCAGCCGCTGGCCGTTGCGCGGGTCTACCTGGCCGATATACTGACCGGCACTGTTGTCCACCATCAGGTTCGCACCATCGATCCTGAGGTTTAAAGCAGCACCCGAAACCAGTTTACCCAGGACTTCCGGGCGAGCCAGGGAGATAAGGTTGACCACGCCGGCTTTGCCGACTTCCTTGATGAATTGCTGCGGTTCCACTTTCTGGACTTTAGATGCGGCCGTCGCCGCCGATTCGTCCAATAACGAAAGGCGGTTGAGGTTTTTTTGGGCGATCGTGTTATAGGGGTCCAGTTTCATCGCCTTTTCGTAAGACTCCCTGGCCAGAGCATACGCGCCAAGTTCCATGTATGCTCTACCCAGACGGTTGTATGAATCGATGTCGTCGGGAAAACTCTCCAGTAAACTCTTATTGACGGCCACAACTTCCTGCCAACGTCCCTGCATAGCCAGAGTAATTGCCTGCTTACTCACCTGCCGTTTCATTCGAGACTTATCTTCTTCTCGGTAAGACATGCTAGCCGTCCGCCTCCACACTATTGAAGCAATATTCGACTTTAAATCTGATTGCGCAGTTTACACTACAATATACCATATTGTCCAACCTGGCTGTGCCATCCATTACCGGCGGTAGCCCGGTACACCGTTTTACTATTGGTCTGAGTCCAGTTCAAATGCTTTATGTAAGGCCGACACGGCTTCTTTCACTTTCGAACCGTCGATGATACAGGTGATGCGGATCTCCGAGGTGGAGATCAACTGGATATTGATGCCCTTCTCACTAAGGACTTGAAACATACGGGCGGCATAACCCGGTGAATTTTGCATGCCGGTACCGATGATACTCACTTTACCCAGTGTCGCATCACTCACACATTCCCGGGCACCGATGTTCCGGGCGATCGGTTCGACGACTTTCATCGCTTTAGCCAAGTCACTCTGGGCAACGGTAAAAGTTAAGTCAGTGATATTCTGAATGCTGGCATTCTGGACGATCGTATCGACGCTGATATTTGCTTTCGCCAAGGGCTCAAATATCGCAGCGGCAATCCCCGGGCGGTCCGGGACGCCGACTACCATAATCTTGGCCACATCCAGGTCATGAGCGATACTGCGAACCTTATTACGAACTTCCATTGTAACCTCTCCATGAATCAACGTACCGGGGCTATCGACAAAACTGGAGCGGACACGAATCGGGACGTTATATATCGCCCCAATTTCAATAGCCCGGGCATGCATCACTTTATTACCATAGGTAGCAACTTCCAGCATCTCATCATAACTGATATCTTTCAGGCTTCTTGCTTCCGGGACGATGCGGGGATCAGCCGTATAAATTCCCTCAACATCGGTATATCTCTCACAGAGATCGGCCTGCAGGCTGGCCGCCAAAGCCACCAGGGTGGTATCCGAGGCACCCCGCCCCATGGTGGTCACATCCATCTCTTTGGTCACCCCCTGGAAGCCGGCAACGATGACGATTTTGCCCTCATCCAGTTCCCTGGTAACGCGGACTGATTTGACATCGACGATCCTGGCCCGGCTGTGGTTCTCATCGGTGCGGATACCGGCCTGAGCGCCGCTTAAACTGACAGCCTGATGCCCCATTCCCTGTAAAGCCATGGCCAGCAGGCTGCTGGAAACAAGTTCTCCCGTGGAGACCAGGGCATCCAGCTCACGTTCACTGGGATTATCACTTACCTGCCGGGCCAGCTTCAGCAGATCATCAGTGGTATCACCCATAGCTGAGATAACCACGACAACTTTATCACCTGTTTCCCAACGCTTAAGAATGCGGCGGGCGACATTCTTAATCTTTTCAGCATCTGCGACCGAACTGCCACCGTATTTTTGAACAACCAATGCCATCTTTTTCTTCCTCGAAAGTAGAAACCTCAGTAATCTGGAAAGGGGCGCCGGATACGCCCCTCCGCGTTGACCAACAAAGCTTTACTTAAAATCCGAATTAACGGCTAACGGATGCCTTTTATCAACCTTAACATGATATTATAGCCAGGCTCTATTAGCAAGCCTGTTTTGCGGGCTTCACTCTCGGTAAAACGTACCGCTCCGTTAGTCAGGAAATCCGGACCCCATAACAGGAACGGTACCGGAGCGGCGGTGTGGGTGCGGGTCTGGATAGGAGTAGGATGATCGGGCATGATAAGAACACATAACTTATCCTCGTGCCAATCCAGCAACTGGCTAACCATATACCGGTCGATGCGCTGGATGGCTTCGATCTTCTCTGCGGCAGAACCGCTGTGGCCGGCTTCATCCGGGGCTTCCACGTGGACCACGACCAGGTTGTATTGGTCCAGGGCTTTCAAAGCTCCCTTGATCTGGGCGGTATAATCGTTATCCAGTCCGTCATTGACACCGGGGATATCAATTATAGGCATGGATACCATCTGAGCCAGGCCACGCAGCAGATCGACGCCGGATATCATGGCGGCATCCAGGCCGTAAGCCTGTTTGAAAGAAGGCATCTCCGGAATATCACCGGTGCCCCAGAAAAGCCATATCGTGGTCGCAGGGAGTTTACCTTGCTGACGGCGCTTGACGTTCACCGGATGATCCCGGAGCACCGCCTCAGAACGCTTCATCAGATCGAGTAATATGTCACTGCCCCGGCCGCGCGGCAAATTCCCCAGGACCGGTTGGCCGGGGATGTCGTGGGGCGGGGTACATACGGCAGCCAGCGTATCCTCACGTCCGGACAATTTAAGCATCTGACGGTAATTGACACCGGGAAAGAAACGGATGCTGCCGGTCCCCAGGTTTTCATTGAGGGCGGCGGTTAATTCCCGGGCTTCTTCCGTGGTGATATGCCCGGCGCTGTAGTCCTGCATCTTGCCATCCTGCACAGTAACCAGATTACAGCGGAAAACGACATCGCCTTTAGCCAGCGGTATGCCCATGCTTTTAGCTTCGATACCCGCCCGGCCGCGGTAATAGGTCACCGGGTCATAACCCATGACGGACATACAGGCACAGGCGCTGGAAGGTTCCATTCCTGCGGGGACGGTACGGGTCATCCCCACCACGGCATTGCGGGCCATGCGGTCGAGGTTGAGCGTGCGGGCAAATTCCAGGCAGGTTTTGCCATGTTCCGGCAGCGGTAAACCGGCTGCGCCATCCATTATCATTACACAATATTTCATGCAAACGTTCCTATGTTTCAAAAAATCCCTATTAACAAATATCATACCAATTGTAGTGCTTTTCTAATATCGCCGGCAATCAGGTGGATGTCACCGCCCTTGCTTACTGAGTCAGTTACCCCTATAATGAGATGTTGCGGGGCGTAGCGCAGCCTGGTTTAGCGCGCAGCGTTCGGGACGCTGAGGTCGGTGGTTCAAATCCACTCGCCCCGACCATTCCTTACTGCTTCCAGAATCGCATTGGCGAAGATAGGTCTATATTCCGGTTTTGGTTGAACAGATACCATACTATGACCTTTCAGACGTACTTCCTTAAATATCTCATTGATCAGGGATTCCCGCTGTTCATCATCAACACCCGGATGATGCCATATCTTCTTTAGGTCAGATAAAATGTATTCTATCTTATTAAAATCAAATTCATAACTTAACTGGCAATGGTTTGAAAACGCAAAAATTTGCCTACTTAATTCCTGTTTTTCCTGTTTATATTGTTCGTCTGTAATGTCTCCCCACATATGTTGTTTTCGAAGATTACTCAAAGCCCTTTCAAGACGCTGCTTTTCGTCTCGACTAGACATCGAAACCGATTCTTGTTTAAGAAGCATTTTTACGTTTTCTCTTGTATTTTTATCAATCACCATAAAGGGAAGTACTTTTTCTGAGAACTGAGCCATTATGTTTTCTACCCGGATCGAATGAGGTTCTAAGGTACAAAAAGGTCTACTATGATATAACCTCCGAACAACTTGACCTGTCCTGGTATGGACTGGTTGTCCACTGTAATGGTTACCACATGAGTCACAGACTGTTAACTTCGAGAATGGATACGCCCTTTTTTGGAGCCTTGGACGCCCCCCAGATAAGTGGGTTCGTTGGTGCTTTATTTCCTGACATTTGAGCCATAAGGACTTAACTTCTGGAGGGACTTCGTGAATCCCATCAATTATTTCTTCGTCAGGTTCATCAGGATGAAGAACGGCTTTTCCTTCATAGAAACGATTTGACAGGACATGTTCAACCCCACCTTCGGTAAACGGTTTCCCCGCTCGATTACGATAACCTTGGATATTCAGGTATTCACTCAATGTCAGATATGAATACTCGCCGGTGCTGTAAGCATTCAGTAACATTATGAGTGCTTCCATACTACCTGACTTGGGATTACCATTAATTCCCTCATAATTGGGAATTTTCAATTCCCGATTTCCTCTACCTTCTTTCATACTTTTATAACCAAGGGGAGGTATTCCATTGGGAATACCTTGTTTATGCTTTTCATATAGTCCATCCGATATGAAACGGGACAAGTTAATCGAATATTGTTCGTCAATAACTTCATTGATTCCTTCGTTTAGGAAATCGTTATTATTACCCGATATGATACTTTGCGATACAAATACAATCGTCTTTCCTAGTCTTCGGAGTTCCGTTTTATATCGGATGGCATCAGCTCTATTTCGAGCAAAGCGAGAAGTATGATAAACCAGCAGGACATCAAAACGATCCAGGCATGCATCGGCTAATGCTTGTTGAAAACCCGACCTCTTCAAC
>CAZSHH010000093.1:0-624 GCA_964606525.1 uncultured Dehalococcoidales bacterium
TCGACTAAAACTAAAAAGTTAGACAAAACTTATATCGTAACAGGACTTATATACGGCCTGGTAAACGTACGGACGAATGGTGAGAAGATATTGTGCGCAACGTTAAACGAAAAGAGTTATACCTGGGATATAAAGACATTTACTTCTCGCTTCTAAAATCAGTATGAAACATATAGTTTAAACGACTCTACAACTGCTTTTGCGAAATGTATAACTCTTTTAATCGTTAATGCATGCAACACAATTAAGTCGGATGATTAAATGATACGGCATAACCAAACCGAAGGGCGATACGATGGCGGGCATTGCGTGACGATGTTCCATACCGGGGGAGATTGAGGTAAGAAGTTGATTATTCGCCCGAATTGCGGAGATCGTGCCAAGGACGATATAACGATTTACAATGAGAGCCTGCGTAATCAGGACTTTAACATGTGTAGATTCTCAAGATAATTTTCTACTTTTTGCACAAAATTCTCACAGTAATTTGCCATCCAAATTCTCAAGTTTATTTTCCACCCCCGAGGTGCACCAAAACCGGCAAATATATCATGATAGGCTCAAGCTTTCGGATAAGGAGGTTGAGCCTTGGCAAGAAGGAGGTTTTTGGTGCGACATATCGCC
>CAZSHH010000093.1:634-11955 GCA_964606525.1 uncultured Dehalococcoidales bacterium
GCACTGGCAAGCAGGGCGGAGTATCTGTGCTATTTCCCGCAGTCTGGGGGTCAGTCACCAAGGTAAGAAAATTATCCAGTATCTTAACTGGATAATGATGTGAGAGGGGTGTGGTTTGAATGGCGGTATAGATCATCGCCTGTACAAGACCATATCAGTTAACATCGGTCATCAAGAACGTAACTTGTTATTGGTCCAATGCAGGGTTCGGTCTAACTCCGTAAGTTCATTCTCAATTGCCGCTTCTCCCCGCCACTCTCGTTCAGCAATCGCTGGAAGCGTCTCATTATCTTCGAGTAAGGAATTTATCCCCCGCGAGATGATAACTTCAAGCAATGAGAAAAGATTTTCTATAACGAGTCTGTTGGTCTGAGTTACAAGTTGCTTGAGCTTTAGCCCGTATCCATTTGTTGGTATTACGTAACCAAAGGCTTTGGCAAGACGGTAATCAAAATCAGCCTGTTGTAGGCGAACAACCAGTCCTGTAGTATCAAAATTTCGGATTGTGAAAATTCGTTGCACTAGGAATGCGTACCAATCGAGCTGAATATCAAGGAAGTCATAATCCGGGCTTGTCACCGTGCCTTTCAGACGGCCTGTCTGTCGAAGCTGTAACTCAATAGGTGTGCCAGCGTATGGTAGCATCTTACAGAAGTTAATCGGGAAATATCCGTCGCTACCAATTGCTCGCAGGAAGGTGAGGTTCTCCCGAATGGTGTCTATTGTTGAAGATGGGTCGAATAGCATGAAACCAATCGCCAACGCTACATCATATCGTTTAAGTAGCTTAATCGCAAACATGTTCTGGGCAACACTTACGTGTTTGTTAAGTGTACGTAGTCCCTCCTCACTGCCCGATTCCACCCCTAAGTACACAGCCATCAATCCATGCCTTAACATTGTTTCCAGTATCTCTGACTCTATGTCATCCACACGACAGGAGATCTTCCATCGCACCCGGTCTGCCAGATTTGCCCTGTCTAGGGCATCGAGGAATTCATGCAACCACTCCCTCTGTTGTGGTGTGCGGGCGGCAAAGTCGTCGTCCTGGAAACTAAAAAATCGCACATCCTTTTCGTAAAATAGACCAGCCATTTCATTTACTACTGCCTGAGGGGAGCGTACACGACGTAACGTTCCCGCTGTCCAACTATAGAATTGGCGAATGCTACAAAACGAACAGTCGAATAAACAACCGCGGCTAGCCAGCATCGAAGCCATCCGAAGGCCGACAAACACTTCGCGGGGCTCGTCTCGATAGATCAGTGGAAGATTATCCAAGTTATCGATCAGGGGACGGATTGGCGTCAGGACTGTCTCAGAGCCTTGACGAAATGCCAGCCCTTGGATGTGGTGCCATTGATCAGGCTCATTCAAATTATCTAGAAGTTCGGGTAAGGTTAATTCGCCCTCGAAGCGAACTATACTATTCAGTTCTGGCATTAGCCGCAGTGTCTCCTCGGGACAGAGGCTTGGGAAATGCCCTCCAGCGGTAAAATGCGCTTTAATCCCAGCGGCACGTAATGAAGCTGCTAGTTTATGGAACTCGTCCAAGGTATATTGAAAAATAAGTGAAAAGCCGATAAGTCGGGGTTGAATGTCATTAATCATCGTCACCACTTCGGTATACTGGCCTGGGATAAAAGGTAATAATGTGGCTTTGTAGCCATTCGCCTGAAGGTAGGCTAAGATTGACCGAAGCCCTATGTTTTCCTGATTCTCATAACCGATTAACAGCGCGTCAACATGAGAGTTCTGTTGTGCACTCATGATTTTTACCTTCATAAAAATGATTTTGATATCGATAATACAGAAAATCAGAGTTATTAGTTAGAGATAGGCGCCTACATAGAGGCGCCTATCTCTTGTCGGCTAACCAAGTCCAATGATATTTCCAAACTCCTTCAATTTCTGTTGTTGGATGGCAATCTCCCGCTTCTGGAACTCGAACTCCATTTGCGTGAACTTATCTAGTTGTTCCTTTGTTAATTTCAACCATGGTGGTATCGGATCCCAAGGAATAGGTCGGTGTAGTATTCGGTACAAAAGTTCAACCTTTTCTTCATCCATTGGAGACCTCCTTTTCAGTATGATTAAACTTCAGGCTGTTAACTTAGCGTGTCATAATTGATATGTGGTTAGCTCCTTATTTCAGATTAATTTACCCCATTTCTTACGGACTAACCAGAAGGACCACCTATAATCTTTCTGAGTTCTTGTAGCTTTCGCTGTAGGATATCCAGTTCCATTTCCCTAAACTTGAACTCCATTTGTGCAAACTGGTGCATAATTTTGTCGTTTACCTTGAGCCATGGAGGAATAGGGTCCCAGTGGATGATTATCCAAGGTGGAACGGGATCCCAAGCAATAGGCCGACGAAGTAACGCCTGTTGCAGATCCATCGCTTCTTTTTCTACCACCATAACCTCCTTTTAGCATTTTTCTAGGGTATACTCAATGACGAGACTTACTCCGTTATTTTTGATTCTTTTTCTTTATTCAGATTCACCTCCTTTCCGCCACACCTCACAATGACAATTCTGGTAGCATAATGCCGGGTTCAGGCTGTTACGGTATATCAACTGGATTGAGATGTGGGAAACGTTGCAGCCAAATGAATCACCTGTACTTTCATCGGATTCACGGAGAATTTTACAAAACAAGCTCTTACCAATCTCTTACCACACATACCAGATACGAATTAAGGAGGCTTCCTCGGGTATATTGCATTATATGAATACGCGTAATCAATGTTAGTATTAGAGAGAACGGCAACTCGCCTAAGACGCTGAAACAAGTTATCAAGAATATCTATTCTTGTGCCATAAAGCGCTGAATCTAGAGCAGTTTATTCCGGATTTTTTATATGGTTTGGTCCGATTTGAGGGTAAAGAGTAAAAAGTGGATCCGACTATTTATTATAGTCTTCGTTATATTACTGTAAATCACTATTAAGCCACGATAAGTAACCTGATCGATACCTGCAACTTGATCTTGATGTTTTATCCGCCAGTGGTAACCGGTATTTGTTGTCAGTACTTAATGTACCTTTAAGTATGTATCTCAGGCTCGAATTTATAAATTATGACACCTTAGCTGGTTAGACCCCTGGTTATACGCTCGAAAATATGCCGTAATACCAGTCATTAGTCACCATATCCTGTGATTATCGTGTAGATCATGGTCGACATTAGTCCCTGAAAGAAATAATAAATGCATTTAACCTTGTGGATTTCCTGTTTTGATCAGTACGGTCTCTAGGCGAGAGTCATCAACATATTATTTGGTCAAGTCTGCCAGTTCAGTATTATTCATTGTTCAGTCCCAGAATACATTTCCGGATAATATCGACACTACCATATACTGAATGGTTTTGGCGAACTGTTTTTCAAGCTTTGAACTCTCTATTCACGAGGCGGATCGCCATCATATCTGCCGGAGGGGTTCAGGAAGATTTTACCCGGCTTTCCCGGCAGCGGTGTCAACCAGTCCGGACTGCTTCGGGGAAATAATAATCTGGCCTGCCAGTGGACAGCGAAATCTTCTGCCTTTACGCCATGGTAGCGTCTGGTTATGCCCTCTACCATCTCCAGGGCATTCGTCGCCGAATGATATACTTCTTCATAGTTATCCAAATATCCCAGCGACCAATCGATACACGCTGTATAAGAAAGCGAACTTTTCTCCTGCACCTCTTCCATGAGCCGTACCCGGGCATCATCGCAATGGCCGGGGATGATGATGCGGGCATCAAAATCCCGCAAGTGATCTATCGATTTACGCCAGCGGACTCGGCGCTCGACGTTACTCTCTATCGGCCAAAGATGGCAGTCGTGAAAGGCAACATCGGTAGCGCAAACTACTTTGAGCGACGGGATCCAGACCACGGAGTTATTGACACTATCACCATCCCAGTTATCAGAGAACAATATTTCTTCGTCCTCGAGGATCAGTCGCGGTTCTTTCAGCGGTGTGGGGATGGTGGTCTTGCGGGGGATGTCATCCGGTCCGAAGCGGTCGATAGCCCACAACTCGATCTTGTCCGTTGAAGTAGCAATGATATCCTGCACGACACTGGGTAAAGCAACGATCCTGGTTTTCGGGAAGGCATTCTGCAGAACCTGCAAGCCGAAATGGTGATCGGGATGGAAATGGGATTAGTGATTGACTCAAAAAATATCAACTGGCCCAATCAGCACATACCAGGTGATGGCGTAATGTCAGCTAAGTATAATCCCTGCTGAGGGATTTGTAGCGGCTTATTGAAAAAGGTAAGATGACTTATTTCTGAATTCACGTTGGAGAGGTTTCAGATGGATCTTATCGAGACAATCCGTATCCGGCGCAGCATCCGCCAGTTCAAGCCTGATGCGGTACCGAAAGAGGTGCTATTCCAATTGATCGATATCAGCCGGTGGTCACCATCAGGCAGCAATACCCAACCATGGGAGTTTGCGATCCTCGGCGGGAAGATACTGGAAGAGGTAAACGAAGATATCATCAGCCGCAGGAAAGACTCCCCCGGCCATCCGGACATACCCTACCCTCCCATGCCGGAACCATACCGCACACGCCAGAAAGAAATACTACAAACGATGAATGCTTATCAATTCCCGCGCGATGCGCAAGGTATTCGGAAGAAAAGTACCACCGGCCATGATAGGAACAGTGTCTTTTTCGGTGCTCCCAATGCCATCATCGTTTACACTGATAAAGAGATCTGCCCCAGGGCTTTCCTGGGACTGGGGATGATCGCCCAGACGATCTCTTTAGCCGCCCTACATTTCGGACTGGCTACCTGTATCATGTCCATGGTCACTTACTGGCCGGAGGTATACAGGGAGAGGAACCTGATACCGGCTGATAAGCTTATCGCTTTTGGGATCGCCACCGGGTATCCGGATACGGAAGCGGGCGTCAATAATTTCCCCCGCACGCGTGAACCTGTAGACTCGTTTACACGCTGGTACGGAATCTAAGTATCTGCGACTGTAACTAAAGTAATAAACTTAAGCTGCCCATTCTCTATATTTTTACTGAATTCTGGTTTATGTAGTGTGGCTGATGATAGTCTCCTGGATAAACCGATAATTGTGTTGATCGAGAAATAAAGCGCGATTTTGAGCACATTATGGAAATCGGAAAAACACTCTACGTGAAAGATCGGCAAGCCTGGCACGAATGGCTGGAAACCAATTTCCAAAGGGAAAAGGAAATCTGGTTAATCTATCCCGCCAAGGACTCAGGTCAAACACGCATTCAGTACAATGACGCCGTGGAAGAAGCCCTCTCTTTCGGTTGGATAGACAGCATCGTAAAGCACCTGGATGAACATTCATCAGCTCAGCGCTTTTCACCCCGGAGCCCTAAAAGCGAATATTCTCAAGCTAATAAGGAACGGCTGAAATGGTTGTCTAAAGAAGGTAGACTCCACTCTTCAATACGAGAATCAGTCGAGAAAGTCCTCAGGACAGAGTTTGTATTTCCTGCTGATATTATTGAGGCAATTAAAAAGAACGACAAAGCATGGCGAAATTACCAGAAATTCTCACCATCCTATCAAAGAATTCGTATCGCGTATATTGATGGAGCTCGTAAACGCCCCTCCGAATTCAAAAAAAGGTTGAGTAGCTTTATCAAGAAAACCGAACAGAATAAACTAATCGGTTTCGGTGGGATCGAAAAATATTACCAGGAGGTCCCGGTTTTCTATATTTGAGAGTGCAGTGATCAAGCGATGCAAGGACTTGCTGGATTGCGGGTATTAGCCCCTGCTTCTTAAACATGGGTTCGGGACTTCCTCCCAATGACCTCTGGAGTTGTATTGAGTGTTTATTCGAAGACATGAAACGGAAAGAACCAAACAATGCCCGTAAACATATCTAATAGTTTTTAATTCTTGGGTGGGAAAAAGAAAAACCCAGGACAGGGAGCGTATCTGTCCTGGGTTTTCAGATATTAACGATTATTTAGAAGAGTCCGGTCTAGTAACCTAACGCTTTCTTCTTGGCCTGGTCGACCCAGATGTACTGCATATAGACGTGCTGGTTGTCGTAACCGACATTGAATTCTCCATCGAATCCCTGGATCCAGGGCTGCCATACGCGATAGACGTGCGGTACCGGCAACCAGACACCCGGTGCCTGTTCAATGATGAAAGGATAGATATCATGAATGATCGATATCCACGCATCGTCATCTTTGCCCACATACGGTTGGATATCGTTGTAAGCCTTCCGGGTACGTTCGTGATCAAAGTAGGCGACATCGTCGGTATTCTCAATGCGAACCTCGCTCATTTTATACGGGAAACCGCGTGATACCGATTCTTTATAAAGCATTTGTTCGTGCGAGCGGCCGCGCATGACGCTGTTGAAAACACCGGTTTCCATGGGCTGGATTTCAAGATTGACGTTTATTTTCTTCCAGTCTTCTACGATCACGGAGAGGAAATCAGCATCCTGGGCATTACATGCTACTTTGGTATTGAAGCCGTTGGGATAGCCTGCTTCTGCGAGGAGTTGTTTCGCTTTTTCAGGATTGTAGATGAACAGATCCTGTACAGACTGGGGCATCTCCTCCAACGGGGTGTTAAAAGGCGCAAAGGAATCAGTAAAGGGATAGATCGGGGCGAACAGGTCGGCATGTCCCTGGTAATATTCATCGACCAGCGCTTGCTTGTTTACGCCCATGTTAAGTGCCTGGCGTACACGCAGGTCTTTAAAGGGCAAGTCTTCTTTGTCTTCCCTTCCCCACAAGGCAAAATGGGAACCGCTGACTTTTTTATACTGAATCATAGAGTAAGATTGTGTCATTTCCTGGAGATCGTCCCAGGTCAACAGCAGGTCGTTCGCCAGATCGAGCTTACCGGTACGGATCGCCGACAGTCTCGTTGAAAGATCGGCGATAATCAGTACCTTGACATTATCGGCGTAAGGTAAAGCATTTTCGGGGCGGAGGGGATCCGTGCCCCAATAGTTCTCGTTTTTAACAAAATTGATCGAACTTGACGGTGTATAGTCCGTTAATATCCAGGGGCTCGTACCTACCGAGTTGTGCCAATCCTTCATATCGCCGTATTTAGTTACAACTTCCGGGGGAATAACTCTTGCCTGGTCACCGCAAATGAAAAGATTCAAACCTTGAGCGGCGGTGGGGGTTTTGATCTCAACGGTATATTTATCGATCGCCTTGATAGAAGTAGGCTTGTCGGCCGCTGCGTTGCTGATGTTGATGAAACTGGCCGGCATATTCCAGCATCGGTCGATAGAATAAGCGACATCTTCTGCGGTCATTTCTCTACCGGCAACCAGCTTACTGGCTTCATTTTTGATATCCAGCGCAAAATGTACGCCTTTCCGGACATGGAAAAGAATCGTGGTATCATCCGGCATTTCCCAGCTTTCGGCCAGAAAGGGGATCTCAACTCCCAGCCGACCGCCGTAGCCGTTTAACCAATCGAATGCGCCAGTACCCTGGGGACCCTTTGCCCAGTCACCGGACAATAATTCTTCATTGGTTGTTTTGAGGGTGCCACACATCATCATCGGCGTATAAGCTTCGTCGAATCCCATGGGATCAGATCCCCAAAGGACGTTAAGTGTCCCGCCGTATTGAGGTTTACCTGCTGCGGTAGTGGGTGGTATGGTGGTATCGCCCGGCTTGGTGGTGGGGTTCGTTGTTACCGGCGAGGTAGTCACTGACGTTGTTCCGCAGGACACCAGGAGCAGCGTTATGACTATGCAAGAAATCAGGAGTAACGAGATTTTACTGGTGGTTTTCAAAGCTTCTCCTTTCTTAATATATTAAGGTAAAATAATATCAGTTTATCTTAACAATATCAAATATGATATACATTTAAAACAGCATTATTGACCAGACGATTAAGTAGCGAAAGTCTGACGTTACGACAAAATACATAAAACGAAGATTAGTAGTTGTTAGTCTTAGGGAAATTATTCATTTTAATTGTCGTGATTTGAACACAACCGAGGATTATGTAGTTCCGGCGATTATTATCAGCGGAGATCGGGGCGAATTCCTCAATTATCTACTGCACATTTCGATGTTTTATTACGTGATACTGGAATACTGTTAATGTCCCAGAAGGGGTGGTTTTGGAGCTCGCTCAAAGGCTCGGTTCCTCGAATCCCCTATTTGATCGTTTGGCCAATATCATTGCAAAATTGACTGTCGTTCTAAATCTGGCCCATACAACAAAGGCCCGGGATACCCGGGCCCCTGTTGTATGGGAGAAAATTTCCTGCTTTCAAAAAGTTTCAAAAATGCTGAAGTTAGTAACCCATACTCTTTTTCATTTCCATATCAGTCCAGATGTAGTGGGGATACTTTGTCTGATTATCCCAACCGAGTGTCACTTCACCATGGTATCCTTTGACCCACGGCCACCACATCACATAATAATAAGGGCAGGGCAACCAAACGCCCCATACCTGTGAAAGCTCATACTTTCCATATTCCTTCAATTTCGCGGCAACTTCTTGCTCATTGAACAAATTGGCATTTACCCAGTTGTACACTTCGCGAGTGTAAGGCGTTTCCCAGTAGGAATGATTATCGACGCTTTCAAGCCGGCCGCCCAGAATCCGGAATGGGGCGTGGGTGGGGTGCAGCCTATAGATCATTTCCTTATGGCTCTTGCTCCGGGTGATGCTGAGCATAACGCCGGCTTCGTGGGGAATAATATCGAGATTAACATTGATTTCCGCGAGCTGGCTCTTGAGTAAGGAAACGAAATCTCCGTCGTTCGTGTTGCAGTCAACTGTCGCGGTAAAACCATCGGGGTAACCGGCTTCAGTGAGAAGTTGTTTGGCAGCCGCCGGATCGTATTTATAGATGTCTTGTACGATCTGCTCTTGCTCGTTAAGCGGGGTATAGAACGGCGAGTAAGCCTTGCTTGGACCATAGGGATAGCCGAAGAGTTCCGCGTCTCCATTATAATAATCATCTACAATCATTTGTTTGTTGACGGCCATATTAAGTGCCTGGCGGACTTTGATATCCTGAAACGGCAAGTCCGCTTTATCCATCCGCCCGAGCAGCGTGGGACAATTTGAAGGTAGATATTTGTTGTAGATCAGGTTCTTTGTACTATTAATCATCTCGGTCGCATCATCATGCACCAGCGCATCGATGCGGTCGATTTTCCCGGAGCGTAAGGCTGCCTGCTGGGTGGAAGTATCGGAGATAATGAGCATTTTCAGTTTACCAAGATAGGGCAGTTGTTTTCCCGGGTGTGCCGGATCTGTTTTCCAGTAGTCGGGGTTCCGGGTATAAATCACGGAACTGTTCGATACGTAATCGGTCAGGATAAACGGTCCTGTACCGACGACGTTCCTCCAGTTGGTCATATCGCCGTAGGTGTTGATCACATCTGGTGGGACTAACCACATAAAGTCACCCAACATGATCAGCCACAGACCTAAACCTTCCTTGGGGGTCGTGATTTTCGCGGTATATTTATCCGTAGCTTCCCAGGCGGTTGGCCGTAATGCCGGCGGGAAAGCGCCGTAAAGATAAGCGCTTTTGGTCGTCATGTTGCGCTTGACGTTCCAGACCACATCATCTGCCGTGAATTCCCGTCCGTTGACCGGGGCCTTGTTTTGCCAGTGGACCCCTTTGCGAATATTAAAGATGATGGTATGGTCGTCGGGGATTTCCCAGCTTTCGGCAACGGAGCCGGTTTCCAGCTCGAACCGTCCAACGAAGCCGACGGTCCAATCCGTGTCGCCACTGCCCGCCGGACCTTTCGCCCAGTTCTCTCCGATGAGTTCATCGGCAACCTGGTATTCCGCCCGGCAGTCCATCTGGATGTTGATCGCCGGATCGAAGCCGGTAAGATCGTTAGGCCAGTGAAAAACGAATTCACCGCCGTAAATCGGTTCATTACTTTCTTGTGTCTTAGTCGGGGGCGCGGTGGTCTCGGGTTGTTTGGTGGTCTCCGGCGGTTTTGAGGTTGTAGTCGGAGTTGATGAGGTGCATGCTGCCATTAACAAAGTCAGCACCAAGCATACTGGTATCACCCACAATGAAGCCTTTCTCAAAATACACCTCCCTGAGATTATTCAGCCTGGTGGTTGTCCCTCATAAAACCATACCTGGTATTTCCACGACTTGATAGTAATTATAATCAGTGAAAACGAAATGGTCAGGGTATTAACACAGGATAATATGTGTTTTTCTCCGCGTTGTAAAGGTCCCAAACCCAACTGTATTGGACGCCATCACACTTTAATATCAAATCGAGTTTAGGCAATGTTATTGAACAAAAATGCAAATTGAGATACATCAAGAACTTAGTACGTTTATCACCCTCCCGGGGGTATTAGAAAAAATCTTAAAAAACCAATACCGGATGGGCTTGTTACCCTGTTAAGTTGAGCATTTTTTCAGCAGGCCTTAAGCTGGTCTTGTTTGAAAAGAAATTTGCTCAGTTATAGAATAACTCGTGGCCAGTTATAAAGGACATAGCTGTACCTGCTATTAAAAAAGGGGGGTGACTTAACTTGGTAAATGCATTGGAGACGTTTCCACACCTGATATCCCCGCTGAAAATAGGGAATGTAGTATTCCGCAACAGGATGTTCGCCTCACCGGTTAACTCGGCGGAAGTTATATACGATGGCCAACCTTCGCTTGATGCAGTCGCCTATTTTGAAAGGAAGGCGATGGGCGGCGCGGCGGCAATCACCTACGGGGAAGTTGACGTAGACCCGGACGATTACCGGGAAGGGAGATATCCCCGTGAAGTCACACGCATGAGCAATTACAACTATGCGCGTCTGGCCAGCGCTATCAGACGCCAGGGGGCGGTTTCTGTCTTGGAATTGTGCTTTTCCGGCATCCACGCCCGTATGTATACGGGAGGGGGAAAACCCGCCTGGGGGCCCGTCGAGATGGCTCCGCGCTTCGGTGCGAAAGTTGCCGCGATGCCGGAAGAGAAAATCCTGCAAATTATCGACGAATTTGGCAAAGCCGCCTTGGCGGCGAAAAATGCTGATTTTGACATGATATGCCTGCACGGCGCCCACGGCTTCGGCCTGCAGCAGTTCATGTCGCCGACCCTGAACACCAGGACTGACCAGTGGGGCGGCAGTCCGGAAAACCGCTGCCGTTTCGCTGTCATGGCCATCGATAAGATCAAGCAGCGCTGCGGACAGGATTTCCCTGTCGAAATCCGCATCAGCGGTAGTGAAATCGTAAAAGACGGATATGGCATTGACGAAGGCTGCCGAATAGCGGAACAGCTTGACGGGCATGCGGACATCATCCATGTCTCTGTCGGAGCAATAAACAGATTC
>CAZSHH010000094.1:0-7719 GCA_964606525.1 uncultured Dehalococcoidales bacterium
AATAGCCCCGGTGATCCCGGCATTGTTCACCAGGATGTTCAACCGTTTGAATTCCTCAAATACCCGGGCACAGGCTCGCTTGATCTCATCCTCAACTGTTACGTCCATATGAAGGTACTGGGCAGTACCGCCATTCCTGGTTATTTCTTCAACCAGTTCTTTGCCTTTCGTATCCTGGATATCAGCATTAATGACCGTGGCTCCTTCTTTTGCCAGGAGTAGACAGGTTGCCCGGCCTAGTCCGGTTGAACCACCGGTGATAATGGCAACTTTACCCTGCACTCTTCCCATTAAGTACCTCCTGAATTAAATTGCGGTTTCAGTCTATTATCGAGATAAAAAGTAGTCAAGTTTTCAGGTCATTGGATCACGGAGTACACCTTGATGACTATCTTTTTCTATCAGGAAACGTTATATAAGATGCAGTACTACCGAAAAGGAGACCATATGAAACGGCTGTTTTTTATTATGTTAACTGCTGTATTGTTCGTTGGACTGGCAGGATGCAGCCCGGCCGCTTCAGCAGGAGTCGTCAAGTCAGATAAACCACGAGACACTTCGCCTGAAGCCAACACGGAAACACAATCTAAACTGGTAGAAGGAAATAATACCTTTGCTTTGAAGTTGTATCAGTCTCTTGCCGGTCAGGGCAATAATATCTTTTTCTCTCCTTACAGCATCTCGGAAGCATTAGCCATGACCTATGCCGGAGCCGCCGGTGATACAAAAAAAGCCATGGCCGATGCCCTGGAATTTTCCCTGGAACAGGATAAGCTGCACCCGGCCTTCAACTGGCTCGATCTGGAATTGGAGAAAAGAGGCCAGGGAGCCGCCGGTAAGGACAGTGAAGGATTCCATCTCCGTATCGCCAATTCCATCTGGGGACAGAAGGATTTCAAGTTCCTTTCCCCCTTCCTGGACACCCTGGCGATCAACTATGGTGCCGGACTCAGGACAGTAGACTTCATTAAAGATACGGAAACGTCCCGGGTCACTATTAACGACTGGGTGGCTGAACAAACAGAAAACCGAATCAAGGATCTTATTCCTCAAGGTAGCGTAAACCAGATGACCCGCATGGTCCTCACCAATGCCATTTACTTTAATGCCGCCTGGTTGAATCCGTTCAAAGAAGAGATGACTACCAGCGGTACTTTCACTAAACTAGACGGCAGCACCATCAGTGTTCCCCTGATGAAACAGATCAGTTCGATGCGCTATACCGAAGGGATTGATTACCAGGCGGTTGAACTACAATATGACGGCCGCGAGTTGGCCATGGTGGTCCTCCTCCCTAAAGACGGGCAATTCGGTAAATTCGAATCCTCCCTTGACAATGCAGTGCTGCAACAGATTATTAGCCAGTTGAAAACTTATTCCGTCACCCTGACTTTGCCCAAATTTGAATACGATTCATCTTTCGGTTTGAAAGATGCCCTCAGCCAATTAGGCATGGGAATTGCTTTTTCCGACCAGGCTGATTTCTCTGGCATGGATGGGCAAAAAGACCTTTTTATCCAGGACGTCTTGCATAAAGCTTTCGTATCGGTAGACGAAGCCGGGACTGAAGCTGCTGCTGCTACCGCTGTGATGGTAGGGACAACTTCCATGCCGGAATCAGCCACGATGACGATCAACCGGCCGTTTATCTACCTTATCCGGGACAATGCCACCGACAGCATTATCTTCCTGGGAAGGGTCATGGATCCGGCTAAATAGCTGCTAATCAATTAAGACGAAAAAGGGACGCTGCAATCAGCGTCCCTTTGTATTAGTCACGTATTGACTCCCAGGTCCGGATATCTAGATGTCCCTATTTGATAGCGACTGTTGCGCCAGGTAAACAAACAAAACGATCAGGACTATCGCAACTACCATCGCCCACCAATAGGTATCGCCTCCGGTAAGGATATTATTGCCCCACCCCAGCAGTTGCCCCGGCATAAAGTCACCCACCTTGGGTAATGCGGTTAATATCGCCTGGCCGATGATTACCCCCAGGGCTACCCCCCCAGCCGCTAATGAACTGCGGAACAAACTGGAAAACAGCAGCGTGGTCGCAATACTGAACACCATGAACAGGCCAACCATGATATTCATCCCAATATAGTCGCTGACATCAGCGCCTCCGATCAGCCATACCGTATAACCAAAACATACTGCCGAGGCAACTGCCAGTGAACAAATTGCCGTGAAGCTAACCGCCAGCAACTTACTGGTCACGAAGGCCAGCCGGCTGACCGGTTTACTCAGTACCATTAGGGCAGTACCCCGCTGCAGTTCGTTGGCAATACTGCCCATTGCCACTAAAACAATGACGAAAACTCCGATCTGGCTGATATCACCGGAATAACTTAGCAGAGCTTCGATCGCCGTCGGCGGCGGGAAATTGATTTCCAACTGTTCTCCCGCCAACTTTATTATTTCCGGTAAATATTTCAGGGTTATTGGAGTAGTCAAGCCAAAAAACAGAAAAACACTCACTAATACCAGGAAACGATATGTTTTAAATTGTTCTTTAATTTCCTTTTTCAGAAGAGGCAGCAGCCCTTTCATTAGTTGCCTCCTCCATTCAGGATTTTTTCGAATATCTCTTCCAGGTCCGGTAAAGTAAGCTCATAACGGCGCAAAGTCAGGCCGCTGGTACTGACCATGCGCAGCAGCTCTTTGCTGGCGTGATTCACGTCAATTGCCCGTACCCGCACCACCATATTCCCGTTTTCCGGGACAATTGCCGGTTCTGCCAGCCAGGGTACCTGGCGCAGCGTCTCAACAAAAGCCGTGGGATCTTCGTTAAATTCCATTTCAAAAATAGAGCGGGCATATTTTTTCTGCAGAGCATCGACCTTATCTACAGTAATCAGTTTACCCTTGTTAATTATGCCCACCATGTCGCAGACACGTTCCACATCAGAAAGGATATGGGTAGACATGAACACGGTGGCAGTTTCACGGAGGTTTTGTACCAGGGTCAATATCTCTTTCCGGCCGATCGGATCCAGGGCAGAAGTTGGTTCATCCATGAATAGTACTTGCGGCCGGTTCATCAAGGCCTGGGCAATTCCGAGCCGCTGCCGCATACCACGGGAATAACCCCCAATGTTACGCCGGGCAGACTGTTTTAGCTCAACCAATGCCAGTAATTCATCAGTCCGTTTTCGGATTTCCGGCAGCGGTAATTGGTGCATCTCACCTACGAAATGAAGGAATTCTCTCCCGGTCATCCAGTTGTAGAAAGCCGGGACATCAGGCAGCAGGCCGGTTTTCGCCTGCAGCTGCAAGTTATCACCCCTTACCTGTTCACCCGCTACTGTAGCTTTCCCTGTGGTCGGGCGTGAGAAGCCGGTTAATAACCTTACCGTGGTCGTTTTTCCAGCACCGTTCGGGCCGAGAAAGCCGAAGACAACATTATCGGGGATCTCCAGATTTAGGTTGTCTACTGCTCTGACGGCACCATATATCTTGGACAGGTTTTCAGTCTTTATCGCTGTCAAGCGGAGCCTCCTGCCGGCCGAATATAAAATAGGCGATCGGACCGATGATATTAATCGCCACGATGATGACTATCCACACCACCTTGTTCCACCTTACCCGCTGCGGTTCCCGCCGGATGACATCGACGAGGGCAATCACCATCAAAGCCAACTCCAGTATCATCAGGGGAATGATGACGGGTAAAATATTCAATATTTGCTGTAATCCTTCTTCCATCTTCCTTATTCCTAAACCGGATTTATTATTCTACTACGAATTATGCCGTTAAACCAATGATAACTTCAAGCGTGGTCGTATTTTGATTGTTGTGAAACAGCCCCGATCACTGCAGCCAGGTTATCCACGGTGTCCGAACCGATCAGGTATTTCTTCCCATTTCTCGTGGTCAACTTCACGCCACGGCTGCCCCGCAGGTAATAAGCCGTCATCTCCCGGTTGAAACGGATGCCGTAGCCCCCAAAATCCCGTAAGGGAGCAAACTCATGTTTTTCAACCTGGTTAATTTCTTCTACATTCAACTTGAGTACTTTAAACCCCAGAATTCCCCACCTGATAATGATTTCTTCACGGTTAACCATGACCCGCTGCCCGCCATAAAGCACGATCGAAGATAAGGCAATGAAAAAAAACATCACGGACAACCAGGGCATTTCGAACCACATCAGTGCTCCGGATACCAGAAAAGTCAGCGGCAGCAGTACTGTCAATAAAGTAACATACCACGGATTCTGATAATCCCAATAAACAAAGGTGATATTTTCTTTCAGACACCGTTCAATCTCTGTTTTTGTGATATGGCTTTCTTTTTCCTCGATTTGCCCGGCATATGGCCGGTAAGGCCGCAAGATTTCCAACAGAACCGCGAGAACTACGGCACCTCCGCCTACCAGTCCCAGGTAACTCCAATCATGGCGGAACAGGGCTTCATTCTCATGTAGAAAGGCCAGATATCCCAGGTTGATACCCACCATGGCGCCGACAGTGATCTCATCCATCAGGGAAAGCCAGTTAAACGTTTTCTTCTTTTCCTGCCTGGCCCACAACTCGTCCAGTAAAATGGAAATGCCCATGAACAATAACGATAAGCCGATAGTCAATCCTCCCACCAACCATGGCGAACCATATGAATCCGGCATCCCGTTATTGCCGAAATGAACCGGAACAGACTCCGGCAGGTTCCCTCCAGCTAACATATAGACGATAAAGATTACCAGAGCCGCCGCTGCCGGGAAGTGAGTCCATAAAGGATGTATTAGTCTGGTTTTCACTATCCTGCTCCTTTCTCGGATACTCTATTTAAGCCGATTCAGTTGTTTCGTCAGCAACTGCCGCAAGTTTTCTTCTGCCATACCGGCCAGTAAGGCGTCGGTCACTACTTCCTGCAGGCGGGCTTCGATACCTGTCTCCAGATCAATATTGCTTTGAGGCGGCCGTTTCCGGCTGATCACTGCCCGCCTTCCCAGCCTAAGTCTGATGACCCCATCGTCACGCAGCTTAAGGTAAGCGCTGCGGACGGTATGCATATTGATCCCCAGGCTTTCCGCCAGTTCCCTGACCGAAGGTAATTCAGTCCCCGGCGCTAGAGAACCATCGCTGACCTGTTCTTTGATCTGGCCGGTGATCTGGAGATATATGGGACGGCTGTCATTATTATTAATAGTCAACAACATTGAACCGGTTCCTACTGTTATAGATATACTATAACAGTTATAACAGTCTTCGTCAATAGATAATTGCTGTTTTTTGGCATATTTAATGATACAATAGCCGCAGCTTGGTCCTGTGCTGAAATAGTCAAGTATCTGCTTAAAGGATAATACGGGATCGGAAAAGGGAGGACACCGGTATGGCAAACATCAATGTGAAACGTAATCAGTATGTGACCGAACTCAAGACAGGATTTTCCGTTTTTAAGGAAGTGGTTCCGCCGCAGCTTGGCATATCCGGCGGGGTTGACCTGGGAGGAGTAAATTTTTCGCTGGGATGGTCTCTGTTGACACAGCCATTTATTATGGTCATGGAGGCACACCGGCATGATTTCGACCAGGCAGTGTTCTTCATGGGTGGCGATCCCTACAGCGCCGGTGATTTTGATGCTGAGATCGAATTCTCGGTTGGTGAGAACGGGGAGAAAAATATCATCACCTACCCTGCCTGCGTATATATTCCCAAAGGGACACTGCACGGGCCGCTTAATGTAAAACGGGTCACCAAGCCTTTAATGTTCATCGATATCACCTTTTCACCGGGATACTCCATCCGGCCGGTTCCCCCTGGTTCGGAAAGAAAATAAGTTCCGGTTAAGTCTATTTCTGACATAAACAACAAAAAGAGCCGGGTAAAAAGCCCGGCTCTTTTATAGTGTTCGGCGAATCCGAATAGCTACTTGTATGTCTCGTAGCAGACGATTTGCGCAATCGGTTTACGTTCTTTCGGGCGTCCTTCTTCATCCGGTATTCCCAGTGTCAGTAACTGGACCACTTTACAATTATCAGGAATCCCCAGAATATTTTTTACCATACCCTGGTTGAAAGCTCCGATCCAGCAAGTACCCAGGCCGATATCAAAAGCCGCCAGCGTCATATGGTCGATCGCTATGGCAACGTCCACCGGATACCCCGGAACGTCACAGATCATCATTTTCTCCGGGTCGGTAGAGACTGCCGCAATTACTACCGGTGCCTGGGCAACGTGTTTCTGACCTCCGGTAGCTTCAGAGAGTTTCGCCCGGGTTTTTTGGTCTTTTACTACTACGAATTTCATCTCCTGGCGGTTGGCACCAGATGGCGCCAGGCGGGCGGCTTCAAGCACTTTGTTCAGTTTGTCTTCAGGCACGGGGATTGTTTTATAAGCCCGGATACTTTTTCGTTTTGCGATTGCTTCCAAGACATCCATTTTAATCACCTCCGGTTAATTTCCATATCTGAGAAAATACATTAAGCATTCTTAAAAAGTTCATAAAGCCGGGTTATACCTATGTTCTGTATCATCTCCGTCCGTTCATTGCGGGGGAAACTGGTAAACAGATTGAGGTTCTTCTGCGCTTCCTCCAGTGTCATCCCTTTCTTAATGGCAGATTTCACGGCGTCGATTGCCCCCTGGAGGATACCGATCATGGTATCCAGATGGTCCCGCCCGCAGACCTTCCCGTGGCCGGGGACAATTTTCTCCACGTCTAGTTTTTTCAAGGTTTTCAATGACTCTATCCAATCCAGAGGAACCGCCTGGTGCATGAACGGCGGCACCCCATAAGTCACATTATCCGAAGTGAAAACCACTTTTTCTTCCGGTACATATACCGATATTTGAAAAGGAGTATGGCCCGGGGTATGAATGAGTTGAAAAGTATGATTTCCGACATAAAGTGTCAGCCTTTCGGGAAATGTAATAACCGGCGGGCGGTAATAGTAGCCCACAGGAACCTTACCATTTGGATCGAACTGTTTCAAAGTCTCGGCATATTGTTCCGGTTTAGATTCCAAAATTATTTTCCTGGTGCCTTCATGGGCGATGATAGGTGCCTCGAAAAAGAAGTTGCCGGAAACATGGTCGGCGTGCGGTTCCCCGTTGATGATATATTTCACGGCTCCGAATTGTGCCATCTCGGTTTTCCATTTCTGCGCATCTTCATATATCATGGGGGTATCGATCATCACCGGTCCTTCCGACGTAGCGACGAAGCTGTGGTTGCATCCCCTGGTACCGATCTGTACATAGACACTACTGCTGATTTTTTCCATGATTCCTCCTTTCTGGTACTATCCTGATGACACATCTATTAGGGAATTTTAACGGATTTGCCTGTATATGTAACAACACTCTAGGCAATAAGGCTGTTCATGTCAAGCTGATATTGAGTGTACCGTTTTTACCATGCTACAATGGCCTTAAAGCTCAAAAAAGTACAAGGTGATTTAGATGACCTTTATCAGGCCGGACATCATCCGCCCACCCAGCGAGAGATTAAGTTATTTCCTTCCCTTGACCTCCGGTTGTTCGAATGCCACCTGCAGCTTCTGCAATTATTACGGCTCCAAGCTGCGGATACGGCCGTTAAAAGAGGTTAAAGAAGAAATTGACGCTTTGGCTTTATTCATGAAAACGGACATCAGCATCCCCAGCGTCCCCTGGATCGTTCGTGAGATCGCCAGCCAGTGGGACGGCCGGAATGTCTTTCTCCAGGACGGCGATGCCCTCGTTTACCCCTACAACAACCTGGTGGAA
>CAZSHH010000094.1:7729-11889 GCA_964606525.1 uncultured Dehalococcoidales bacterium
GAGTATTTAAATCAGCGGCTTCCCTCCGTCCAGCGCATCGCTACCTATGCCACGGCCGCCGACATCCTGCGGCGCACCCCTGAAGAACTGGCAGTTCTGAAAAGGCTTAAGTTAGGGATCGTCTATATGGGGCTGGAAAGCGGCGATGACGAAATACTCGGCCATATCATAAAAGGTACTGATACCAAAGGAATGATCGAGGCAGCGCAAAAGGCGAAAGCCGCCGGAATACTTACTTCGATCACCGCGATCCTGGGCATTGCCGGAGTAGAGGGGAGTGAAAAGCATGCCCTGGCCACCGCCCGGGTACTGAGTGCCATGGATCCGGATTACGTTGGAGCGCTGACCACCACCTTCGTGGAAGGGACACCTTTACACCGTGAATTGGTAGAGGGCCGGTTTCACCCTGTCTCCGCTTTCGGTTCGCTTAAGGAACTTAAAACAATTATTGAAAAAAGTAATTTCACCAACTGCTTTTTCAGTTCCATGCACGCCTCTAATTACTTCTCGATCCGGGGTACCCTTCCCGGTGATAAAGAGCGGATGCTGCGGGAATTGAATCAGGTACTGGAACAGGGCGATCTCTCTTCGCTGAGGCCGGAGTTTCTGAGGGGTCTGTAAAATATCCGCCGGTTCAGGGAGGACTGATATGAAAAAAGTAACTGTCGGTGGCACTGGCATCAATGTGACCGAACTCTGCCACGGTACACTTATACTCGGCCCTCTCCAGGCTAACCTGTCTCCCGAAGAAGGGGCCAAAGCTATTCGTAAATCACATGAATTGGGAGTGAACTTCTACGATACCGCTCAAGCATACAACTCTTATACCCACCTTGCCCTTGGCCTTAAAAGTATTCCTGAAGAAAAAGTAGTTATCGCCAGTAAAAGCCATGCTGCGTCCTATAACCAGCTGCAGGCTGATGTCCATGAATGCCTGCGCGAGTTTAAACGCAGCTATATCGATATCTTCCATCTCCACCTGGTCACCACCGAAAACCTGCCCCAACGCCACGACGCCCTGGAATGCCTTGTTGAGATGAAAAAAAAGGGCCTGGTACGGGCGATCGGAGGTTCAACTCATACGATATCCGGCGTCAGGGCGATCAACCAAGAAGCTACTTTCGATGTTGTATTCCCGGTACTGAACCGTAAAGGGTTGGGTATCATCGATGGTAAACTAGACGAAATGCTGCTGGCTCTGGAAGAATCCAAGAAGCTGGGCAAATTCGTTTATGCCATGAAACCGATCGGCGGCGGTCATCTTGCTTCCGAGGCCGTGGAATCGTTCAATTATTTACGGAATCTCCCGGTGTGTGATGCCGTTGCCGTCGGTATGAAAGATGAGGGCGAGGTAGAAATGAATGTGGCTATCTTCGAGGATCGCCCTATTCCCGCCAGCGTACGTGAACGAGTCGGCGCGGTTGAACGCAGGTTGATTGTATACGACCGCTGTATCCAGTGCGGCATGTGCATCGATGAATGCGACCAGAAAGCTATTTCCATGGGCGAGAAAAAAGTACAGGTTGACCAGTCCAAATGTATCCTCTGCGGTTACTGTGCCGCCGTGTGCCCGGAATATGTGATTCGTGTAATTTAAAGTCACTAGGGAAAAAGACTCGTCAACGACAATGGGTATACTCGACCTGATATCAGGTACGGGAGGATATTTTTGGTACTTTTAAGACTATGATCCCTATAAAAGCTACCAGGCTCAGAATACCGGCAACAAGAAAAGCCAGCGCATAACTGGCTTTCGCATCAAATATAGCTCCTGCCATTAAGGGCCCCAGGCCACCGCCCACCGTCGCTCCAAAGGTAGCTACCCCGAAGATGACCCCATGAGAACGTAAACCAAATAACTGCGCCGTTAAAGGCGACATACTGGAAATAGAAGCTCCAAAGCCTAACCCGAAAACTGCCGCCAGTAAAAAAACCACACTGACTGATCTGATGATAGCCATCCCCAGTAAAGCTACCGCCAGGACCAGGATACCCAGGGCCATCACCCGCTTTCCCCCGATCCGGTCGATAACAGCACCGAAGAAAACCCGGGCAGCGATACCTACCCCGGCAAAAGTAGTCACTATTCCTGCTGCTGCTGCCGCACTCATCCCAAGGTCAATGCCGTGATTAATCGCATGAACCACCATTACACCTAAACCGAATTGGAACAGGATAATCGATATAAAAAAGAGCCACCAACGCCCGGAATGCAGTACTTCTCGAAAAAAGAGTCCGGTCCGTACTTCCTCATCGTTCTTCTTACCGGATACAGCACCAAAAGGAGCCAGCCCCATTTGTGCCGGGTCTTTACGCAGGAAAAGCGATAACAGTATCACTGCGATCATTATCCCGCCCCCAAATAACCGGTAGGCAGCCGGCCATTCGAATTCAGCAATCAACCAGGTGCTTATCTGGGGAAATACAGCCTGTCCCAAGCCGCCGCCTGCTAACACCAGGCCGGTCATCAATCCCCGCTGCTTTACGAACCACCGGGTTATTGTGGATAAAAGAGGGACAAATCCCCCACTGATGCCGACGGCGATCAGGAAATTATAGAAGTACAACTGCCAGATGCTGGTAATTGTCGACATCAGGAAAAAGCCCAGGCCGAAAAACAACCCGCTGGCAATCATCATGGGTTTCGGGCCAAAACGGTCATTGATCTTTCCCGTAACGATATAGAGAACACCGTGGGCAATACTATAAAAGGTGAAGGCGCCCGAGGTTGCGGCATTGCTCCAACCAAATTCACTGGATACCGGCTTGAAAAATACCCCGAAAGTAAAATGAACACCGGCCATGATCATATCGATCAACAAAGCCGCGGCCACGATTACATAGCCGTAAAAAAAGGGGACACATGTTCTTCTTTGCTTAATTAAGTTTCCAGGCACACTATATCCCTGCGGGCGGTTAGGTTGATACTAGCAGGAGACAGGTTTGATATCAAATAATGTAAATACTGACTCCAATCTTTGTCATTTCAATCTTGCTTAGCTATAATTATCCCGTCTGGTTATTTCATCTTATAAGGACACTGGCATGGGTTTACGTTGTGGTTTGATCGGCATCCCCTCTTCCGGTAAGACCGTGATCTTTAATGCGATCACCGCTGCCCGGGCACCCCTTTACGGAGGGTCCGAGGCTAATCGCGTCATCGTCAATTTACCTGATGAACGCATGGACCGCCTGGTTGCCATGTACCATCCCCGCAAGATTGTCCCGGCCACATTGGAAGTGATGGATACTGCTGGTATTAAACCTGCTGATACCGGCCGACGATCACGGCTGATCAGTAATATCAAGGATATGGAAGCCCTCCTCCATGTTGTACGCTGTTTCGAAGACGACCAGGTACCTTATGAATACCCGACCATCAACCCGGTCCGGGATGTCGAAACTGTCGACCTGGAAATGATGGCCTCAGATAGTGCTACTCTACAAAATAAGCTGGAAAGATTGGCGAAGAAAGCCAAGAGCGGTGATAAAGAAGTTATCCGGGAGAGTAACAATTGCCAGAAAGTACTGGATGGGATTCAGAATGGAGTTCCCGCCCGCCGCCAGGTTCTTTCTTCACAGGAAATCGCTAGTATTAAAGAATGCAACCTGGTTTCGATGAAACCCGTGCTATATCTCGCTAATATCAAATCGATGTCCGATGCCGGGAACAAACATGTCCAAGCACTGAAAGAGTTGGCGGCCAGGGAAAATACCGAGGTTATCGTGGTCTGCGGCAAAGATGAAGCCGATATCTGTGAATTGGAAGCGGAAGACCGTAAAGTTTTTCTTAAGGAACTGGGCCTGGAGCAATCAGCCATGGAACGACTCTTGCATGCAGCCTATGGTAAACTCGGTCTCATCAGCTTTTTCACCGTTGGCGAAGATGAGGTCCGCGCCTGGACCTGCCGCCGCGGCGATAAAGCCCCCGCCGCCGCCGGAAAAATACATTCTGACATGGAAGCCGGCTTTATCCGTATGGAAGTCATGAGTTACGCTGACTTCACGCAGTACGGCAGCGAAGCGGCTGTAGCTAAAGCCGGCCGGCACCGCCTGGAAGGTAAGGAATACGAGGTTCAAGACGGGGATATCGTTACCGTACGTTTCAACGCCAAGTAAGGTCTAATTTTTTCCAGGTTCATTTGCTTTGAGTTTGGATA
>CAZSHH010000095.1:0-11759 GCA_964606525.1 uncultured Dehalococcoidales bacterium
TCCACGGTATTAACAGCTTCTCCGAGAACCATCGACCATTGACGGATAGTATCATCATTCTTCCCGATCCAATAATCATAGGTGATTTTTTTACTACGCCACATATCTTCGATCATGCGGAGTAATGCCGGAGAAGCATCAGGCCGGCTTTCTTTATAGTCGATCATATGTTGCTGGACCCATGCTTCCATATCCACCAGGCCATGGTAATGGGAACAGGCAACCCCATCGATGGCTTCATCAGGCAACTTATCAATATCAGCGAGCATTTTTAAGGCATCTGCCGGCTGCTGAAGATCGGTGATGACATCGCTGAAGCCTTTATTCATTTCTTCAACCGAGTAAGCAGCCGGTGTGGAACCATAATAATATCCGGTGCGGTCATGGTAAATTAGTTCCCAGGTTTCCCATGCTTCATTTTCATAGTAAGTTGTTAAGCTGGGGAGGAATTTCGCTTTGATATGGAAATTACCCGGCCCGGCATATGCCATATCTTTGTACCAGGTGGCAATCCATTCATTAGAATCCTGGTCTTTTTCATAAGCGGTATTGGATACCCGGAAAGATTGTGGATTACGTATATTCGCCAGGGCATTGGCGAGGATATCTCCCGGCGCCCGGGCAGGCAAAGCAAAGAGAACGACACAAACGGCAACAATGGCAACTGCTGCCGCAGCGATGAAAGCGGCCTGGAGCCAGCGGCTGGTTGATTTACGGCGGACGCGATCCCTGTCGAGCCGGGAAAAAGTACGAGTTATGATGTCGGTATTCAAGGGAGCAGCGGAAAGGACAGCCAGTTCGCTTCCTAACGACCGGAACGAGGCCAGCATAGACCGGCAAGCAGCACATCCGGCCACATGTTGTTCTACCTGGCCCCGTTCGACTTCCGAAAGCTCATTACTAATAAAAGAAGATAGCAGCAGCCTTATCTGCTTACAATTGGTCATGAGCCACCTCCGGGGAGAGGGTATATCTGGCGAAATGTTTCCATCGCCCGGGTTACCCGTTTACGCACGGCGTCTTCCGAGATGCCAAGCATATTAGCGATCTCCCGGTGCTTAAACCCGTCGACAAGGTGCAGTACCAGGCAGACCCTCAGTTTTGCGGGTAGTTGCACCAGGGCAGCGCGGACATCGGCAGCTTCGGCAACTTGCTCCAGGGTATCGCCTTCAATATGCGGCCTTCGGTTATCCTCCCACGGAATAAAAGAAAGGATCGCTTTACGCCGGTAATACCCGATGGCATTATTGGTCGCAATGCGGTAAAGCCAGTTTTTCAAAGGGAGATTGCCGGTGGTCTTAGAAAGGCCTTTAAAAGCCTGAAGGAAGGTATCCTGGGCGAGGTCACGAGCAGTTTCACTATCGCCCGTAAGATGATACAGGTAATGGATGATTGGCGACTGGAACTGCCGCATGATCCCGGCGAAAGCTTCCGTATCGCCCTCACGGAACCTGGCCAGGGTTTCCACATTTTCTGCCATTAGTTTTTCCCATGCCCCCTGATAGTAAGAACGCGCCGGGTGAGGAAAAACGGACAAGAAGTCACTGGTGAACGGAGTAAGTGTCTGTTATATTTATTCTAACTTAAAATATTAAGATAGGCTTCTTCGAGAGAGGGATCACGGTTTATTATGTTCACGATAACACCGGATTTGGGCACGAGTGCGGTGATTCGTTCATTTAGATCTAACCCAACAGTGGTGAGGACGGTTATTTTGTGCAGGATGCCGTCAGTCCCCAGATCAACACGCCGTACACCAGGGACGGCAACGATTGCTTCCGTCAGCCCGGGCCAGACTTCACGCACGGTCAACTCGACCACATTGATCTTGCTGAACCGGTGTTTGATATCCGTTGGACTGCCGGTGACAACCAGCCGGCCCTTGTTGATCAAGGCAATAGTGTGACACAGGCTATCGGCTTCGAACATATAATGCGTGGTCAGCAGCACTGTTTTGCCCTGGCTGACCAGGCGAGGGATAAGCTGGCGTACTTCCTGGGCGCCAAACGGGTCAAGGCCAATGGTGGGTTCATCGAGAAACAGGATATCGGGGTCCATCATCAAGCCGCGGGCAATATGTATTCGTTGTTTCATGCCGCGGGAATACCGCTCCATCCACTCATCCTGGCTGCCGGCCATACCGACTTCTGCCAGCATTTCATCGACTCGTTGCGCCGCCCGGGATGGGCTGAGGTGGTTCAAGGCAGCAAAATAGAGCAGATTTTCCCGGCCGGACAAGCGACCGTAATAGCCGCGGTCGCCGCCAAGTACCTGGCCGATACACCGCCGGACCTCTCCCGCTTGCCGGACGACATCAAAACCGGCTACGCTAGCCTTGCCCGAGGTAGGGGTAAGCAGGGTAGAGAGGATACGCACCAAAGTGGTTTTCCCGGCCCCATTAGGCCCGAGGACACCGAAAACGACACCCCGCGGGATGGTAAGGTTCAGTCCTTCCAGGGCGACGGTTTGGTGCTTCTTGCCCAGGCCATGCCGCGAGGTATAGATACGGCCCAGGTTATCGCATTCAACCGCAAATTGAGAAGTCATGCGAAGGCTCCTTGAATCCCGCGCCTTTTGGCGAAGAATTCAACCAGATAATAACCAATGACGCCGATGACGGCATATCCCAGGCTGACAGTGAATTCCTGGAGAAGTGATGGCCAGATAGAGAGGAAGCCGGCACCGTCGAAAGCGGCCCGAAAAGCGACCAGGCCGTGGGTAAGCGGTAAAATGTGACTGAAATTTGCTAGCCAGGATGGAAAACTGGACAAGGGGATGATGACGCCAGTCAGGACGAGCATGGCTCCCGAGAAAGCACGATTGAGCAATATCCAGTCGTTGACGACAATAGTAAAGTTGCCTAAAAAGGCGGCGGAGGTGCTGGCAGAGAGGGCAATTGCTAAGACTGCCAGGATAAGTCCCAACCAATTCACCTGACTGAAATCCAGGCCGAGGAGCAGCCAACAAAAGAACAGACCGGAAGCCGTGACTACAAAACCATTCGGGATGTGGAGGAGTTGACGGCTGAAAAAGACGACCGCCCGGTTGCCCCGGGAGGCGTAGATAATGGAGAGCGTGGCATTGAACCGTTCCTGGATAAAACAATTAACCACGCTGCCGGTAATCACGTACAGGATGGATTGGGCGATCAAACCAATAACGTAAGGCCGGACGACCGCCGTACCGAGAGCAAAACGGCCGGCCAGGGTGAACATGATAATGGTCAATGCCGGGCCGAAGATAAAGATAGTGATATAAGACGGCCACGGCAGCCAGGTAAAGAGGCCCCGGTATGTGTAGTATGCCTGCCGTAAGAAATTAAGCATAGTTTCCCTTACAAAGTCGTTAAGGTAGAAGTAACACGTACCCGCCATTCGACCAGGCGGAACAACAACTGGGTAATAAAGAGATATACCCCAGCCAGGGCCAGGGCGACCAGTAATTTTAAGATAATGTCCCAGTTCGAACCGCTGCCAGTTGTTGACATAATGACAGCTTCCATGGCCCAGGAGGTAGGCAAACCGCGGGCGATCACCTGTAATGCGGCGGGGAGGATATGGACCGGGTAGAGAAAACCGCTGCAGGCAGTGCCGAAAGGCATCACCGTGGCAAAAAAACCGGATGGTTCCCCAATCAGGACGGTAATAGGGCAAAAGATAAAGCCGGTACAGATAATAACAAACATAGCCACCGCCAGCGAGAGGAGGGCAAAGGGAAGGTTGGCGAGGGGGAGGGGGTGCTGGGATACCAGGAGGACGAGGATAAAAGCCCCGGATCCGCTGAGCATACTGAAAACAGAAATAGCCAGTGACTTGCCCAGCATGGCCACGATCACCGGGGTCCGCGAGACCAGGCTGACATCGAGGAGCCCGTTCCAGCGTTCATCGCTTAAAGCCCAGCCGATCTGGAACACCGAATTAAACCAGATCAGCATCAGGCTGCTGCCCAGGGCAAGATAAGCAATAGCGACCGGATTGCTGGCCTGGCGGGCGAACCAGGCCAGGATGATGACATTAAATATTCCGGAAATGATGAAATTGGCATAGCTGGAAGTCCGCCGCACCGTACACCACTCCTGGCGGAAAGCACCCATCAAAGCAAAATAATTACCGGACAGGAATGCCCGGTCGATATGATGGAAGCCGCATAACGCGCCGATCCTGGAAAGCAAGGACATGAGTTATCTCCATGTAAAATGTTCGCAATAATACCATTAGGTGTGAATAAATGCAAGTTACGGCTGCCAGTATATATCGTGATGAGTTGTTCATGATCACTATTAGATCAAGACAACAGACCTGAGGTTAGTATGTAGTATTTACCCGGGCACGGAAATAGGCTGGAACTCACTGACACTGGCCAGGGCGACCGCGGCATCAGCTTCAGATTGGGCAACGGCACCCAGCGCAGCCCCACCCAGCGTCAAAACAGTACTAAAATGTCCCGTCCTGCCTAACCGTCTCTTTTCCATATCACGCTCCCGTTGAAAAAGGACTGGTTATTTTTTAGGAATACGCCGCAGTTCAAAGACATTAACCACTTCCTGGTCGGGGCAGGAAGCGGTAACGACATCGGGGTCCTGCTGCCAGGGGAAGGTACCGCCGAATTTGAGGACTATAGCGAAGGGGAAGATGGCGTTATAGGCGGCCCAACAGAGGCCGGCGGGGGTCTTGTCCTGCCAGAGCCATTCGTCGCCTACCTTGTGGCCGCTGTGACAGGGTTTCTGGTTGCCAATGAGTTTGATCAGTACATCGTATTGCTTCGTTTCCATGATACCCTCCCTTGATTATCTACCGTGATTATACAAAGGCCGCCAGGCGAAGGCAATGGAAAAAAGCCCCGGCTACCCCTTCTTACGGTAAGTTTTAAAGAGTTCGGGGTCGTAGGGGGCGCGGCGGGCGCGGCAATCGTTGGGACACAACTGGCAACTTTCAATGCGGATAGCAGTCTCGAAGTAGATGCCGGAACTGGATTTTTCGGGGACCATCATATTATGCTCACTCAACCTGACCCCGACCGCGCCTTCAACATCGCCCAGCAGGGAGAAAAGGGTACGCTGCTGAGCGGTGCTGCCCATCGCTTCACCGGGACCAAGGCGGGAGACTTCAGTAAGACGGTAAGTGGATTTCAGATAATCTTCAAAGTATTTGACGGCCGAATGCATGAGGATGGTATTCTTGATCATGTTCAGACAATAGTCTTTCAACATATCGCCGGGGAACTGGAGGCTTTCGATCTCAAGCCCGCAAGTAGTCACGTAAGGAAAAACCATTTCACCGATTTGGAAGCTCAGGGAAGGGACGTGGTGGGAAAACTCGAAGCCATTGACGGCCAGATGGACGCCGTTGGCGAGGGTGACCCGGGCTTCCTTAAAGAGTACTTTGGGCCGGACGACGGGGAGGACAACCGGGATCAATTCCCCGATGACGGATTCAAGGCGTTTATTGGCCCCGCTGGACTTGATGCCGGCCAGCACCATCGGCACATCCAGATGGACGGGGATGTCAGTTATTACCGTAGCGCTGCCCGATTGTCTTAAAGTGGACAAATTTGACCCTCCGTATTTACTGTCTTGAATCAATTATACCGTGTCCAGGTGATGGTAAGGAATTTCAGGCAGGAGGTAATACGATGTGGTGCTTGATAACTTGACGGCGAATCAGTATATTGAGGGCGGACAAACTATGGAATAAGCGGTACCGGGGGGATCGGTGGGGAAGAACCAGTGACAACGAGGAGGGAGAAAGATGGCTGGTATACTTAGTGGGATAAAAGTGGTTTCGATGGGACAGATCGTAGCGATACCGTCGGCCAGTTCGACAATGGCCGACTGGGGAGCGGAGGTGATCAAGTTGGAGCCGCTGACCGGGGAAATGCACCGCAGCATGAAAACCAACCAGGGGGTGGATATGGCCGGCTCGGTCAACTGGATCATGCAGGTGTTGAACCGGAACAGCCGCGGCCTGGCCATCGACTTGAAAAAGGCAGAAGGGAAAGCAGCCGTCTATAAACTGATCAAGCAAGCCGACATCTTCATGTGCAACTACGAGCGAAATTCGGTTAAGCGGTTGGGGCTGGACTTCGCTTCTTTAAGCCAGATCAATCCCCGGTTGATCTACGGCTTTGTTTCCGGCTTCGGGCCGGTGGGCCCGGACAAAGATGAGCGGGGTTACGATTTTACAGCAGGCTGGGCGCGGGCCGGCCTGATGTACATGATAGGAGAACCGGGGACACCGCCGCCGCCGCAGCGGGCGGGGTTGATCGACAGCGCGGCCGGAGCGCACCTGGTGGCGGGTATTTGTGCGGCGTTGCTGGAGAGGGAAAAGACGGGGCGGGGGAAGGAAATCGAGGTTGAGTTGTACCATACCGCAGCGTGGTCTATCGCCATGGATATCCAGATGGCGGCGGGAGGAAAGCAACTGGTGAAGCATGACCGCACCCGGCCGCAGAATCCCATCTGGAACAGTTATCAAACCAAGGACAAGCGCTGGTTCTGGCTGGCAATGCTGCAGCCGGACCCCGCCTGGCCGGGCTTCTGCCAGGCGATCGGCAAGCCGGAACTGGAAAATGACCCGAAATATAACAGCATCGACGCCCGGGCGGAACATTCGCCGGAACTGGTCCGCATCATCGAGGAAGTGCTGGCGACGAAAACGATGGCGGAATGGGAAAAGATCTTCCGGCAATATAACTGCATTTACGGCAGGGTGCAGACGCCGGCAGAGGTAGCGGCGGACCCCCAGGCGGCCTCCGCCGGTTTCTTTACCGAGGTACCGTACCAGGAAGGAAAGATCAAGATCCTGACCAGCCCGGTGCTGTTCGACGGCAAGCCGGCGCCGATAACGATGCCGGCCCCGGAACTGGGCCAGCATAATGAAGAGATACTACTGGAACTGGGCTACACCTGGGAAGAGATCGGGCAGTTGAAAGAGAAACAGGTGATCCTGTAACCATAGTTTATTGTACTGTACCGGGTTAACCGGTGGGCTTAATTTCGATTCCGGCGATCTTACCCTCCGGACTATAAGCCAGCTGGATGTCGATGGCCATTTTTTGAAAAGTACAGGTCACCGTAATGCAGTCGAGGCCGTCCTGTCTGACAGCCATGGTGTTTTTGATGCCCTCGAAATTACCAACCTGCCGGACTAAAGAGTACCAGGTAGCCTGCATCCGGCCAGCCGGGAATTGGGCGGCCATAGTAGCATCAAAGTCAGTTAATGCCCGGCCGAACTCCCCAGTCGCAAGGAAGGTGATCCAGCCCTGTGCCTTTTCAGCCAGGCTATCAACAGGAGTTGAGGTACTGGCGGCGGTGCTGGCCGCAGGAGGATCATCGGCCAGGCCGGTCATTAATAATATAGCCTCCTGCAAAGCTGAAGAACCATCGCCACAATTAGTGAACCCGGCAAAAGCCACATCCAAAGCCGGGTAAACCATGATTATTGCGTAGAAAGTACCTCCAGATCCGTCGGCTGCGCTTAAGTTATTACCTCGAAAAGTGGTAATTCCCCAGCCATAGCTCATATTCACAGTATCGTCCGCCTGGGCTGACGGCGGGGTATATAAGTACATATCGCCAACTTTTGTAGTCATATGGATATTATGAATATTTTCATAACCTTTTTTATTGAGTAGTTTTCCGTGACCTTCAAGGCCAGCCAGGTTCTCCATTACATAGAGGGCATAATCGGTGATAGTGCAGTGGACTCCGCCGGAGGGATTCATCCAGCCGGGGAAAATATAGACATCAACCAGGTCCTGAGGCTGCGGCAATCCACCCGTGACGGGATAATGTCCGCGTGGTTGACCGGGTTCGCTCTCGGACGCGGGCCAACCGCCCAACCGGGCACTGGACATGCCGAGGGGCTGGAAGATCTTTTCCTGCAGGACGGTTTCAAAAGACTTACCAGCAACCTCCTCGATGATATGCCCGGCAATCGCCCAGCCCACGTTGGAATAAACGGCTTGCGTACCGGGTTGATTGAAAGGAGGGGTATCCAGGGCAAAACAGGCAACCCGATGGCGTTGTTCCGACAGGTTGTCGAAGGCCGCGGGGATATCATACCAGAGTTTTTGGAACACGGCAGGGTCTTCGATATCCGATCTCTGGAACGGGATGATACCGGCCTTACTCAACAACAGGTCGGAGATACTAACATGACGATATTCTTCCCGCATGGGGATATCCGGCAAAGCCTGTTCCAGGGTAGTCTCATAGCTGAGCTTCCCTTCACTCACCAACATCTGGATGAGCAGGGCGGTCATCGATTTCGTAGTCGACCCGATATGAAAACGCATATCGATATCTACAGGCTGGCCTTGTCCATAGACCGTGTTCCCCGCGGCGGCTTGAACAAGGATCCGGTTGCTGTTGACCAGGGAACAGGCCATCGCCGGCTGTTGATACCTGGCACAAAGCTGGGCCAGGGTTTGCTGCAGTTCATCATCACTGGTGATCAACGGCTGCCAATTTACTTGATTATCGTTCACTGTATTACGCTCCTTATCATGAATATAATTAGTAGTAAAAATTGTGACAAAAATTGTGATTCCCAAAATCAGGATGATGCCGGGTATCAGCCGGAATATTCGTTTTTTCATCTACCGTCCTTTCGTTTGGTGCCGCTTTATTTAAGGAGTATTTACTTTCACTGTGTTTCAGCATATACTATCCCCTTAGGGGAGAGTCAATAGCATGAAAAACAATTATTTTACAATCGGCCAGATATCCCGGATCAAGGGGATAACTATCAAGGCACTTCGGTTCTATGAACGGATCGGGGTGATCAAGCCGGCTTTTACCGATCCGGAAACTAAGTACCGCTATTATACGATCGAGCAATTCATCCAGTTTGACGTGATTCGGGCGCTGCGGTCGCTGGATATCAGTCCGAAGGACATCAGAGATATCCTGGGGAAAAGGGACACCGGCCGGCTGCTGGAGTACCTGGAAAAGCAGGAGGACAATGCCCGGCAAAAAATACGGGCGTTACAAAAAACGATCAAGACCATCGGCCTTACCAGGGGGACGATCGTTGAGGCACAAGCCAGAATTACCCGGGAGGATGTTTTTACCAGAGAGATACCGAAGCGCTATTGCCTGACCCAAAGGATCAAAGACCCGTTTGAAGAAAGAGAAGTACTGGTGCAGTTTTCCGAATTCCCCATGATGATAGAGAAGAAAGGGCTTTTAGATACCTATATCACTGGCGTGGCTTTACTACCCGAGGCAACGCATCAATTCTATCCGGCGTATATTTTCAATTTAGTAGCACTGCATAAAGATGCGGATAGAAAAGAGATATCGACTATCCCCGCCGGGAAATATGCTTGTGTCTGTTATAACCGGGAGAACATGTCCCGTCAGCAGCAAAGGTTCTCTCGTTATCTAGAGAACAATAAGTTAACGCCCAGGCTGTTGTTACAGATAGACCTGTTAAACGATGTCTTTAACAGCGATAATTATTATTTTGAACTGCAGGCTTTAGTTTAGAAACAATGGCAGCGGGACAATCTGTCCCGCTGCCTGAAGATTTACTTTATCCCTTCAATATCTTCTCGTCAGGGCTGGGCTATCTAGTACTTGGCTGCAGGTTTTCTAATACATATTATTCGACTTTCCTTTAGTGTATCACAAGGCGAGCCGATGGTTCGACAGACTCACCATGAGCGGCTTGTAAAAGTTCAACGATTATTGCAGCTAAGTACTAGTCAGGAAGTGGCTCAGGCGGTTTGCGTAATACTTCCACCATTTTTTCATCCATGTCGGAGGAATAGCCGCTGATGATGGAGATCTCGATGAAGATGATGGGAGCACGGCCTGGCCTGATGATCACAGGACTATGGGGCAAACCGGCGGGGAGTTAAGACCGTTCTCCGGAAACAGAAAATATGTTTTCTTCAATTAGTTAGTGTATACTGATGGCACCTGGAACCTGTCTCTCAGGAGTTGCATCATGAATATTAAGACCGCTGTTTTGCCATTCTCGTGTTTTGAGGACATCAAGCAAGATATTGCCCGATTTGGACAGCGAGATGACCTGAACAAATTCCAGAAATGGATAGCTTCCGAGAAATATGTGTTAAATCCGGTATTAAGTTTCGAACCACGTTCAATCATATCGGCCGCGGTTCCGTTTGAAGTATGGAATGCATCTTTTATATACAACGGCAAGCGGTATGTAAGTGAGATCGATAAATGGGCGTCTTTCGAGGAGATAAAAAATTTTATCTTCGGGGATAACCAGTATTACTTTTTTTATGATTACTGGTTACCGCAAAAACGTATTGCCGTACGCAGTGGATTGGCGAAATACGGCCGAAACAATATTTGCTTTGTAGATGGTCTCGGCAGTCTATTTACCCTGTTTACCTTTATTTCCGATATGCCGGCGCCAAAGGACTACATCTGGCGGGAAGTCGTTAACATGCCGGAATGCGACGGCTGTACACGGTGTCAGAAAAATTGTCCCACCGGTGCGATCATCCCCGGGCGCTTTCTAATCGATAATCAAAAATGCCTTTCAATGATGAATGAATTTGGCACCGAGCCGTTTCCGGGATTTATACCGAAGACAGCACACCACCGCACGTTCGATTGCTCCCGCTGTCAGAATGTCTGCCCCCAAAACGCAGGGTTATTTGAGAAGATCAAAAAGACGGTTGAATTTTCACAGGAAGAAACTGCGCTTATTTTGGCCGGGGTAAAGTTCGAAGATTTGCCCCTTGAGTCAGCCGGTAAAATAGAGCTTTGTGACATGAAAGGGTATTATCCAAGCTTACCGCGCAACCTGGCGGCATGGTTTGAAAATCCAAATTGTTGAGATGCATTATAAGGAATACAAGACGATCCTCTCACCACAGAACGGGATGAACATCTACCGCGGCTGTATACATGGCTGCATCTACTGCGACAGCCGCAGTAAATGTTATCAAATGCAGCATGACTTCGAGGACATCGAAATCAAGACCGATGCCCCGGGAATGCTGGAGGCAGAACTTAGAAAAAAACGTAAAAAATGTATGATCGGCACCGGCGCAATGACCGATTCCTACATGCCGCTGGAAGCCAAGGTCCAATACACACGCGGCTGCCTGGAAATCATCGAAAAATACGGTTTCGGATTGGCCATCCAAACAAAATCGAACCTGATATTACGGGACCTGGACCTTTTAAAGAGTATCAACAAAAAAGCGAAATGCGTGGTGCAGATGACATTAACCACATATAATGAAGAACTTTGTAAGATAGTTGAGCCGGGTGTCTGTACGACCAGGGAACGTTTCGAAGTGCTGAAAACCATGCAGGAGAACGGGATTCCCACCGTAGTCTGGTTCTGCCCGCTGCTGCCTTTCATCAATGATACCGAAGAAAACCTGCGGGGGATCTTGAGTTATTGTATTCAGGCCAGGGTCTGGGGCATAATGAATTTCGGTATCGGACTTACCCTGCGGGAGGGGGACCGGGAGTATTTTTATGCGGCACTCGACCGGTATTTCCCGGGACTGAAAGACAAGTACCAGCAAAAATACGGTGACCGGTACAATGTAACCAGTGACAATAACGGATACCTGATGCAGATATTTGACCGTGAATGCCAAAAACATAATATCGCCGGTAATACAGGACAAATATTCGAGTTTATGCGTGCTTTCCCAGAAAAAGATAAACAACTTGGTCTGCTTTAGCATAGCGGAAATAAAAATCAGTATGTTGTGAAATAGAAAATAATCCGAGTGATGTGTCTCTTCCCCTAGAACTA
>CAZSHH010000096.1:0-11705 GCA_964606525.1 uncultured Dehalococcoidales bacterium
ACGGCGTCTTAACTATCGTCTTACCTAAAGCCGAAGAGAAAAAGAAGAAGCAGATCAAAATCCAGATCGGCAGCGGATCAAAAGCTATTGAAACCAAAAAGTAGAAATAGGTCGGTAGCTATCTCGTAAGACACAGCCGAGGTACTGCACTTCGGCTGTGTCTCCCCTGCCTAATAGGGCACTTTAAGATATTCGCGAGAAAGGAGGTTAAAGATGACAGGAGAAACCTTTATTCCTTCTGCGGTAAATGACAGGGATTTAGACCAATTGTTGGAAAGAGTTTCATTTCCTTTGACTAAAGCTGAAATAATTCACAATGCTGAATTAAAAGGATTTTCCCCATCTCTCTTGGGATTGTTGCGTAAACTTCCGTCGCGTTTCTATCGATCAAAAGACGAATTGATTAGTCAGTGTGTAGTCAGGAGTGTGCAATACTCGGAAATTGGTTTTAATATCAGACTAGATTACCAGACTAAAACTTAATTCAAAGGTTTTAGTTCTGCGTATTGTACAGTACCGCCCACCATTAGCTCCTCCCCATTGATGCCCTACTCAAATTCAAAATCCCAAATATCAAATACCAAACAGACTCGAAACTTAAAATATCAAAACCCTTAAAAAACTAACTATTCAATTTTTATAACGTCTCCAGCACCCCACAAACACTCGATCAACCTGAATAATATCATTCATCGGATTCTGGGATTTCACCTTTTACGCATCGAATATCATCATAGCTGAAGTCTTTCCGCCTTCTTTCTTCCTGCTCATTGATCCATTTCTCAAGTCCCACATTTTTCATTCTTTCTCCATCAAATACCAGTGTTGACTCACTCTTTGAAAACATCCTGATCTTTTCGCAGGGATATTCCGTACACAAGGGACAGGTTTTAACGTTTTTGTTCCTGGCACATTCTTTCAACCCACAATGCGGTGCACCACAGGTAAATGGAAGCAGTGGGATTTGCTTCTGCATTTGGTTTTACCTCTTCTATATCAAATTCGATGTAAGAAGTATCAACCCATGATATAATTGCTTTGCCCGCATACTTTGACAACTATCTTACTTTCACATTGCTTGTTGTATAACCCACGGGGAAATAATAAAAGCAGGCGGTTGAAGTGGAGACCACGCTGCTGGCAACAAAGCTCTTCATCCCCCGGGCTACCACCGGCATGGTTGTCAGGCCACGCCTGGTTCAACGCCTGCAGGGCATACTGAACAACCGCCTCACCCTGGTCTCCGCCCCGGCGGGATTCGGTAAGACCACTCTCCTCAGCCAGTGGATTCAGGATAACAAATTCCCTACCACATGGCTCTCCCTCGAAGGTGCCGAAAACGACCCCGTCAGATTCTGGGGCTACTGCATCGGCGCCCTGCAAAAGATATCGCCCGCGACCGGAGAGAAAGCCTTGTCTCTCCTCCACTCCTCCCCGCCTATCCCCATCGAATCGACGCTTAACGTGTTGCTTAACGATATCACTTCAATACCGGAGGACTTTGTTTTAGTATTGGATGATTACTATTTCATCCATTCTGAAGCCGTCCACCAGGGCCTGACCTACTTCATCGAACACCTCCCGCCCGTGATGCACCTGGTTATCATTACCCGCGTTGATCCCCCGCTGCCCCTGGCGCGTTTCCGGGGCAAAGGCTCCATGCTGGAGATCGGCACCGACGACCTCCGTTTCAATAACAGCGAAGCAGCCGGTTTGTTCGCATCACTGATGGGACAGGCACTGGCAGCACAAGACCTCGAAGCCATCAACATCCGTGCCGAGGGCTGGGTGGTGGGACTCAAGATGGCTGCCCTCTCATTAGGCAAGCAGAAGGATATCAAAATATCTATCGCCGCTTTCACCGGCAGCCAGCGTTATATCATGGAATACCTGGTCGAAGAAGTCCTTGGATATCAGTCACAGGATGTGCGGGACTTCCTGCTCAAGACGTCGGTGCTGACCAGGATGTGCGGCCCGCTCTGTGATGCGGTAACTCAGGGTACCGGCGGCCGGGAAAGACTTCTCAACCTGGAGAAAGCAAATCTCTTCCTCATCCCCCTGGATGAGTTGCGGGAATGGTACCGCTACCATCACCTCTTTGCGGAACTCCTGAGACATCAGTTGGATCTGGATTATGGCAAAGATATGGCTTATGAGTTGCATAAAAAGGCCAGCCGGTGGTATGAGGACAAAGGGCTCTTCGAGGAAGCCATCGACCATGCCCTTGCCGCCAGGGACTGGGAGAGGGCGATGGTGATTATGGGGTATACTCAGGTATACACGCGCTGGGTGAGTACTCTCACTTTTCTGAACTGGCTGCGGCAAATACCCGAAGAAATATTACGTTCGCACACCGAACGATATATCAATTATGCACATGCACTGTGGGCAGCGGGACAGTATGCGGCAGCCGAAGAGTGTGTGAACTACCTTGATACTGTAGCCGAACACGACCGGCGTCTACAGGGAATGATCGCCAATGTGCGTGCATTTATAGCCGGCAGGGTAAATGACTTTTCACGCGCCGAAGAATATGCCAGGAAAGCGTTGTCTCTTCTAGATCCTGACGATATCGAACAGGCAAACGCGTTCATCGTGTTGGGCAGCATTTATATTATGCGAGGATGGTTACTTGAAGCTGAACCTTTGTTAAAACGGGTGGTGGAACTATACCAGCAAGCTAACCTTACCGCAAGAGCTCCATTCACGTATTTAGGTATAGTTGCAGCAATGCGATACAAACTTAATCAGGCAATCACTTTTCATCGCCAGGCTGTCGAAGTAGCAAAAGGTGACCCTGTAACCGCTGAAACCCACCTTCATCTTGGCTACTTATATTATTACTTGAATGACCTTCGAGAAGCGGTCTTGCATGCCCGGCAGGCAGTTGATCTTTTTAAACTCTCCGGGACTCCCCAACTTGTTAGCGGATATCTGTTTCTGGCTCAGATAAGTATGGCCATGGGCGATAGGGAAGCGGCTCTGAAATCCCTAGGAAACGCCGACCTGATAGTTTCTCAGGGCTACATAGATCCTCTAACCCGAACATATAGTATGGCATACCATGCCAGTATTGACTTACAGGATGGGGATACGGAGTCTGCTATCAGGTGGCTTAAGGACGTGATAACTCTCGATCTATTATCACTAATGGTACCTCCCCCTGTAGTCCGCCTCTACTGGGCGCAAAAAGGAAAAGCCACCGAGGCAGAATACATGCAAAAAATCTATGAGCATCATACTCAACATGGCGGGCAGGCTTTGATAATTGCAGTACGGATTATTCAGGCTTTGGATTCCCTCGGTCCTGAAAACCCCCTGGATTGTCTTAGTGAAGCCCTGGTCATGGCAAGGCCGGAAGGAGCCGTCCGCCTGTTCACCGACTTTGGTATGGAATTAGTCCCGCTCCTCCATCAGGCTGTCTCTAAAGGCATCGAGCCTGAATTTGCCCGCAAGCTAATTAACATCATCGAGTCCGAGGACCATCAGCGTAAAATCAGGAAGGGAGAGTTACCCCCCTCTTCTATATCTTCGGCGGTCCTCAGTGAACGGGAGATGGAAGTCCTGCATCTCATGGCCTCCGGTCTGTCTGACCGCCAGATCTCTGGTAAATTAGTCATCAGCCTCAGCACGACCAAAACCCATGTCCACCGTATCCTGGAAAAACTGAACGCCACCAGCCGCATGCAAGCCGTAACTCAAGCCAAAGAGCTGAAACTGATTTAAGGAGACTCTTTTCGCCCGGAAAAGGTCTCCGCATCGTATACCATTCGTGCCGAAGCCACAACAAGAGAGTGCCAGATACAAGGCCGGAAGGATCCGGTTACATGAAAAAGCAAGTAGGACTTGATCGCTGACCTATATTGTTACTAAAAATAATGGAGTGTAATAACTTCAACTGATTATTAAACCATGGAATAAGCGCTTCTTAAAACTTCAGTTGGAGTGGTAATCTCGGCTTTGACTTTAAACATCCCGTCCTGTATCAAGGATACCATCCCTTCCCGGGCGGCTTGTGCTTTTATTTCCGTGTTATTCGCCCGGTTATTGATCATTACCTTGATTTTTTCACTCATGGCCAGTATTTCAAATATCCCGATCCTTCCCCGATATCCGGTATAAGAACAGGATTTACAGCCGGTACCGTAAAGGAATCTGCTTTTCTTTTCACCGGTGGCCTGTTCATACAGCAACTTTTCCATCGGGGGGACCTCGATCATTTGAGCACAGTCGGGACAGATACGGCGTACCATTCTCTGGGAGACCACGCCGATTATCGAAGTGGCTAACAGAAAAGGTTCAACCTTGAGGTCAAACAACCGGAAAAGCACGCCAACCGAATCATTAGCGTGTACCGAGGAAAGCATCAGGTGCCCGGTTAATGCTGCCTGTACTGCGATGCTCGCGGTCTCGGCATCTCGAATTTCCCCAACTAAGATGACATCAGGATCAAGGCGAAGAATTGATCTGAGTCCTGAAGCGAAAGTGATGCCGGCTTGATTATTTACCTGGATCTGGTTGATATCTTTGAAGCGGTATTCGGCAGGGTCTTCAACGGTCACGATGTTTCTTCCCATCTTATCAAGTGAGTTGACGGAAGCATAAAGGGTTGTCGTCTTGCCGGCGCCGGTTGGACCGCTAAGCAGTATCATTCCGTAAGGTACTTTCAACATTTCCTTATATTTTGCTAACCCTGAGTCCAACATACCGAGTTCTGAAAGCTCAATCACGGCCATCGATTTATCCAGGAGCCGAAGTACCGCCATCTCCCCCCATACTGTGGGTGTTGTCCCCACACGGATATCAATCGAACGGCCTTTGGTATTTATGGTGAACTGCCCATCCTGGGGACGATTATGATCGGCAATATTGAGGTCAGCCAAGATTTTAATACGGGATATTAGTGGTTTACGGATACTTAAAGGTAGTGACATCATGTCCTGCAGAATACCATCGATACGGAAGCGTACTTTAAGACGGCCTTCTTCAGGTTCGATATGAATATCGGAAGCCCGTGATTTTACTGCTTCGTCTATGATCAGGCTAAGCGCCTGAGTCAGAGGGGTATCTGAACTGGTACTAACATTGATCCTGGTACTGTTCGTATCTTCCGTAATATTTATGTTGGAAATCTGCTTTTCGATTTCTCCATAGGCTTTATAACTGAAGTCGATTGCGTCGTGGATATTCCTTGTATCTGCAACTAACGGCATTATTCTCATGCGGCTGAGTGCCGAGAAAGCTTCGATGGCAAAGATATCGGAGGTGTCTGCCATCGCCACATGAAGCGTATTACCTGATATAAAGAGGGGTATGGCGTTGTGTCTTCTCGCCATTATTTCAGGGATCAACTGGACGGCTTCCGGTTTTATCATCTGGCGTAAATTTTTCGGAGAAGTTTTAATGTTATCCTGGGAGAGAGTTTTATCAGGTTCTGCCCGGTCTTTTCCCGTAACAGCTACTTCTTCTTTATTACGTCCAGGTAAAGCTACTTCAGATTCGGCATTGGAAACCGGATTGTATTCCAGTACTCTTATATGTTGATATTGAGTGAATTTCCGTGCCTCGTCAGTTAACCTGGAGAAGACCACAATGATTTTTTCATCAATATTAGTATCATGGGCTTTAGCATCGAAGACCAGTACCCGGTTGAGGTCAACTTCGTTCTGGGAGGAGATGTAGTCAATCGCAATAATGTGGTTAACCTGGTCTTCTGCGCCCCGGGCGATAACATCAAAAGTATAATTAATGCCGGATTTTCCTTTGATCACGCCCTTTTCTCCGACTGTATAGCCGCGTAATTTGAGTGATTCTATTAAACCGGACGGAGTCTCGGTACGAGCCGGTGCCAGGGGCTTCAGGGGAATTGCCGGCCGGGACAGAAATGAGCCGATAGTATCCCCATCAACGACGGTGATCCTTTGTCCGTTAGCAAAAAGTTTTAACTTATCGTTTAAGGCTGGTAATGATATAAGTAGGCGGTTTTTAATACCGGTATCAAAGGCTTTATTCGCAAAGTTGTATATAACACGTGCTTCCGATTCAGGATTATTTTCCTGAGAAAAGCAAATACACACGCTGTAGTTGGAAATGCCGTCGTTCTTTTCGGCTACCATATCGAAAGTGTGATGTATTCCAGATTGGCCCCGGAGTTTCACATCCTCATTTACGAGGTATCCTTGTGTCTTCAGGTATTCTTTGCATTCGGTGACTAATTCTGGAAGAATCGTATTTTGAGGCATTACAGACCTCCTTTGACCAGGTTACAATCTAAGCATTCCAAAAATGTATCGTCAGGAAAGTAAAAAATGAGAGAAGGAAGAGAAAATACTACTGCGGTATGGTGTCAGTGGCATTAAGTCAGCCATAAGCCCCCTTACTTATTTGCTAAGTACTTAGTACTATACTACATTTTACTAATAATTAATAAATGAGTTAAAAGAATATTGTATGAAATAATATATTTGGTGAAGCGCGGGTGATTCTCGGGCTGAAATACTGGTTGACTACAACTACATGAAAAAAAACACAATACCTTTAAATGAAGATGGTTACCAACTATGGCTGAGGTACCGCAAGGTCGATAACCGTATAATATTATCCCAGTACCGCCGGATAATCGGGGTGGTGACAATACCCGAGACCGGTGTCGTTTACCATGTTATCAGGCGTGAACTCAAATTAGCCTTGCCAGCAATGCTGGATAAAAAGGTGCCGGTGAGGAGGAAAAAAACTGCCGGCCGTGTTGTTGTCATCGGTTCAGTCCAGTCTCTTGGTAAATATGGCGTTGAAATACCCCGGAAAGATCGTTTAAAGATGGGTGAGGAAGGATATCTTATCCGCCGCATCAAGGTTTCACACCTTAACTGGATCATCGTGACTGCTAACACACAGGCTGGACTGCTATACGGATCATTTCACTTTTTGAGATTACTGCAGACATACCAGGATATCCGGGAAATCAATGTTCTGAGTTGTCCCCGTATCCACCGCCGCCTGTTAGCCCATTGGGACAATCTCGATGGTACGGTTGAGCGGGGGTATGCCGGGCAGTCGTTATGGAAATGGGACTGGCTGCCGCAGCGGACTGGCCAACGCGTTCGTGATTATGCCCGGGCTTGTGCCTCGATAGGCATCAATGGCGTAGTCTTAAATAATGTCAACTGCCGGGCGGCGATCCTGGATCATGAATACCTGGTAAAAATTGCCGCATTGGCGGATGTGTTCCGGCCTTACGGCATCCGGACCTACCTTTCAATCACCTTCAATGCACCAGAACTATTGGGGATATTGTCCACCAGCGACCCGCGAGACCCGTCAGTCGCCCGGTGGTGGCAGCAGAAAGCCATGGAGATATACCGTCTGATACCGGATTTCGGCGGGTTCCAGGTCAAGGCCAGTTCGGAAGGGCAATCCGGTCCACAGGACTACGGTGCAGACCACTATGTTGGGGCGAATATGCTGGCAGATGTTTTACGTCCGTACCAGGGAATCGTTCTCTGGCGGGCTTTTGTATATGATTCGTCCATTGACCCGGACCGGGCAAAATGTGCCTATAAAGAATTCGTCCCAATGGACGGGAAGTTTGCCGCCGGTGTCTTCGTACAGGTTAAGAATGGTCCGGTCGATTTTCAGCCAAGGGAACCCTTCCATCCCCTTTTCGGAGCGATGCCGGGAACGCCGTTGGCAATGGAATTTCAGGTTACTCAGGAATACCTGGGGCAGGCAGTCCACCTGGTCTATCTGGCGCCGCAGTGGCAAGAGATCCTGGCAGCGGATACTTATGCCCGGGGCCAGGGATCAACTGTCGCCAGCATCGTTGATGGGTCATTATTTCGAAATCCGGACTCGGTTATCATTGGGGTGGCTAATACCGGATCCGCACGCAACTGGTGCGGGCATCATTTTGCTCAGGCAAACTGGTATGCTTACGGGAGAATAGCCTGGGACCACCGGTTGAGTGTTGAAGAGATGTGTGATGAATGGGTAAAGATAACCTGGTCCCGCGATGCATTTACAGCAGAAACGATCAAGAAAATGATGCTTGGTTCATGGGAAGCATGCATCAACTATATGACACCATTAGGGCTGCACCATATCATGCAGGAAGGCCATCATTACGGGCCGGATCCGGCCTTCAATACAGCACAGCGGGCAGATTGGAATTCGGTATATTATCACCGGGCAGATAAAAATGGCCTGGGTTTTGACCGGAGCCCAACCGGAAGCAACGCCACCGGTCAGTACTTCAGTCCACAACGTGAAGAATTGGCCAGTATCGTTACCTGTCCCGAAAAATACCTGCTCTGGTTCCACCATGTGCCGTGGCGTTACCGTTTGCAGTCCGGGAGAACTCTGATCGAAGAGATAGAGTATTGTTATGAGAATGGGGCCAAATATATAACCCGGATGCGGGAGGATTGGGAGTTGGTGCGGGGTAAGATCGACCAGCAGCGTCATGAACATGTGGCGAAAAGGTTGCAGATGCAGGAAGCGAATGCCCGGGAGTGGCGGGATGTCTGCCTTCGGTATTTCCGTCAGTTTGTCAGGTAAATAGTCATCACCTCAGAAAAAATCAGGCAGTATCACAAATAGCCTGAATAGATAGTATAATCCAGTTGGCAGATATTAATGTATTACGCAGGAAGTAGGTAAAATGGACGATTTTGAGAAGTTAGGTGTTTTTTACCTGGGAAGGCCATATCAATTGGCGGAGAAAAAGTCGCCTGGCGGGCTGCTGCTGTATGATTCGAAAGACCTGGTAACCCACGCGGTTTGCGTTGGTATGACCGGCAGCGGCAAGACCGGTTTATGTATTTCACTGCTGGAAGAAGCAGCGATGGATGGTATCCCGGCCATCGCCATTGACCCCAAAGGTGATTTGACCAACCTGCTGCTGACCTTCCCGGATCTAAAGCCGGAAGACTTCCTGCCCTGGATAAATGTAGAAGACGCACAAAAGAAAGGGCTATCCGCTGAAGAATATGCGGCGAAACAGGCAGAAACCTGGAAGAACGGCCTGGCTAGCTGGGGGCAGAGCGGGGACCGCATCCTCCGGCTGAGGCAGAAGGCCGAATTTACCATATTTACCCCGGGCAGCACCTCGGGCATCCCGGTCTCGATCTTGAAGTCCTTTGCTGCTCCAGATGAACAGATAATAGAGGACGAAGAATTATTCCGTGAACGCATAAATGCCACGGCCACTTCTTTATTGGGCATCATCGGGATCGAAGCCGACCCGATCAAGAGCCGGGAGCATATCCTGATATCGACATTACTAAGCCAGGCCTGGAGTCAAGGGCAGGATATCAGTCTTGATACCTTAATTCAACAGGTGCAAAATCCCCCTTTGAAAAAAATAGGAGTTATGGACCTGGATTCTTTCTATCCAGCTAAAGAACGGTTTGAACTGGCGCTGGCCTTCAATAACCTGATCGCGGCGCCGGGCTTCAGTACCTGGCTGGAGGGAGAACCGCTGGACATCAAACAGATCCTATATACCCGTGAAGGAAAGCCGCGTATTGCCATTTTCTCGATTGCCCATTTAAATGATGCGGAGCGAATGTTTTTTGTTTCTCTGCTGCTTAACCAGATCTTAGGCTGGATGCGCACCCAGTCCGGGACTACCAGCTTGAGGTCGATCGTTTACATGGATGAGATATTCGGCTTCTTTCCCCCGGTGGCCAATCCCCCCTCTAAGACACCTTTATTAACTTTACTGAAACAGGCCCGGGCATTTGGGGTGGGGATCGTGCTGGCGACACAAAATCCGGTGGACCTGGATTATAAAGGCCTTTCCAATGCGGGAACATGGTTCATCGGGCGGCTGCAGACCGAAAGGGACAAAGCACGGGTACTGGAAGGGTTGGAGGGGGTGGCCGCTACTGCCGGAGTGAAATGGGACCGCCAGGCGATGGAACAAACCTTGGCGGGGTTGGGCAACCGTATCTTTTTAATGAATAATGTGCATGATGATGCCCCACAAGTGTTTGAAACCAGGTGGGCCATGTCATATCTGCGCGGCCCGCTTACCCGGAACCAGATAAAACAACTGATGGATCCCATCAAAAAACAAGCCCCGGCGATGCCTGCTGCTGATACTTCAATAACCGCGACAGCGGTGAGACCATCCCAGGCAGGGGTAAAACAGCCTAAAACATTAAATGACAAAATCAGGGGTACGCGCCCGGTGATACCGCCCCAGGTACATGAGTATTTTGCTCCTGTAAGAGCCGTACAGCCGCCAGAGGGCACCCTTTTCTACCAGCCAAATATCGTGAGTACGGGAGAGATCCACTTTACGGATACGAAAACCGGGGTGAATCTGATTAAGTATGTTACATACCGGGTTATTATCGGCGAAAGCCCCGTACCCGTAGAATGGGGCAATGCGGAAGAAATTTATATCAAGACTAAAAACCTGGAGCAAACACCGCAAACGGCGGCCGTATTTGCCGATTTACCGGCGATTGCCATGAAAGGGGAAAGTTACAGCACATGGACCAGGGAATTCACTACCTGGCTGTATCGAAACCAACAGGTTGAGGTATGGTTTAGCCCCAGCCTGAAGGAGTTTTCCCGGGTCAATGAAACAGAACGTGATTTCCGGGTCCGGTTACTGCAGACCGCCCGGGAGAAACGAGACGAAGCGACGGAAAAATTACGTCATAAATATGCCCCCAAATTCACGACGCTACAGGAACAGGTAAGGCGGGCGCAAGCAGCCGTGGAACGTGAAAAAGACCAGGCAAGGCAGTATCAAATGGACACTGCTTTATCATTCGGATCCACGATACTCAGCGGCTTTTTAGGGCGGCGGGTAAGCAGTAAGGCCAGGTCATCGGTGTCCCGGGCAAACCGTTCGATGAAAGAAGCCAGAGATGTCACACGTGCCCAGGATACTTTAGCGGCGGCCCAACAGAGACTCCGGCAAATGGAGGCTGACTTTCAAAACGATACTGCGGCTTTAGGAGAGAGGATCGACCCTTTAACCGAACAGCTTGAAAAAGTAACGGTGCGGCCTTCAAAAACAGATATTACAGTACAAATGCTGGCATTGACCTGGCTGCCGTACTGGCAAGGTAAAGAAGGAGAATTGCAACCGGCATGGTAACGATCTTGATGAGATGGTTTTATTCTTTGTTAATTACATCAATTATTTGTACCGCAGAATGAGGTTTTAAGAGTTTTATAATGAGTAAATCCACCTGGTCGCTGCAATTTATGTACAGTATGGAAAGATTTGCCACGGCCGTGTATACCGTGCAAAAAAGCAGTTTTAAAGATCAGGGTATCCTCGAGAAAATGACTTTTGCGGTGGAAAATGAACAGGAACATGCCGAAAGCCTGAAAGCCCGCCTGATTGCCCTGAAGAAACGGCCTTTTCCACTGGTTTTTCTATTCAAAGTTGCCGGTAGTATCGCAGGTTTTTGCAGCCGTTGCGGCGGCAACGGGTTTGCCCTCAAAGCAGGAATCGCTATCGAGAAGCGGGCTGTGAAAGATTACAGCTATTTCTTGAGAACTCTGATACTGGACCACCATACTATATCGTTGATCAGAAGAATCATCGCGGATGAAGAACGCCATATCGCCAACTGGCAAGACTCATTGAAAATGCTAAATATACAAAAATCTAAAACTTAAGCCCTGATATCCAAACTCAAAGCAAATGAACCTGGAAAAAATTAGACCTTACTTGGCGTTGA
>CAZSHH010000097.1:0-11686 GCA_964606525.1 uncultured Dehalococcoidales bacterium
AGAATTTGGTCAGGTCCAAATCTCTTGTCCGTTCATACTGGCCATTTATCCAACCTGCTCCGAAGTGTCCTTGTATGAATACCTTATCCCGTTGGCCCGCCAGCGCCCTACCGATATTTGTCCTTACCTTAGGCTCGGGCATGAAAATATCTATGATATTGATCCCAGCGTGCAACACCGCATCAATAACAGGTTTTATTTGCGCGTATTCCAATTTCTCCAAATGCTCACTACCGAAACCCACCTCGGATACGGTAATGCCCGTATTGCCCAGCGCACGGTATTTCATCTGTTTTCCCCCCTTATCAGTCGTGATTCTGGCAATGTGCGAATCTCTCAAATAGGTTTAAAAGCACAACGATCGTATCAACCACTTTACTTTCCTTAACAAATTAACACAAATGAAGGTTATATGGCGCTACCGACGGATAACAGGATCATTATATGATTTTGAGGTTGATTTTCAACAAGGTCATATAGCATCCGTCAGGTATTTCTTATTGTGTCTTACCTTATAAGTGCTGGAAAACGGTTACTTATCTGCCGATGTTCATTTTTCAGCAACTTAATGGCAAAAACCACGGTCTGATCTATGGGGTATTCGTTCTAGGCGTTTCCATTGGGGGTGCAGTAGGTTCGTTCGTGACTGGCTATATATATGATGTCACCGGTAGTTATCATAACGCTTTCCTGGTTTGTATCGCTTCAATGGCTTCCAGCTTTATATTAACGGTTCTTTTACGGCCGACGGGTAAGGTCGGTATGAAGCTTTAGTCTGCTTAATATCTCCCGGATTCTCTAGTAATCTCTTTTCCTCTCTCGTTTTCTTCTCTCACCTTGAGAAGGAGTGATAAACGTGCTATTTCTCACGGAATCTTAACATGGGGGTTTTTGTTTACAGGAGGTTTTAACCATGGCTCTCAAGGCGGATGGTAATGCTAACAATCAGGACGCCCTTCCCAATGGGGGATAGCCTTCTGACAAGGGCGGAAACCCTTCGCAGCTCCAGCCGTTCAACCAGGAAGAATTCGACCGCATATAGAATCTATTATTAGCCACTAATTTTGAGTAACTTGCACTTCAATTCGTGACCTGCCTCCCTATAAAGTTAGTTGTCTGGGAGACAAGCAAATGGGGTGGGGACCAGAACAAAAATTCAGACGAGTCATTGAGTTACTTTGCCGTTTCTCGCGGGCGCGGACCGTCTTGGTGATAGATCTGTATCAGGTGTGGATTAGCTTCGAAAGAATGGGGCGTTGGTGAGTCGCCGAGGAATCGAACCTCGAACCTAATGATTAATTATCAGTTCCCCTGCTTTTACTTACTTAATCAAATATAACCTGAATGTAAGTTATAAGGAAAGGGGAATGTAAGGGCTTTTTCTAGAATATTCGCGGAAATAACAGATCTTTTATCCAAAAATGGTGTTCTCGAACTCTATTGGTAGTACTCGGATATGGGAAAAGAGAAGCTCCGCATTTTGAACATAATATAGTGATATTGGTATATTTTAAAGACCAACCGGAGTGTACACAACCACAATGTTTACATGTTGCAGTAGGCATATTTTCTTATTCCTTGTCCAAGACTGTCCACCCATCCGTATTATATATAACGAAGTACTGGTACTAATGTCAGGAGAGAAGTAATTAAGACGAACCGATGAAGTGGGTATCAATCTATGCGTAGAATGTCCCAGGATTTCTTATACCTGAACATTCGCGGGAATTTCCGGGATTTGGGGATGAATCACTTGCTCTGTCATTTAACATAATACGCTACTCTCGCCGGATTTGAATCTATAGGTGAGTCGTGCATAATGAAAGGTAGACCCTTTTTAAAGTCTTTCACGTTGTCGTTATAGCGAATTCCCTCGGCTCTACAAGATTCCCCAATCTTCTTACTTCCAAATTCGAAATCACAATATCTAAATACTAAGTAAATGACTATCGGACCAAATACCAGGTAACAAATACCAGATCATGAGTAATAAAAAAGATACAATATGATTGAAATGGAGCCATACATTGATCCAGAAAGTATGAAATGCGTTATAATCACATCAACCATTCTATGATTCCTTTTAAATGGAGTTTGAGAAGATGAAAAAGAATAGCCCTTTCAAATTGATTGTTTGTATATTAAAAGCCAGGCATGGCGAGAAAGCTTTCGAGAGTATACACGATAGATTTGCTGAAGAACACAGCCGGTATATGTCCGATCTCTGGCAAAAAGGAATATTCTGGGCTGGCGGACCTCTGGCAGACGGCAAAACGGCGCTAGAGATCTACGCGGTCGGAACTATCGAAGAGGCCAAAAAGGCCCAGCGTAACGCGCCCCATTATATCAGCGGCTACTTATATGATGATACGTACACAGAATGGACCCCCAGGCACTTGCCACCGCCAACCCCGGGTATCGACCCTGCCAGTGGCAAAATACCAGACCGTTAAAAATTCATCTTAGGCGATGACTCCATGCAAAAGAACACTTCTAGTTGTATCATTAAAACGAGTCGTGATTTTCAGGTTAACGATTCGTTTACCAGCTCGCTAGTGGATATTGAACATCTATTGCTCTTTTAGGACAATCCATCATACAAGCTCCGCAAAACCAACACTCCATATAATAAGTGACGACGGGTATATCTTTCTCTTCATCCCAGGTATAAACATCCATAGGACAGAGAGTGTAACATTTGCGACATGAGATACAACTACTATAATCTACTTTTACCGGCAGTCGCGCTCCCATCTAGTCTCCCTCCTCCAACCATTTTGGATCAGCTTCAGGGAATGAACCTTTTTCAATAACACATTGACCGTCTTTCACAAACGCGAAATTCACCTTATTGTCCCATTCCGGTCGCATTTCAGGGAAATCCTTACGCCAGAAAGAAGCTCTGGTGTCTTCCCGGTTGAGGGCAGACTTATAATGGATTTCAGCCAGATCAGAAAGGTTGTAACAATCCACCACACGCATCAGGCGATGAGGTGTATTACCCGCAAGTCGGTGCATCCAGTCTCGGCGAATATCATGCAAACGGGACAGGGCTTCTTTCAATTTTCCTGCCGAGCGGTAGAGAACGGCATAACGCTCACTGATCGTACGTATTTTAATCTCAAACTCCAAGGGGTCAGCCCCATCTTTAACATTTTTATGCATATCGATGCGGTCTTTCCACAGTTTTACCTGAGACTCATAAATCTCTTCGTAACTAATATTCGGCAGTTCCTTGGCCACGTTTTCGGCAAAAATAATGCCACTGTTGCAGGAACCCAAAACCGTGCCACCTGCCTGTACTGCATCGCCGATGGCATACAGCCCGTCTACGGTAGTTTTAAAGTTTTCATCGGTAACGATGCCTGCCATATTCTTGGTCAAGGCCAATGATTTTGTACCATGGAGTTCCCAACGGTGTTCCCGGGGATCAAAGCCGCGTTCCTGGATGTATTTCAAGGAAGCCAGTCTTTCATCGGCGGTGGATACTTCCCGCTTGCGCTGATGGTTTTCCGAGGTCCTGGGGACATCAAAATACATCGGAGTGAGTCCCTTTTCTTCCTGGTCCAGGTAGGTTTCCAGAGACATGAAAGCAGTATCCGAAATGGTCTCTCCTTTAGTATTGACGATAGAAGTAGGCTCACCATCACCATCGGTCAGAGAACCGAACATCAGGGTTTTATCATCCAGCAGCCGGGAAAACCAGGAAGAAAACTCCATGTTGGCCAGCTTAGCGCCAGCCCGGTAAGCCATGGCATGGGCATCTCCGGCACCGGTAGGGTTCCAATGGTACATAAACTTATTGGTCCAGGGAGCATTATCCTCGGGATTGAAGATGCGCTGTACCATGCCGGTACAGACGACTACCGCCTTAGCCTGTATCACGATGAAGTCGCCGGTGCGAACATTTAGTGCTATAGCTCCGATAACTTTCCCGTTCTTCGTCAGGAGATCGACCCCCATGGTCCGGTCTAGAACTTTGCATCCTGCCTGGCGTACGGCGGCCGCCAGTTGCGGCTTTAGTAATTGTCCATGGAAGCGGATGGTTGTCCGACCACCGGTCCGGGGAGAAGGAATCCAGTAATGTTCACCGTCATCCCACTTCAGATTTACTCCCCAGGATTCCATTTCTTCAACGTGTTTCCGGGTATCTTTCCAGGTGGAAAAATAAACATTGGAATTAAATAACCCTTTTTTATTTTTTATCGGTGGATACTGCCCATCACCGGTCATCCCTTTGACGATATCCTTAAAAGAGATATTTTCATTAGGAACCGTAGCACAATGGTCCATGCCGGCGGCGGCTCCGCCGCTCCTCTCCAGTAAGGCTTTCTCAAGAACAATGACTTCCGCACCAAGCCGGCCGACTTTGGAAGCAGCGATACATCCCGACAGACCTCCCCCAATCACCAGAACCTCGGTTTTATAAACTTTATCAGCAATCTTTTCCAAGCTCATTAATCAGCTACCCCCTGTTTACGGTTTTTTTGAGAGGCCATAATCCTTCCAATATTCCAGCTGGCACTTGCGGCTTACTGCCCAATAACTTGATTTTTCTTTTTCAGCACGTTCCTTGATCCTCTTCCAGAGGTTATCTTTTTTGATCCATTCAAGGTGTTTATCTTTGGTCATAGTATCCTTCCTGCGCGGTAATTTCTTTACTTCACGGCCTTTAAAAGTGAATTCGCAATAACTTTTTGAATCTCCTGTAATTTAACGGCGTTATCAGACAACAGCGCAGCTTTGTCACAGGCCAACACTGCTGCCTGCGCGGCGATCATGTCATCGATCTTTTTCCCTTTGACAAATGATTCTACTGGTCTCACGCGGTATGGCACAGGAGCGACTCCGCCTAAAACGAGCCGCGCATCCACTATTTTTCCTTTTTCAACTTTATACGCGGAGGCTAAGCTGACGACGGCGAAGTTCTTGCCATCTCTTAACCTAAGTTTGTCGTAAGCGAGTTGATAATCATCCCAGGCAGGGATTTCGATTTCCGTGACAAGTTCGCCTTGATTAAGGCCGTGGCCTGGCAGCGGTACCTCGGTAAAGAAGTCTTGAGCACTGATTTCTCTTTCCGTGGTTTTTACTGTAGCATCCAGAGCGACCAGTACCGGAGCAATATCGGATGGATTCACAGCCAGGCAACTGCAGTTATAACACCGAGAGATCTCTTCTTTGACTTGCTCCGTATCCAGGCCTTGATAATAGTCTTCGAGTTCGAGCGAGAGTTCATCGGGCAGTCTGCGTGGTAATTCCGAAGCTTCTTTCACCGTGATCCCTACAGTATCGAATTTCAACAACGGCGGTGCTGCTTGTGTTTTGCTTTCATCATTTAGCTCAATCCCGAAGGCTTTATTGATAGCATTAGCCGCACCGTACCCGGAAGCGATAGCCCTGATCACGGTAGCCGGGCCGCTGGTCATTTCACCTCCCGCATAGACCCCCTTTTTGCTGGTCATATAGGTTTTTTCATCGATGGCAACCAGGCCCCGGGGAGTAAGATCCAATTGGTATTTTTTATCGAGGAAGGAAAGATCAACCATTTGTCCAGTGGCCAACAATATCGATTCTACCTCGATGATCATTTTGTCATTCTGGTCATACTGTGGGGAAAAGCGCCGGTTCTCATCATAGACAGAGAGGCATTTTACCAGTTCCATGCCCTTGATCTTGTTGCTGTCACGGATCACCCGACTCACGCCATATGAATTGAGTATGACAACACCCTGGGCCCGGCATCTTTTGATATCCTCTTTGCCGGCAGGCATTTCTTCTTCTGTTTCCACACAAACCGCCGTAACATTTGCTGCGCCAAGCCTCTTTGCGGTCGACGCTACATCCATAGCGACATTACCGCCGCCGACTACCAGGACATCTTTACCAAGCTTGCCTTGCATCCATTTTTTTACTTCCATGAGGAATTCAAGCCCGAAAACAGTGAGTTCTTCGCCTTCGATACCGATGACGGGCCTTTTCCACGCGCCGGTGTCATAGAATATTTTATCGAAATCTTCTTCAAGCTTCTCAGGTAAAATCGCCGTACCAATTTCTGTCTTCAACACGAATTCAACACCCATGTTCTTTAGCGCAATGACGGAATTTTGGACAAGATCCTTCGGCAGCCGGAAAGCCGGTATCGCATATTGCATCATACCGCCTGCTTCTTCCATCCTGTCGTATACCACCACGCTGTGTCCAGCCCGGCGCAGGTAATAAGCGGCGGAAAGCCCGGCAGGGCCGGAACCAACAATGGCTACTTTTTTACCGGAGACTTTTCCCGGAGGACAGTAATATTTGCCGCTATTTTCGAGGATATAGTCTCCCAGATAACGTTCGACATTGCCGATAGCGACAGATTCATCATATCCGTTTCGATTACAGGCTTCCTGACAAAAATGAGCGCATACTCGACCTGTTAAAGCAGGAAAAGGGTTTTTCCGCATGATTATTTCGGCCGCGCTGTCTTTATTGCCTTCTCTCAATTTTTCCAGATAGGCAGGAATGTCGATCCCCGCGGGGCAATTTTGGGAACAAGGTGAATTGTTTAACCTGATCCCGCCGAATACGGAATGACGTTCATTTTGAGCATGCAGGGCAAGGCATTCCTTACCCCCTTTACGGGAGCATATTTTCCTGCCGCCATGATTGTGGGAAAAACGGTAATGCTCGCATCTGACATCCTGGCATATATTCCCACCGATAGTGGCAGCATTTCTGATAATAGGAGTCGCTACGGATACTGCGGCTTCGGCCAATATCGGCAGCTTCTTCTGTATTACTTTTGAGTCAGCAATCTCCACGAGTTTTGTCAGGGCTCCGATCTTAAGACAGCCCGGCGCTTCATTGATATACTGCGCCCCGGTAATGGTTTTTAAGTTCACTACCGTATCGGGGGCTTCTTCAAGGATCTCTTCCTTCAGCACGTTGATCAAGTCCGTGCCGCCGGATACAGCAACTGCTTTCTGGTTTTCTCTGATAATCTTGCTGGCTGTAGTGAAGCTATCAGAATTAACATGTTGAAAATCTTTCATTTTTACCCTACCCTTGTGCTTGCTTTCCTGATTAATTAACGTTCCGTATCTTTAGCAGCTGATAACCTGGAAAGATGTGCGACCAGCCTGGTCCTGATGCCACATTCCTTTTCCAGCCGGCAGTAATTACCCGATAATCCCTCTTTTATTTCATTATCAGAGGGGTGGGGATGTTTATTAAACAGGGATCGCACAGCGATAATAATTCCGGGAGTACACATTCGGCATTGAAAGCCCGGGTAATCTAGAACAGCTTCCACCACAGGATCGGGCTTGCCATTTCTTTTTTGCTGTAAACCTTCAAACGTTATTATTTTTTTACCGTCGCATTCCGATGTTAATGTCATACAGGAAACGATGGCTACCCCTTCTATGAGTACGGCACAGCGCCCGCAATATCCCTCGCCACAGGATAACTCGGCTCCGGTCAGGCCGATTCCTTCCCGGACTTCCTTGATAAGTGCTCCCAGGCCGAGTCTATCCCTCAGGGTCTGAATCAGCGTTTCCGAATAAGGTATTTGACCACGCTGTTCCCCCAGCGGGAACAGATAGTCATTGCCGTTGACATTAAGGGCAACGTAGTCTTTCATGAAAATCCTCCTGAAGGACTGTGAAAAAATTATTAGTTACTAGAGGTCAGTAAGCTTTACCCATCTACAGGTAACCTTATCGCCCTGGATAGTAACCTCTTCTATTTCTCCCGTTTCACCAAGCGCACCGCCATTAATGAAAGTGGTCTTACCGTGCTTTTCGATGCCGGGTGTTTCGTGAATATGACCAAAGGTATGCAGTAAAGGCTGATATTTAAACACTATTTCCTTGAAAGCGTCGGAGCCGATATGCCCGTCTTTGGCTTTTTCTCCATAAGTACCTACACCATAAGCCACCCAGCTTTCCTGCACTTTATCCAGGATACCGTAGGGTGGGGCATGGGTGATAAAAAGTGTTTTTACCGGGTCAACGTTTTTAAAGAGTTCATGCAGGTCCTGAGCCGCTTTCTGTTCGTTAAAATAGAGATCGGGCGCTTCAATAATGGTTTCGTCCAGATACTGTGCTCTTCCGTTGTAGCCGACAAAATAAAAACCTTTGAATTCAACGACCCTTTTATGAATGATATTGATGTTTTTACTAAAGTCTACCGGCGGAAGCCCTACTTTAGGAGCAATCATGGTCGGGACGGTATCCGAGTTACCAAGTACGCCATAGAGCGGCAGCTTCTTTTTTAAAATGCTGAATATGTCATTGATCTTAGTAGAGTCCTCTACTGCTTTGATGAAAGCTTTTTTGGCTTCCTCGGACTCCTCCAGAAAAGCGGAAGATGTTTTTTTCTCCCACGAATTTCCCGCTAAAGTGCGCGCTTTGCGGAGTTCCTTATATACATGCGGGTCCGGGGTATCGCCTTTATATAGCAGGAAGTCATATTTTGACAGGTCGGCCGTGGTTAAAAGGCTCATCAGGTCATGCCGCCCTTCCAGATCGCTGAATGCTAAAAACTTTAAACTACTCATATTATTCCTCTCTATTTATTGTCGATTTTCCGGCATCAGACTCCTGTCCTACCGCTGACGATATCGATATATTTAGCCTTCAAACTGGTGCAAATACTGACAGCGGCGCGATACATTTTTTGCCCCATTACGACGTCATTCTTGTATTTATCCCAGTTGTCTCTGACTTCTAGTAACAAGACGACATTTTGCGCCGTTTTTTCATCGTACCTATCCTTGTAAAAAGGAATGAGTTTGTTTTTGTCATAAACAAATTCCAGCCACTTCTTTTCTTTTAATTCCGCCTCATTCAAGGCCAGGTTCACGCCAAAACCAATGGCGGCATTCTGCGCTACTTTCAACGCTTCGTGTAGGAGTAAATAATTGTCTTCCGGCAGATGGAACTGGATCGGGGCCCGTTCCAAAGGCAGCCAGATATGGGAGAAGGTCGCCGGGAAATATTTTTTTATATAGTCGATGGTGAGTACAGGTTGATGAACATCAACCAGGGCGTCATGCCCGAAAACGATTTTTCTCGTGCGCAGGAATGCCTCAAAAACCCAGCCCCAACCGAAGGGAACGTCGCCGTGCCGGTCTTCCATACGCCCATACTGGGGATTGATCACAAAATCGAAACCGACATCCTTTTCACTACTATAAATGTATCTATTGGGCCGGAACTCGACCAGGATGCGCGCTTTCCCCTTGTATTCATTGATCAAATCGCGCAGCATATCGGCGTGAGTTAAGAAGACACTGGGATCTACTCCTTCCTTGAGGAGGAGAAAGTAATTGATGTCGGGCATATTTAAGTTCAATTTATCGAAAGCGTGGCTGCCGAAGAGATAAAGAGCTTCAAGGTCATGTCCGATTGTTGCTTCGCATCTCTTTTCATAAGTTCGGGCGAAGGAGTTGATGAGATTTGTCTTTTCCGCTGATTGCAGCACTTAGCACCTCCTCAAACTAAAGAAAGGAAATCTGTACATATTATCTATATGGCATTAGCCAATTGGGCAAAAACAGGGCGATCTGAGGGATAGCCACCAGTAGCAGCAGAAGCACGACCAACGCCAAGGCAAATGGCATTGTTCCCTTGAAGATACTGTATAGAGGAACTTCCTTGACCATGCCATGGACGGTAAAAACAAGGATACCGAAGGGCGGAGTGATGCTGCCAATCAACATCGTCACCAATATCAAGACCCCAAACCATACTGGATCGAACCCTAAGGCGATAACAATGGGGTAGAAAATCGGGACAGTGATCATGACGACGGCGATTACGTCCATGAAAAAACCGACAAAAACGTAGAAAAGCAGCATAACGGCTAAAATCGCATATTTATTCAGCGTCAGGTCGCCGATGAAATTACCCAGTTCCCGGGGAATCCCCGATATGGTCATGAATCTGGAAAATATGAGAGACCCAATAATAAGGATAAAGAGCATGGCGGTTAGTTTTCCAGTGTCCAGCAGAGATGCTTTCAATCTCGACCAGGTTAGTTTACGATTTGCCAGGCCGAGAACAAAAGCACCAAATGCCCCAATAGAAGCACCTTCGGTAGCAGTAAAGAAACCCGTATAGAGGCCGCCCATGACCAAAATGAATAAGAACAAAAGGCCCCATACATCTTTAAGGGATTTGAACCTCTCGCGCCAGCTCGCTTTCGGCCCAGCAGGGCCCAAAGCCGGGTTTTTCCGGCACATGATGTATATCGTGATACAAAACAGGATCATACAGAGTGTACCGGGGATAATACCGGCCATGAAAAGCGAGCCAATGGATTCTTCGGTAAGAATGGCATAGATCACAAATCCGATGCTGGGAGGAATTAAGAAACCAAGATTACCTGCAGAAGCGATACAACCCAGCGAAAGCGAATCACTATATTTAAAGCGCCGCAACTCGGGGAGAGATACAGGGACCATTGTTGCCGAGGTAGCGATGGTATCGCCGCAGACGGCACCAAAAGCAGCACAGCCGATGGTAGTACCCATCGCCAGACCACCCGGCAGGTGCCCTACCCACTTACTGGCAACGCTAAAGGCACTTTTAGTCAATTCTACGTGTGCGGCAATATATCCCATGAAAACAAAAATAGGTACGGCACTCATAATGTACTTGGTCGATTCGCTGTATGGAACCGTGCTCAATATAGAAAGGCCGGGCGCAAACCCACGGATTAAGCAGAAACCGACGAAGCCCACTAACGCGGCGCAAAAACCGATGGGCATCTTTAAGAACATCAGCAACAAAAATACTAATATACCGATGATGCCAATAATCTCAGGACTCATCATTTCCCTTCCCAGTCTCAGTGACAGCCTGCGGTGAAGAGAATAGCTGGATCAGGATGATCACGGCCAGCAGCCCACTGCCAAAACCAGCGATCAAATAAAAAGGAGCAGTAGGTATCCGCAGTAGCATCGAGCTTTCACCGGATGTCCATAAACCAATTGCCTGCTTACCCAACTGCCAGGCTATCAAAAGCCATAACCCGAGGCTTAACACCAAGGTGATTTTTTCCACAATAAGTTGTATCTTACGTGATAACGATCTGAACAATACATCACAACTGATATGGTCACCATGAATTTGGGCATATCCGATAGTAAGGAAAATGGCGACGGCCATCATAAACCTGACAATCTCCAGACTCCCTACGATCGGGTGACTGAAAAAGCGCCGGCCGATAACATCACCCACTGTGACCAGCACCATCACCGACACTGCTACCACACCGATAATATTACTGATGGCAGCTATATCCACAACTACTTTTTGTAATGAACGGGCAACTGATCTAAGCATCGTATGCCACTCCCCGTCCTTATTTTTGTTTATTGGTATTTTTCAACTAAGGCAATCGCATCTTCCAGCATTTCGGTCCCGGGTAGGCCAGCGGCATCTTTTTCTTCTGCCCATGCGTACCAGACGGGTTTAACCGTTTCCAGCCACTTTGCTTTCTCGGTATTGGTCAGGTAAGTAATCGCCGGATTACCGACTTTGGCATCGATCCCTGCAATAGTGTCTCTGATTTGAGTGTCAACGTAATCGAAAGCAGCCGCTGCGTTCTCGGCGCGCTTGGCGCCGCCGGCTTCCTCGAATACCTGTTTAACATCTGCCGGCAGACTGTTCCACTTATCGAGATTCATGATGATGGG
>CAZSHH010000098.1:0-11613 GCA_964606525.1 uncultured Dehalococcoidales bacterium
GCCGGTACTCAAAAGTATGCCTTCTTTTATCTCTAGTTTACGCAGCAGGTATTCACCCTGTACTTTGTCGATCGTATTGTGCCGGCCGATGTCTTCCGCCAGGATATATATCTTTTCTTTATCCGCTAATGCTGAGCCGTGCACTCCCCCGCTGATATGATAAATTTCCATCTGGCTTTGCAGTTTATTCATTAATCTAAAAATTGTTTCTGTTTCGATTACCAGGTTGGATTGTACTTTGCTCGCTCCGGTCTTAAACAATATTCCGCCGCCGCAGCCGGAAGTTAAGGTTCGTTTAATAGGGAACTTAAAATCTGTTTTCGTTAATATGATATTCGCCGTGGCATTTTCATCATCAATATCCATACTGGCGATATCGTCAAGTTTTGTAATGATACCCTGGGCATAAAGAAAACCTACCGCCAGGCAATCCAGTTTCGCCGGCGTGCAAAGAATCGAGACCAGTTCCTGGCCGTTTATCTTTAGCGTAAAATCAGCTTCCGTCGGTACCTGGACCGAAGTCTTGTTCCACTCCCCGGAACTATAACGTTCACAATTTGTTTCCGGCGTGGCACCTCTTGTTTCTATGATTTCGGGATATTCCTGCATTGTCTCCACTTATTCTGTTGTTGTCTGAATTTCCGGTATCCGCGAATCTATATTACATCCTGTATGATCTCAGTGATATCTTTGATTTCAATATTATCGCTGGCCCCCAGAGTCAGCCGGCTGTCTTCAAAGTTGATGATACAGTACGGACATGCCGTTACTAATAACTCCGCTTGTGTATCCAGTGCCTGCTGCATTCGTAAATCGGAGAATCGCTCTCCTTTCTTACGGTCCATCCAGATGCCGCCCCCACCACCGCCACAGCAGAAACTTGATTCCCTCATATTCGGCATGTCCTTCAAGGTCAATCCGGGTACTGTCTGCAGGATTTCTCTGGGTTCATCGAAGATACCATTGTGACGGCCCAGGTAACAGGGATCATGATAAGTGGCCTGTTTCTTGAGCTCTCCGATTATTTTCAATCGTCCTTGCCGGATCAACTCTACGATAAATTGCGTCATGTGGATAACTTCGAAATTCACCTTAAATTGGGCATATTCATTTTTAAAGGTATGATAACAGTGTGGTGAAGATACCAAAATTTTGTTCACACCAGCGTCGATAAAGTTCTTGATATTTTCCCGGGCTAACCTTTTAAATAACTCGGTATCGCCTGTTTTGCGGATGCTTTCTCCACAGCAACTTTCCTGTGTTCCCAGTATTCCGAAGTCAACTCCGGCTTTATTTAGTATATTTACTGTGGCAACAGCGATCTTTTTCATTCGGGCATCATAGCTGAGATAACAACCCGGGAAATATAATATTTCCATCCCTTCGGTAAATTGTTTGACATTTAGACCGGTAGCCCAGTCCGCCCGCTTTTCTCTTTTTTCTCCCAGGGGATTGCCTTCCGCTCCCAGGCTGGCAGCCACGGTGTGTATGGAATCCGGGACTACTCCATACTCCGCGGCTATACGGCGTATCGCTACTCCAACCTCGATCTGCTTGACTCCTCTCGGGCAATTCAGGGGACAATTCCCACAGGTAGTACAGCGCCAGATGTCCTCTCCTTCTATTTCCGGTAATCCAAAGGTAGCTTGCCTGATGATGTTCCGTATGCTGAACTGTTTTAAGTGGTTCCACGGACATACGGTATCGCACCGGCCGCATTGATAACAGTATTTGAATGCTTCGCCGCCGGCCTGCTTGATGGCGTCGATCGCTTCTTTGAAAGGTGATGTTGTTTCCATCTATTATTCTTCGCTTTTTCTACACCTGATAAACATTACCAATTAGCCATGGTCATCATCATAACACACATTACTTCGACATCTTCGACAGAGCATCTTTTACTCTCTTTATTCCGTGTTTCTTGATTAATGACTCCAGTCCGATTTCCATTTCCAGGGTCTTCTGGGGTACCGGTATTTCCCCCTCTTCCTTTTCTTCGACTACTTCACGCTCTTCATATGTCAGGCAACCTGGCTCACATACCTGTACACACATCGGTTTTTCCAATGGTGGATCACTTTCACACAGGTCGCACTTTAAAGGAAGCCCGGAATCTGGTTCTTTAAAAATATCCCGGGAAGGGCAGGAAGCTCCGCAAAAAGTACATATACTGTATTCTTTTCCGGCAATCGTATGTACCTGCCTTCCGTTACAGCGTGCTTGGGTGTATTCACTGGCATATACTGGTACATATTCATCCATCAACTCATTCCGGAAGACGTGTATACGTGCCCGTCCCGGATTGGTGATGCTGTATCTCGGTGTGGCATGAAACGCCGAACATGCCACTTCGCAGGACCGGCATCCTGTACATTTATCAGTATTTATTTTGATGATTTTCTCTTTCTTTATCATGCGGAAGCCCCTTCACTTCCCAGAATCATTTTGTTTGGTATACAGGTTTTTAACTCTTTGTTAAAATACCCGTCTCTTCAAATTCTTTCCTTACAAAGCTCAACCCCAGCTTGTCCAAAGTCTCAGCTTTCGGAATCCCCTCTTCATTCCATCCCCGGTAAGCATAATAGTCACTTAGCAGTTTCTGTTCCACTTCCTCGTTACGCACCGCCCAGTGATCTTCTGGCGGTCTTTCGTCCTTTCTCCTCATCCCCCTTCTTACATTGATCGCTCGTACCAGGTTCCTGTTCCTCTGGCCGATATCCCATAATTTTTGTTTATCCATCGGGATACCGGTTGCGGCGGTGATTATTTCTGGTTCATTATTGATATGATAAGCCACTTTACCGCCGAACTGGCCCCGGAAGGATGATAGGAAAGCACATAACCCCGTGGCATCGTCGATATAATGCATCAGTTCGTTCCATTCGGTAATCGTGCTGGCCATCTCGTTGGTGATCTGGTCGCGTTTCACCCACTGTAGAAAATACTGTTTGAATTTTTCGTCCGGAACCGCTATCCATTCGTTAACAAAAGCTTCTCTTTCTTCCGGCTTGGGGAACGGATCCTGGGGGAATGAACCCTCGATCTGTGTAATGCCCATTTTTTCTCCGGTAGCAATCATCAGGAAATAAGCCGGATTAACTTTTCCTAATTTTATAGGGATCTGTTCAAATTTCTTGGTCGTGTTGTGATCAAATTGTTCGGCCCCTTTTCCGATCCTGCGGGCAGCCCAGTAAACACCGTCTGCCAGGATATCTCCGATCCCTTCACGGTGCACTATCTTGTCCAACAGGTAATGAAATCTTCCCCTTATATCTGCCGGCATTCCGGGAAAATCAGCGTCCGTGAGAATTCCTGCTTCCAGCAATTCCAGGGCAAAAGCAATGATCTGCGGCGTGGAATAGGCATCAACCCCATATTCTTCGGCGATGGGTAAAATCTCGTAGCTGAAATCCAGTTCCTGAAAAGACGCCATGTGGAAAGTATCCTTAGCATAACACTTATAAGAAAAACGCTTACCGTCCGGCAGTCGTATGACATTATGACAAATTTTAGGACAATTGAAACAACCGGTTTGCCGGTCCATATTATCAAATTTCAGGCGGCGCCACCGCTCCTCCAACTCCGGGCTCCAGAATCCTTTTCTCCTTGTCCGGGCATTCCCCCAGGCGAAGTTGTTATGGTGGAAGCTGTCATCTTCATCCGTCGCCATCCAGTCGCCGAGTTGTTCGCGGTGCTTTGCCATCTGTACATATTCAGCCGAATGCCCTCTTTCCCGGGCTAATGCTTCGGTTTCTTCATGTTTAAACATGATGGTCTTCCGGGCTTCCAGGCAAAGATTGAACAACTCTTCGGGCTGGGCCACATAAATGTCTTTGGTCCCATGAACGGCGATTGCTTTTAGTCCCTTATCGCCCATGATCGCTCCCGCGCCGCCCCTCGCCGCACTGGCATCACTGTGGTCAATGGATGCTGTAAAAACTCGGTGTTCGCCCGCCATGCCGATTGCCGCTATCTGAGCTTTTTCTTGGCCTAGCTCTGCCCGGATAAGGTCGGCAGTTTCGCGGGTTCCTTTTCCGGCCAGGTGTCGGGCGTCCCGAATCTCAACCCTGTCATTGTCTATCCACAAATATACCAGCTGTGGGGATTTCCCCCTGACGATTATCTTGTCATATCCGGCAAATTTCATTTCCGGGCCAAAATAACTTCCCATTAACGAGTGGGCCATAAATTTGGTCTGGGGAGAAATGGTATTTACCGATGTCCGGTTGGCACCAGGCACTGCAGTTCCATTCAGAATGCCGGAACTGAAGATCAATAGATTGTCTTCAGAGAAGGGCTCTACATCCGGCCCTACTCTATCCCAGAGTAGCTTAACTGCCGTCCCCTGTCCTCCCAGGTAGGTTTCCGTTAATTTGGGGTCGGTAGTTTCTTTCTCAATGCTGCCATGAGTAAGGTCTATCTCCAGGTTGACCCCTGTTTCAGCATACCTCAACGTCAAGCCCCCTTACTTATCTTCGTTGCGGCTATTTCTTAGAGTACCAATTGATGAATATGTCCCTTCTATGTCACATATAACAGCACCGTAAAATTTCTGTTATATGATTTTGATGTTAGCACATTTTCACTTCAGGTGTCAATCTTAAGTATATTCGTTTTTAGTACATACTATTGTGTAAGCTGATAAATCAAGTACCGGCTCATTTACATATTTTTCCGCGGCTAAGCCACACATTTATCACTATCACAAGCCCGGTGCATATGACTAACCCGACGATTACCGCGCCGGCTTTATCCCAGATATAACTTAAGACCGTACTAATTCCATAAAAAATACTGTAAATGATCCCTCCGGGTTCCGGATTTCCTTCGAGAGCGGGTTTCAAACCATAGTAATTGATCAATTGGGCAAGCGTAATTACCGTGGTAAATACAAACAAGGTCTGAACTAATACGCCGAGGCTTTTTTGCCAATTATTTTTCATATCAATTCATTTCGATTTTACTGTCTTACGCTATGTTTATCCCGGTTTAAACCAGTATATAACTGTTCCCGGTCATTTCATACCTTTTTCTTTATGCCTGTCTTGCGGTACTTTCGTTGCCTCTATTGATAACTATCTTACCGTTTCACAGATGATTATTTATGACAGAATTGGTAATCATCTTTTACTTTTTCTTACGAGGGAAATACCTTGGATATTACTGAATTTGAATCCGGGGAGTTGTCCTCCCGCTTATTACAACGAATTACCGCATATCTGACTACTAAAGGTTGGCAGGTCAGCCCGGTAAAATCTTCACCACAGATCCGTTGGATAATTGAAGCCACTGATAACCAACAACGGCCTATCTCGGTAACCCGGGAAATTACAGCTCAAAAACAAACGGAACGTCTGTTGATTTTTACCACTCTAAAACTAAGTCCGCATCACCAGGAAAAATTTGATGCCCTCCGCCCTGTGGAGCAGTGCTATTTGGCCTATGAAATCCGGCAGCAGACAATTATGATGGGCATTGCATATGCCGGGCTTGATATTCCCTTAGACCGCATGTTATTTGAGGATTTTCTTTACGTCGATGACCTTTCAAAAAGTAACTTTCTAAAAACTGTCAGAAAGGTACGTAATGCCATGTTGCTGGCTACGATTACTATCGCCCGCCGCTTTAACGAACCACTCCCATCCGAATCCACACATAACTCCCCCATTAATCGTAAATATAAACACCTGGTCAACCAAGTGACTACTTTCGCTTAGATCAGATCGGCCACTATCTCGGCAATGTCTTTAGCCCCCACCGCCTCTTCCACCCCTTTCGTCTTCAAACCGTCGACCAGCATCACCAGGCAGAAAGGGCATGCCGTGGCAACCATATTGGCTTTAGTTTCTATCACCTGCTCCGCCCGTTTTACATTGAGCCGTTTTTCCGGGTCCTCTTCCATCCACATATGCCCCCCGCCTCCCCCACAGCAAAAACTGTTTGGCCCCATGCGGCCCATTTCCACCCGGTTCAATCCTGCCGCCTGTAAGACTTCTCGTGGCTGGCTGTAGATATCGTTATACCGCCCCAGGTAGCAAGAATCATGGAAAGTGACCGTCTGGTTTCCTTCCAGCTTCTTCAATTGCAGTTTTCCGTCGCGTATCAGCTCGGCGATAAATTGTGTATGATGTATGACTTCATATTGTCCGCCAAATTGCGGATATTCATACTTAAACGAGTTGTAACCATGAGGGCAGACTGTCAGGATTTTCGTTACACTATAATTTTTTAGTATATCAATATTTTTCTGGCATAGAGTTTGGAATAAGTACTCATCCCCCATACGCCGCGCCGGATCACCGCAGCATCCTTCCTCAGTCCCTAATATCCCAAATTTCACACCAGCCGTTTTAAGTATCTTAACCATCGCCCGGGAGACTTTGACATTTCGTTCATCCAGGGCACCGGTACAGCCGACCCAATATAAAATATCGACATTACTGTCCTCAGCCATCGTCTTCACATCAAGGCCCTCCGTCCAGGCAGTCCTTGTTAATGTTGTGCCACGCCACGGATGGTCTCTTGTACTGAGGCTTTTTAGCGCTTCCTGGGCAGATTCCGGTAATTGTGTCCTTTCCATCGCCAGGCTGCGCCGCATATCCACTACTTTATCGATTCTTTCGACGTATATTGGGCAGGCTTCTTCACAAGCCCGGCAGGTCGTACAGTCCCATATCACCTCGTCGGTTACTGCTTCACTGATCATATCTGGGCGCTGTTCGGTTGCCTTTTTGGAAAATGGTACCGGGAACACTTGTTGCATATGCGTTTTCAGGTCTTGCACCAGTTTCTTTGGGTTGAGTTTTTTCCCACTGGCATATGCCGGGCAAACATCCTGGCAGCGTCCGCACCGGGTACATGCATCCAGGTCCATCAACTGCTTCCAGGTAAATTGTTCTATCTGTGAATTGCCGAAATTTTCAGCTTTTTCCAGGTCTATTGGGACCAGTTGGCCTTTGGGTTTCAGAGAACGGAAAAATACATTCAAAGGTGAAATCACGATATGTTGCAAACGTGACCGCATAATCCACATGTAAACCAGTAAAAATAACGCCGGGATAGTATGTATGATCACCCGGTGCCATACCAGCAGCTCATTCTTCATTATTTCGCCAAAAATAAGGAAACCTCGGGATATCACAAAACCGACCGGAGACCAATTTCCAACTACGCCCCAATCGCCCGTTACCGGCGAAGTGGCAATCCGGTACCCTTTCACCATGAATCCTGTGGCTACAATTATGAAGGCGATTACATATACCAGGTTGTCTTCTTCTTTGGTGTCCAGGCGGTCGGGTTTACGTATATAACGCCGGTATATTGCCATACCACCCCCCACCAGGATGATTACACCTCCGATTTCCGAAATCAGCGATGCCCACATGAAGATGCTTGCCGGTGGAGTAGATACTCCCCCCAAAGAAAACAAGCGGATTATCTTACCCAGGAAGAGTAATACAGTACCGCTGAAGATGAACAGATGCATCAATCCCGCATATAGTTCACCTTTACGGATAAAACGGAAGTGGGGGAAGGCCACCGCCAGTGTAGTTAACAACCTTGTTTTTATATCATCGGTACGTCTTTCCGGCCTGCCGTTTTTCCAAACCCTGTATCTCCTGGCGAAACCTAATAAAAATACCAGGAATACCGCAGGTAATAGTATACATACCGCTATCAGTATCGGAATGATGATACTGTTGATGTATTCGGTCTGTCCCTGCCAGAAGGCCAAAGAGTCCAATTCTATCTCCTACAATGTCGGATAAAATGAGATCAAGTGGGATATGAAAAAAACAATGCAGACGGTGCCTACAGCTACCAGTAGCATCGTAATTACACCTTTATACGCTTTCCCTAATAACAGGTCGAATAATATCAGGCGTACTGCCCAAAGCAGTGAGAATATTATGCCGCTTAGTATTAGTACCTCGATTATTATCGCCAATGCCCTGAGCAACTTTCTTTCCTCTTATTTCTTTCCTTTACAGGCCGGGCAGCGGGACAGGTTTTCAATTATCTTGGGATCTCCATTAATGAATTTTGCTCGGATTTGTTTGATCATTGCCTGTGACCCGATCACTACTCCGCATTTGGAACACCGGGCATATTCATCTTCGAAAAGGACTACCTGCGGTTTCTCTTCAACTCTATCTTCCAGTTTCAAGCATTTTTCCGGGCATATTGATACACATTCACCACAGGAATCACATAATTTGAAATGGAATAAAATTCTTATCGAATCCTCCCCTTCAACAGTGAGGGCGTCGGTCGCACATACCTGGGCACACAAGGCACAACCGCTGCATCTCGTTTTATCAATGGTTAAGATTCCCTTTGCAGGAAAAATCTCTTTCGGTACTAGCATATTTAGTAATTCCCGCCGGCTGTATTCTCTCCCCTGATTATCATTGGTTTCTGCGGCTATCGCCTTATTCATGCTTAACCGCCTCACCTGTGGATTCGCTTCCCTTCGGTAATATTTCCAGGTATCTAAGTCCCAGTACAAACAATAATGCAACAAAAGCCAAGGTCCCGATTGTCAATAGAGTTTCCCAAAGTGTGATTGGGAAGGCTCCTGCCATGCCCCATTGCCCCTGGATTTCTCCCGGATACAACTGTTGGACCTGGGCGGCACCGGGAATGACGATTGCGGCACGTTCTCCAAAGACCCCAATTACCACTGAAGCACATGCCGCCAATACCCATTTCACACTTTTATTCGTTTTCGGGTTAAACAATACGATCAAGGGAAATACAATACCCATCCCTATTTGAAATATCCAGAAAAGCCACCAGTAAGGTCCGCTGAACAGAAAGAGTACTCCTTCCCGGGCTGGGAAATAAATGTGTGTCAGTTTATCGAAAAATATCATGACGAAGAGGACAATGATTACATAGGATAGGATCTTGCCTAAAGATAATATTAGATTATTGTCCAGCGGTCGTTTCGTATATTTAAAAGTGAGGTAAGTAACGATCACCAGTAAAGAGGTACCTGATGTTACTGCTGCCGTAATAAATTCGAACGGTTTGATGGGAGACGATAGGATTTCCCGCGTGCCGATCAGGCCTACGATAGCTCCTGTAAAACTATGTACCGCAAGTGCCCACAAAACATCTATCGTCCCTATAATCATCGCCCATTTCGTTTTGTTCTCTATCGCCAGCCATAGATATACTGCCATCAACAGCAAATAACCGGTATACCAGATACTGTTGAAGGCGAACATGGAGGTCGGGTTATTCATGAAGCCCCAGGCAAAAACCCGCCAGAACTTTTCGATTCTCCCCAGGTCCACTAATACTGTCACCATGGCTCCGGCGAACAACAGGAAGCCCATTAATACTGCCATCCGGCCGATCGGTTTATATTCTTCCCGCCTTAACACATAACACAAAGCGGAGACCACGATCGCTCCGGCACTGACACCAACGAAGAAGAAGTCCAATGTGATTAACTGCCCCCAGGGAATGGCATTACTGGTCCCCCATACCTGTTGTCCCAGTAGATACATCACCATGAAACTGGCGAACATTACTGCCACCAATATGCCAAGGACAATCATCAGGCGGCGGTATCCGCGTGATTTTCCTTCTATCGGAGCATATGTTAAGTCCACTTATTCTTCCTCTACCTAACCCTGTAAATAATAGACGCTTGGTTGGGTACTGAATTCTTCGCGCAGGCGGAAACTTCCTCTGGTTGCTAATAAATGTGAAATTTCACTCCGGGGATCTTCCAGGTCGCCGAATGTCCTGGCTTTAGTCGGGCATTCTTCTACGCATGCAGGTACTACATCCTTCCCAACTTCTTTTCCTTCCCGTATTGCCTGGTCGATGCGGTGGAAGCAGAATATACATTTCTCGACTACCCCGCGTGTTCGCTGTGGGAACGGCCACATGCCCATCGTTTGCCGGTTGGGAGCGATCTCCGTCCGGTGATATTCTTCTTTTACCTGGTCTTTGAAATTGAAATTCCTTACCCCATAAGGACATGCCACGATACAATACCGGCAGCCTATGCATCTCCGGAAGTCCTGGACTACGATTCCATCCGGCCGGTGGTAAGTTGCTTTTGCCGGGCAAACGGTGATGCAGGGGGCGTCAGCACAATGCATACAGGGCATCGGGATCAAGGTGTCTCGGGATGTGGGATATTCTCCTTCACTCACAGAGATTACCCGGTGCCAGTAGATTTCCCGTCTCCTTTTTTGTTCGGCAGGTGAACCATGGGGTACATTATTTTCTTCTTTACAGGCAATACTGCAAGCCTGACAGCCCACACACTTGTCCAGGTCTATTACCATTCCCCATTTAGGCATTTTTCATACCCATCTTTATCGTTGTTCGTTTCCTTATTCCGTATTAGATGCCTTATCTAATTAGTTGAAGTGGTATCTACGGATAATTTCTTCAACCTGTTCTTAAGTCTGCTATTTTAAATCTGTAAAATAATTAAGCCCTGTATATTTTTACTCGCGTATTATATAAAGCCGCTTGTCCGCTTAAAGGCTCATTTCCAAATTCGGTAATATCATTTGGGTTTACCCCGAAATCCCTTTGCCATTTCCCTGGAGCATAGTGTCCCTGGCCGCGTGCGATGGCAATCACCTCCGGATGTATCCACTCGGATAACTTGGCTTTTAACTTTAATCTACCTTTGGAAGATTCTACCCAGACTTCATCACCATCTTTAATGTGCAGTTGGTGCGCCGTTTCTCTATTCATCTCGGCTAGAATCGTCCATCCGACGCCATGCATGACCAGGTTGATTTCCTGAGCCCAGGGATAATTCTGACTGCCGTTTTCCATTGTCAATAAAGGCTGATAAGTCGTTAAAATATAAGGATATTCGCTTTCCTCTCCATAATAAACCGGGGCATAGCGTGGCGTGCCGGGGTATTGATTATTTGTAGAAGAGTATTTCTCTATCTCTTCCAGGGCGTTTGAGGTGAATTCAAATGATTTTGATCGTGTTTTAAGTACTTGTGGATATCGGCCGTACTCATAAGCTGGTCCTACCCAGGCCCCTTTGCTGACAAATTCCTCCCACGACACCTTGTCCCCTGTGCGAAAACGTACGAATCCTTCTGTATCGTTTCCAATACCGTTAAAGGCGGCCGCCACGCTGCCCCCGGTCAGGTTTGCTATGCCAAATATAATGTCCCCAGGACTTTTTATTTCATTTCTAACTTCCACGACTGGCTGTTTAATCCGGTATTCAGCAAATCCAGCACCAGCCGGGCTGTGTTCATAACCCCATTGTTCCATGAAGGTTGCGGCCGGGAGTATGATATCGGCAAATAAGGCCATCTCACTAATAAATGGTGCTGTATGTACGTAATATTCTATCGTTTTTAGTGCATCATCCCATGTTTTACTGGCTGGTCCGGTCATGATGAAGTTTGCATTAAACCCGATTGCCATCTTTATGGGATAAGGACGTCCGTTGATTATGTTCATTGCAGCCAGGTTCGCTGAAATTTGATGTCCGGCATATTCTAGTTTCCGGCCGTCCAGATGCTCTTTTTTAAGGCTGCTTTCTGCGATAGCGTCTAAACTAACATCTGGCATTTTCCGGTATCCAGCTTCTTCCTGGAATATGATGCC
>CAZSHH010000099.1:0-11263 GCA_964606525.1 uncultured Dehalococcoidales bacterium
TTTCCCTTCTTTCTTGTACTCAATGGTCATTTCCTTATCCTCCTAAAATCTATGATGCTTACTTAACATACTCTTTGTAATCTTATGTTAAAGAGATTGCCTTATATGCCGGGTATTAATATTAGAAGTGGCGGCTTTCTGCTGAACGAGAAGCGGATATGAAAAAATTTGCCAAAGTATAACATCAGAAACAATACATGTCAATATAGATATCTAGAATGACTATTGAAAGAGAGAACCCGGTAGTATAAAATCACTGACAAAATTATGCTCCGACTCTCTGAGTGACGAAATGTCTGTTAAAAGTGTAAATAAAGTATTATCCGATTACGAATTATGGGCGCTTTTAGATGCCACAGGCTTCGCTATTTACCGGTTACGCCAGATAGAGTTAGCAAAAATTGGGATAACGATTGAACAGGCAGTGCTTTTGACCCTCATCAATTCGATAGATGACGGAGCAACGGTGAGATGGATAAAAGACACAACACTTCGCCAACAAAACACGATATCCATCACTTTAAACAGGATGGTTAAAGCAGGCCTGGTGGAGAAAGTACGCAAAATGGGGGAGCGGGAGTTCAAAATTTTTTGTACGACCAAAGCGATCAGTCTAATTAATAGTACTCCTACTACTTCACTCGATATACTTTTTACTACCCTACCTTACAAAGAGAAACAAATACTACTTTATACGTTATCCAAGTTATTGGAAAAAGCCCGTAGTTTACTAGCTTACGAAACACCCCCGTTCATACGATACACCGAAAAAAGGACTCCTCCGCAAGTAAAAAGGGGGCTAGTAGATGAGGGAGACCGGTTATCCAGTTACAGGTTATGGATGTATTTGAATACCTTAAGATTTACTATTTCCAGATTACGTGAACTGGAACTAGCACGGTTCGGGATCACGGTCGAGCAATCATCTATCTTGAAGGTTCTTGTTGATAACGGAATGTCGGCAACCTCAAAAGACCTGGAAAATGCGACGCTACGCCAACATCACTCCATTTCAACCATAATAACCCGGATGATGAAATTGAATCTTGTGGACCGGGAAAGGAAACCGGGGCAAAAGAACTACCGGATATATATAACCCAAAATGGTAAAGCAATACTGGATCAAATGACTGCTACCGCCATCGATCTTACATTCTGCCTTCTTAACGAAGCAGAGAAAAAAAGATTGGCGGTATGTTTGCGCACACTATATGCGAAGGCTCGAAAAATACTCGGTGCACCGGAGATGTCTTACTCCACAACATACCGCCCTCAGGAATAAACCACCTCCAATGTTGCCGTTCAATCATGGTCAAGATTGGATGCTGTCAATTGTTGTTTTCAGACTATTGAAAAACAACAGGTTGCCAAAGATACCCCTGTTCTTTTCGTTTTACATGGCCGAGGCCGGGAAAAGGAAAATGAGGGCTGGCGACCAGGACGTTGTTCGCTATCGCCCATTCGCAGAGCTTTTTCCGGGTGTTTGCTGCCAGTTCTTTATCCAAATCGGTAGTGTAAAGCCATTCCGGGTGTTCGAGCTGGATTGGAAGGATCGCGGCATCGCCAAAGCCTAAAAGTATCTCTTTTCCGGACGTGACTTCAACGCACATCATATATGAATGGCCATAAGCATTTCGATATTTGATACCCGGCAGGATTTCGGTCTGTTCATTATCAACTAAAGTAAGATGGTCCTTAATCGGAGTCAGGCACTGTTGTGCATACTTGAGTTGGACAATTTCCGGGACCGGGCCGCGGTCATATGTATTTAGCCTGGATAATACTTCGGGATTCTCCATGATAAATTCCCACTCTTCTTTCCACATAATAACCCGGGCATTGGGGAATGCCAGGGTATCTGTCCCTGGATTCACCAATCCACCGATATGGTCGGCATGTGCATGGGTAATGATAATTGTATCGATTTCAGTTGCTTTGATGTCCTCATATCTCAAGTTTTCCAGTAGATGTCCGCAATCAACGGGATGCCCGGATATGTAGACGTGTTTAGATCGTGGAGCTGGAACAGGCGAATCAACCTTATCTGGAGACGCGGACTCAAAATCGACGAAGGTTTTACTCATCCCGGTATCTATCAAAACCTTATGCTTTCCGGTATCGATATAAAACACCGTCCAGGGCACATCTACCGGGCTATTCATCTGCAGGTTGCGAGAACGGAGAAGAGCCGCCGCTTCCTGCGGCGGAGCTCCGTTTAACATCGAGCCGTAATCGGCATGTAAAATACCGTCCAGCACGCTTATCACCCGGAATTCACCGAGTTGAAAGGAGCAGGTGTCAAAGTATTTAGAAGCTTTTTTAAGATCATTTTTCATGACTTCCCTCTTCCCCTGGTTATTTGTAGTTGCCATATTCCTGTGCGGCCTCAATAATGGCACGTAAACCGGCGGGATCACATTTATCCGGGCCGGAACCCAGCGACAGGATATAACCGCCGCCTTTACCGCAAACCTTGATAAGCTTGCGGCAGTACGCTTTAATATGTTGCGGAGAATAGGTATAAAATTGCGTCGCGGTAACGTTGCCCGTGATACAGGCAGAGTTCCCCAGGATTTCTTTGGCTTTGAACATATCGGTCTGTTCCATGTTCCATACCACGGAACTGCGCGGTAAATCGCTGATGATTTCCAGGCGTGCCTCATCATATTTACCGTCGATCACCATCCAGGGAACACAGCCTTCATTAATCAGCCCAAGAAGTAATTTACGGAAAGTAGGCCAATAAAATCGTTGAAACTGCTGGATAGACATAAAGCTAATATCACCCTTATGCATCGGTATCAGGACCACCGGACTGCGCGCAGTATTGACCATATTAACCGCGGACGTAACGGAACGTCCGACAATTGCTTCTAAGGTCTCCAGGAGTTTTTCCGGTTGACGATACATGTCCATAGTAGTTCCCCGGGTGCCCCGAAGAGAATCGGCGATGGTATCGAAGGGTGCCTGGGCCATGCCACCGGTCAAGGGTGGGAAGCCTGTTTCTAAAGATAATTGAGCACACTCCCGGATCACCTGTTGATACCGGGCATTTTCCTGGCTGGCTTCCCAAATAGCCTTGAACATTTTCTGGAAGGCTGGTTGCTGGCACAGCGCCATCAACTGCTGGGGCAACCCCTGATAGGAAAATAATGGCGGGAGGTGCGCCAGTGGGGTGAAAACACCCCAGGTACGGGGAGTAAAAAACCGGACGCCGAAGTCAAAGGGATCATTTTTAAACAGGTCGTATTCATCTGCCAGCATATACTCTTTTTCCACGAAATTCTGGAGACTGGCACTATCAGGTAATCCCCCACCGGGCCATTTCATGGTCTTATAATCCAGGATCTCATAAACGCTGGCAGGAAAGAATCCGGGGATATCGTTGGTATCCTGATCGTAGTCCTGGAGCCACTTGGTCCAGGCTGGTATGATCTTGGAATAATCGTAAATAACATCTTTCAGAGTGAACCCGGCATTGTAGGCAATGACAGAGCCGCTGGTAAGATGCACCGGGACACGGTCAGGGATTTCCATCTTGATGGCTTTCATCATACGGGTGGCACGTGCCCGGTATTTCTGGTTTGCTTCAGGGCTGGAGAATGAAATGCCGTCAGTTGAGAGCCATTTTTGGAAACGTTTTTCGCGTTTCTCCTGCCAGGTCATTTCCAGCCATGGCTTTTCTACGTTCATCTTTCCATCTCCTATACCAGGTCAAATCCAAGATAAGCCAGCTACATACCCGCTTGTATTTTAACGGATGATTTATTTCGTTATTATAACGCTGGTTTTTTATTTTCTGGACCTTATCCCCCTGGCATAATTAACCCGCCCGACCCAGAATTCCTCATCATCCTCACGGGGGGTAATGCCGATAGCTTTTATCCCTGCCCGCATTGCAGCCATCGCTTGATGAGGCATTCTGCCGCCCGGCTGTCTCAGGATACCGCCGTTGCCGCCAGCCAACCAATCCAGGTACTTAATGCCCACGTACCCACCGCCGCTCTGGTACAAGCCTACCTTCATCGCATTCATGTGTACCGGAGCGAGCTGCCAGTAAAGTCCCATGGCTTTATCAAACTCGCCGCTTCTAAATAAGTTAAACAACCTGACAATACGGGTGTCGGTAGCGTCCTCCGCATCATAGATCACATATTTACCCGGTCCCGCCCACTGCTGGCCGTATTTGGGAATAGTGATCGGCCATTCTTCGGGTTCTCCCGACTGCTGCAAGATCTGGTCGCCTATCAGGTGGTGTACCTGGGCCATCTTGCCGAAACCATCGGCAATATAGATTTTCGCTCCTACCACATTCGGTATTTCGGCGATCCGGGCAACCAGCTCAGGATTAAAAGCACTGGGGTGGAATCTACCGAAGTCGAAAATGGGCTTGGGCCAGAGGTCGATGCACAAATTAACGGAGTCACAGATCTTTTTCGTTATCTGGTAGATATCTTCTTCATTCCTGGCATAGAAATTGCCGGGGTAACCGAATAGCGTATGCGTCCCGCCGATTTTTTCAAAATGTTTAAGCAGTTCGATGTCCTGTTCATAATCATCGATGCCCGTGGTGACCGACACCAGTATTTTGTTTTTAGCCTCGTCACAGACGATTTCCATAAACTGTTTTCGTTCTTCAAAACTCATCACGCCGATCATCGTTTCACAAAGGACGCTGAACATGCCCTTACGTATGTTATGCTGAACATCCCACCTGATGCCCTCTTCATCCAGTTTGGAGAGGTCCGGGGTAAAAGACGGCGCGATGGTGCCATCAAGGCCATGATAGTACTTTCTCGCCCATGCTTTTGCTTCTTTTTTGGTAAATTCTAAAGCCATTGCATTCTCCTTAAGTAATAGCTCGTATCATTATGTTAACTGTTATTCCGGTCGATTCCCCAGGTTAAAACCGGTTAATATTTTTTAAGTCTGGCTCCTTTGGCGTAGTTGACCCGTCCTACGAAAAATTCTTCTTCATTATCCCGCAGCTTTACCCCGAGACCGCTCAACCGGGTCCTGATACCATCTTTGTGATAGTCGTATAATCTCTGCCCCATCGGCTGTCGCACCATACCCCCATTTCCGCCGAGCAGCCACTGGGCATATTTATCGGGTAAAGTGTTGACGATCCCCGTGTTGAAATAGGAATCCGAGCTGCCGCCAATGGAAACACCCGCCGGTACGGCACTCATAAAGTCCCAGTACATGGCCATCGCTTCATCCATTTTGCCTTCGACAAACAGGTTGAACATATTAACCATTTTGGGATTATCCGGCGTCTGCGAAACATCATACGGGCCGGCACCCGCCCATTGCTGCCCGTATTGAGGGATGGTGATCGGCCAGTTGACCTGTACCGGGTCATTGACCAGTATCCGGTCGCCGACGATACGGAAGGCATCGACCATAAAACCAATGGGCCCGCCGCCGCACAGTTTCATCCCCACGACATTCGGAATATCGGCAATCTTGTCAAGAATGGTAAGCGGGAAATAGCTGGGATGCATATGCTTAATATGAAGCCGGCCGGCATAAAAATTAACCGGCAGGTTGGTGGCTTCGCACATCATTTTATACTGACGGTACAACTCCTCCGGTGACCTGGGATAAAACTGGACCGGATGGCCGATCAGGGCAAAGGTGCCCCCAACTTTCTCAAAATGGCGCAGCATTTCGAGGTCCTCTTCTACCGTATTCTGTAAGATCGTCATCGATACATGAATCTTGCCCTTTGCCTCATCGCAAACAATTTTTACAAATTGCTTCCGTTCTTCAAAGTTCATAGCGCTGGCTTCGACAGCGCACAGGATACAACTTAGCTTATTTGCAATCAGGTATTGCACATCCCACCGGATACCTTCTTCATCCAGTCCGGAAAGGTCCGGGGTATACGAGGCGTGTAAAACGCCTTCCAGTCCCTTAAGATTTTTCTTTGCCCATTTTTTTGCTTCTTTCCTGGTGAACTCTAATGCCATTTTTATCTCCTTCCCTGTAAATTCCAGTTTATGATCACTTGAAAACGGTATTAAGACAGCAATGCTATAAAATAAGCTACCGCCACTTATCGACCGATGCCGTAGCCATGCAGTTGAAATCACCAACCATCCAGAAGGCGTCGGTGCCTCCTCCCACAACCAGAATTTCGACCGCGGCATTGATAAGGGGATGCGTTGTTTTCGCTCCTGGGGGCAGTGTCAACCAGGACGCATACGGTTCCACCCCTTTCCGGGCAGCTTCGAGGTTGTCCGGCATAGCCGCCCAATAGGTCCAGGTAGACATCAAGGCATTTTCCTTGATCCACCGGCTCAACTGCTCTTTGCTGGCGAAGCCTTCATTTTTAATATCGTTTGCCGTGATCGGGCTTAATATAAAAGTTGCCTGCGTACCCGGATTTAAGCCAAGCGTGTGATGGGTCCCGGCACCGCTGGTCTCAAAACTGGCCAACTGCTCTTTCATGATCTCATGGTGCGGATAAGGTTTATAAGCGGCATAATTAAGCAGGCTCCAACCACCGAAAATACTGATAACGCTTTCCTCCGCCTTAAAGCCCTTTTGTACATGCAGCGGATGCCAACCTGCAGGTAGAACCTCTTCATTCTCCCCACAACAAAGGTTATTATAGTTGGTATTGTTGCCTATATCACCAAGATATGTTTCACCCGGCTTCGCGCCGCCCAGGTTTTTAGAGATCAGCGTCCACGATCTACCGATGACGGCATTTGCTTGATTGAAAGGGCCTAAAGCACTTAACCCGCTGTTCATATTTATCTCTTTACGGATCGGCCCATTTGCCACGGCCATTCGGCACATCGAAGTGGCAGAACTGAACAGCGAGGTTATCCCGGTGGAAGCAATCGCCAGGATAACCGGAAAATGTTCGGGTCGGGCTCCCGCCATCACGGCATTAGCAGCGACATGCTCTACACTATATTCCCAGGCTTCATGGGGAGGAGAAGGCTGCATCGTGACCGGTAACGGCTTGTTTTCATTTCCGGCCCTGGCACCCGCACCAAGTTGGCGTACAGAACGCTCCCAGGACTCGTTAGGAGGAATTGGCTGCATTTTACCGATTATCTCATCAGATTTATGACTGGTTCCCTTAAGCATTTCGGCGACTCTTTCTTCAGTGGGCAGGATAATCGGTAAACCGTCGGTCCATCCGTTGTCAAGGAAATAACGCTCCAGGTTTTGCGCCGTCTCGGGACCTAACAACTTTGGGCTTGGCCGGGAAATCGTCCCCACTCTCTTTTCTTCAGGGGTTACCGGATTTGTCAAGGCAGCAACGACACCGTCTACCACCGACTTCCCGTTGACGGGATCATTACCTGCGAGATACTTGCGGTGAACCTCCAGCGGCCGGTTGGCAAAAGGATGGGGCACAAAAGTAAAGCGTAATTTTGGGATGCCTTTTTTATAAGCAAAATTCCTGATCAGGTCCGGGAAAGCCTCGGTAACCACGGGAGCGGTTGGTAACCCCATTTTTTCCATTATCGAGCAGAAGATGATGATCGAAGGCGCACAGGTATCTAACTGGCCGACACCAAATATCACCCCGTGGCCCTTTTCCTTAATTTCTGCCCATAATTCCGGATCATTATTGAAGTAAGAACCCACCTTGGTCCGGAGAACAAATATGGTCTTCGAGTACCTGGCGGTGAGTAGTTTTTGCATTTCCTCCAGGAACTGGTGCGTATGCGGAAAATTAACATCAACGATATAAATGGTTTTACCTTCCAGAGAATCAAGCCGGGGTGCCATTGGGATCAAATGTATGGGAGGTGCAATACCTCGCGGGCTGAAGACGGTTATTTTTTCACCAGTCATAATCCTGACCTCCCTTAACTCAAATATACATTTGACAAGCAATGTAGCGGATGCTAGACTCAGCCGATAGTCATATCCGATTTATATTATACGATTATCGGATATTATCATAATATACTTGAGTTGGCTAATCCAGTTTCCTGTTGTGTTATTTGCGTGTATCTATGTTTCCCATTAATTAATGTATAAAGGGTGGAAAATGAAAGGAATAGTATCAATCAAATGTATGAATCCGCAGGGTAGGCTTGACCTCCCTGCTCCTTCGGGACTAAAGAATCCCCGGGTTAAAGGCCTGGCGGGGAAAACAATCGGCATCATCTGGGATGGAAAGAAGGGTGGCGATAATTACTGTGCCGCCATTGAAGAACTATTGAATAAAAGATATCCGACGGCAAAGACCTTTCGCCTAGTATGGGGAGATGCAGCAGCGGCCGAGAAAGCTAAAAAAGAGATGGATACCTTCATCTACGGCGTGGGGGATAACGGCATGGGCGGATGGATCCAGTGCCGGCAGGTGATCGCCCTGGAAAAGCTCGGGAAACCGGGTGTTTTTGTAATTGGCGATAATGCCATTCATACCTCGAGAATGTCGGCGGAGGATGCCGGAATGCCGGCCATACGCATCGTCAGCCTGCCTTCAATCGACTATTATCCGAACCGGTCCACGGTAGAAAGCATCAGGCCGGTGGCAGCAGCATCGATTGATCAGGTCATTAAGGCCCTGACTCGTCCATTAACACCGGAAGAGAAAAATCCAGGGAAAAAAGTCCAGAAAAAACCAGCCGAAACAGTTGAATTTTCGGCGGATAGCTATGAATCCACCTTAGAATCGTTCAACCAGGCATACCTGGATAACCATTGGGGTGACGGGCTGCCCCTGGTACCGCCCACGGAAAAGGCCGTGAAGCAGATGCTGACCGGAACCACCCGTACACCTGACGAGGTAATCGGCCGGATCCCTTACCGGAATGGCGTCGCCACCATTGAAAAAGTAGCCATAAATGCCGTGATGGCCGGGGCAAAACCGGAATATCTACCGGTAATCATATCGGCGATGGAATGCCTGGCTGAAGAAGGGACTTATACTCACATGATGAGCTCGGAAGGCTCCTTCACGCTGATGATCATGGTCAGCGGCCCTATTGCGAAAGAAATCAACATGAATTACGGGGTAGGTTTGTTCGGCCATGGTTGGCGGGCGAACAACACCATCGGCCGGGCGATTCGGTTGAGCCTGATCAATCTAGGCTACCTGTGGCCGGGAGAGATCGATATGGCTCTCATCGGCCGACCTTCCCCGCATACTTTCTATACTTTCGCCGAAAACCTGGAGCAAACCCCCTGGGAGTCATTTAATACCGGCCTGGGATACAGACCCCAAGACAGTTGCGTCACCGTCTCCACGGTCGCCAGCGGCGGCGGCATCGGTATGAGAATCTATGGGGGCGGGGTAGTGGAACCCTGGGATAGCAGATCAGTGCTCAACGATATCGTGAATGACATCGCTAATGACCGGGGTACATTTGCCCAATATAAAGTTGGAGTAGCCAATCCGGCAGCCCACTTACGAAAGCATATCATCGTGATTCATCCCGAATTCGCCATAATGTTGCAGCGCCTTGGCTTCAACAGTAGGCAAAGCCTGCGGGATTACCTCTATGAAAACACCAGGGTATGTTATGAAGAACTAAGTAAACAAGAAATTCAAGGTATCAAGGACCGAATCAACACCAAAGCTCCGGATATGGACATATTTTATCCTCATGATGCCATCCCGGAAAAACGCTTGCCGGTGATCAAAGCGTCGTTAAAGCCGGGAGGAAAAGTCCCGGTGGTAAACCCGGAAGATATCCACATCATCGTATCGGGAAGTATTCCCGGTTACTCATTCGGTATGTCGTATTTCCGCACAGCGCACAAAACCAAACTGATAAAAGGGGCAGTTTTGACCAAATCGGGGACTTAGTACCTGTAAAACATCAAAGTAATATGGTGGCTATTTTACACAGCAGTAAGTAAACACAAGGCAAATAAATCAGTGATATCGGATTTTGTTAGGAGTGTCCAGTCAATGTCATCGTTATCTGAAATTGAAAAATACCAGCAGGAAAACCAGGTAATAAAGAAGCAGATCGAGGAGCGGGCAGGAAAAACAATCGAGCAGCTTTATGCGGAAAGAAACGCACGATGCAGGGCTGTCGTCGAACTGGAAAAACCGGACCGGGTGCCTTTTTTCTTCCTGGTTGATATGCAGTCATTTGCCGGAGTTCCCAATGCAGCTTCTTATTACGATCCCCTTAAAATGAAACGGGCAATGCGCCAGGCTGCATTGGAACTCGAACCCGATATGGCCGAGGGCGGCTTTCCCTCATGCGGCGAAGCCATGACCGAATTGGACGTGAAAAACGTATTATGGCCGGGCGGCCCACTGCCTGCCGATGCCGGGATGCAGGCGGTTGAAGGCGAATATATGAAGGCGGACGAATATGATCTGTTTATCAACGATCCGACCGGTTTTGTAATTCGCCGCTTCCTGCCCCGTGTCTATGGAGCATTACAACCATTAGCCAAACTGCCGCCCATGGACAGCATGTTCGGCGGATTTGATGCTCTGACACCCATGTTTGCAAGCCCGGAATTTATCGAAATGGCCAAACGCCTGGCGGCAGCCGGAAAGAAGGTAGAAAATTTCCGGAAGAATATAATACAGATTTCCGGAGACCTGGAACAATTAGGCTTCCCTCCCTTTGCCTCCTTCGCCGCGGGTGGAGTTGGCGGCGCCCCATACGATACAATCACAAGCCATCTCCGGGGCATGAAAGGCTCCATGATGGATATGTACCGCCAGCCCGATAACCTCATTAAAGCCTGCAATGTAATATTGGAAAGGCGGATTTCCCGTGCCCTACCGGCAAATAAAACCGCCAGAGATTATCCCCAGCGAATTGCCATGCCGCTGTGGCGCGGCGATCCGACGTTCATGTCTGAGGCCCAATTCCTTAAGTTTTATTGGCCGGGATTGAAAAAATCGCTACAAACACACGTAGACCTGGGTTATGTACCTGTGCCCTTCTTTGAAGCACCTTTCGGGGAGAGATTGAAGTATGTTCTCGAATTACCAAAAGGCAAAATCATTGTTTCGATCGATGCCAGGGATATCTCCGTTGCCAGGAAACTATTGGCCGGCCATTCCTGCCTGCTGGTGCGCACCCCCAACTCCGCAAAAGTCTGGTCGTTAAATCAAATGCAATCCTTCCTTAAAGACACCATTGACACCTGGGGCAAACAGCCCGGCCTGATCATCGTTATCATAGTACCGGATCACGCACCGGTGAAAGGCATACAAGAGATGATGAAATGGTTCAAAGAATACAGCCGGTACTAGATACAATAGAGGGAAATTAAAAAAATTGCTTAATGCAATTTTTTTATTAATAAA
>CAZSHH010000100.1:0-10946 GCA_964606525.1 uncultured Dehalococcoidales bacterium
TAGCATGTCGATACAGATTTAAACAGGGAGCATCGAAGAATTGCGTTAAGTTTCCATAAGCAGCAAAAGGTATTCTCAGATTGTTCAACGAAGGGGGAACATCCACTGACTTTGATTGCTCAACTGGTTCGGTTCCACCTTCATAAGAATCGTATTCGTTCCGAGTTACTACCTGTATCCATCCTAAAAACGTTCGATAACCAGACCCTTCATAAGTTTCTATCCGGGTATTCATCACCGGGTATCCCCGGGAAAGATTTATGTCAAAATAAAGTCCGGTTATACTATCAAAACCAGCCTTTACCGGATCATCGTTAACTCCATAGGAGACTACAACATAGCCATCACGTTCTTGATGCCGGAAGGGTATTACTAAATCCGGATAATGCGTTTTAAGTTCCATCTATTGTTCCTTCTCGATAATTTTCATATCTTGTGCTGCTTTCATTTCCTCATTAGTTTATACCGCGATATCTCCTGGATTTCCCCCTGGCACCACCCCATACCCGCATACTCAAGCGCGAAACCGCATTTTTGTAGCACCCGGTGCGAGGCGGTATTGGCAGCATGGCAGATGCCGAATATCTCCGCTATTCCCAGTTGTGCCACGATTTCCAGCAGGAACGCCTTGACTGCTTCGGTCGCATATCCCCGGCGGGTATAACTTTTCCCTATGTGGAAACCGATCTCCCAGCCCCGGTCAATCATCATCGCTTCCACATGGCCGATTTGCGGACCGTTTTGCAACAAGACGGGATAAACAAACGGGCCATGACCGCTTTCATAGCATGATATCAGATCAAGAATCCTGGTCTGTGCTTCCGTTTCCGTTTCAAATACCTCATCCGGCATGAAACGGCGGTTATCTGCATCAAGGGAATTCACATGGATACTCCCGGCCATATCGGTGTCCAACATCGTAATGATCAGCCGGTCCGTTTCCACATTAACCGAATGCATCTTGCTCATGTTTTCCATATGCGAATATTCTAGCACAGATATTTTTAGTCCGGGTAAAATGAAATTTCGGATGAAATTGCGAGTTCTCTAAATAGAAAAAGGTGGAAAGTATTCACAGCTTTCCACCTTTAGAATCAGCCGGCATGGCCGGCGGCATAGTGCGACAAATCAATTTATGGTTTTTTATAGCTGGCTGGATGCGGTACAGTTTTGATAATTTTCAAGGCAGCTGTCAGGTCTGAAGGAGTAGCCCGGCCTTGCATAATGGCATAGCCAATAACCCTTAAAACAACCAACTGGTCAGCAGTGAAAAGCTGAGCATCCTCATCCTTTAGTTTTACTGTATCAACTATTTCAGGTGGTCTCGCTTTTCCTTCATCTGTAATGTCTGGAAGGACCACCGGCACCGCATTAACACAACCAACAAGCAGGATGCCGATGGTTAGTACTATTACCGGTATCATCGTTAACTTATTCATCCCGGTTCTCCTTTTTTCCTATCGCATGGAATTTTATGTACTGGTTTTTTCATATGTTCCTACCCGGTGCTACATATACTTCCTCCCTGTTTTTTTATCAGTAGATGCCGGAACTGAATTCACCGACAGCAGCTGCATACCAAGATCGGGTAATTTATTCAGCACCCCGAATAATGAGGATTGGTCGCGTACCGTTCCAGTAAGGACCGAATCACCTTCGCGGGTACATGCGATATTGAGACCCCCCAGCCATGCCGACCAATCAGTATCGATATGCCCTTTGATGTGGACTTCAACTACTTCCATCAAGAAGGGACCCCTTGTTCTCTCTGGATACACAATGGCATACTAACAAGACAGAAATACGCTGTAATCATCCTAAGGAACGATTTAGGGGAGGATTTAAGGGCTGATTTGTGGGATGATGGCGAGACTTAGCCGCTTAGAGTAATTTCAACTCTTTTGCCCGGACGACGGCACTAAGGCGGTCTTTAGCATCCAGCTTATTCAGAATATGGCGGACATGAGTTTTGGCCGTACTGAGGCTGATCATCAGTTTTTCAGATATTTCCCGGTTGGATAAATCTTCAACGAGGAGCCGTAAGACAGCCATTTCCCGGTCACTTAAGAGGCCAGCAGATGCACCTGAGGTTTGCATTTTCCCTTGACCAAGTTTGCGGCGGCGTTCTTCGCTTTCGATAATATCAAGAAGCTTGCGGGCATATTCCGGCTCGATATCATGAATGATCGCCTGGCGGAGTAAAGGTGCAAGCATCATGCCCCAATCAATAAACGTACGGATGTATCCCTCAGGTTTACCAAAAGCCAATGCCCGGGACAGATAATCCAGTGCTTTTTCAGGACTGGCAGCAGTCACCGCATGATAAATATGTTCACTGAGAAGATAATATCCGAGTCCAGCTTTACGGGCATTTTCGAAAAGCAGCTTAATGTGTGTTCTCCCGGCATCGCCGCCTCTTTTCAGCAGGAGGGGAATAATGCTTGTCAAATAATCCGGGAGTAGATCCTTATATTCCATGAACTCAACAAGCCAGTGGAAAACCATTACATAATCGCCCTTTGCCTCAGCTATAACAGCACGGTAACAAACGGTATAAACGATGTGTGATGCTGCATGACTAAATACGTCAGGGTCTTGCGCAATCAGCGGTTTCATTTCCTGTTCGCTTTCATAAAAAGCATCCTCAGCACCTTTAATATCTCCTTGTATCAACAGTATAGGAATCTTGTTGAGATAAAATGAGCATTTAAGCCACGGTTGGTTTCCGGCTTTTAAAGAGATAGCTTTATTGATTTCTTTGGCGGCAGTTTCCAATTCATTTCTTTCAAAATGAATAAATCCCAACATTGAGTATACGAAAGCATGTTCAAAATATGGTTCAGCCATCAGAAATGCTTTTTGAAACATCTCTTCAGCCTTATATAACTTGCCGCTGCGAAAGAATTCTGTATATGCCAGGAGAGTTAACATGGTACTGGCTGTCAGGACCATATCACTCTTCAAAAAAAGTTCGTAAGCCTGGGTAACATATTTTTCACCTTCTCCCCACCTGCCCTGCCATAAGTAATATTCCCCCAGATAAAGAGCAGTGTGTGCGCGGTCGGCATATTCATCTTCCGGTAATAACAGGAGGGCTTTCCTGGCATAGTCAACGATATGATCGTCCTGTTGTACCGACATATTGGCGGTGCGCATAGCGGCAATATATCCCGCGGACCTGATATTTCCGCCTTCTTTTTTTTCGAGTAGGTCGACGAAATTATTGGCTGCTTCATATTGGTTTTCGTTAACTAAGGCGGCGGCGTAATAGCGGCAAGTCCGTAAATCAGTAAGTAGTATTTCCAAAGGCAAAGAATGCAGCCAACTACATACAGTATGCGTACCATAAGATTCGATCAGGTTTGGAGCCAGGCCAAGGATAAGGGGCAATGCCCTTGCCCAGTCATGGGCTGCCATGGTATATTTGACAGCTTCTTCCTTCAACCCATTGTTTTCAAACCAAAAGCTTGCCTTTTTCTGCAATTCGGCCACGGCCTGTGTACCATACTCCACCTCAAAACGATGGCGTAACAAGTCCATGAAGAGATGCTCATAACGGTACCATTCCCTTTTTTTATCCAGGGCGACAGTAAAAAGGTTCTCCCGTGCCAATTTGTCCAGAATATCACGGCTGTTTTTATATCCGGTTACAGCATCGCAAAGAGAGCCGCAGAACCGGTCAAAAACGGAAGTTTGCTTCAGAAAATCCTGGATCTCAGGAGGTTGATGCTGTAAAACTTCCTCGATCAGGTAATCCATGATGAACCGTTGAGTACCGGTGAAACCGGCGAGAAATGCAGGCACATCTGTCTCTCCCCTCAGGGAAAAAGCCGCCATCTTTAAACCGACAACCCAGCCTTCGGTTTTATTATGCAACGCATAGATATTTTCGGGCGAGAGAAACTGAGTTCTCAGGGCAGTAAATAATCTGCCGGCTTCCTCCGGAGAGAACTTTAAGTCGTCAGCGCCAATTTCCAGGAGTGTCCCTTTACCACGGAAATGTATTAAAGGTAAGGGCGGATCGATCCTGGTGGCAATAACCAGATGCATGGCCAACGGCATGTGTTCGAGGAGAAATATAAGGCTTTGATGGATAGTAGATTCAAGGATGAAATGGTAATCATCCAGAACAAAAACAATGTTCCCGGTTAGCGCATTAATGTCATTGATGAGATGAACCAGGAAAGACTCAGTGGGGACTTGTTCAGGCGAATGCAGTAAACGAAGCGCGGTTTCTCCGATCGAGGGAAGTATCTTTTGTAAAGCCGTAATAAAGTAATCCCAGAACCTGACCGGGTCATTATCAGCTTCTTCGAGAGATAACCAGGCCGTGGGAGTTTGCGTCTGAATAAGGCGAATCCATTCATTTACCAGCGTAGTTTTACCATAACCGGCCGGGGCGGAAACAAGGACCAAAGGATATTTCAAGCCTTCCTGCAACCGCTCGATCAGCCGCGGCCGGGTGACCAATTGGGGATGGGGAGGGGGGATATGGAGCTTGGTGACTAACAACGGCATAGCCACCTCAACCTCTATCCGATTTTATTTGGAATTGTATGTCCCGGGGATAAAGATATTATATACCATTCACTGAGAAATTGTTCGTTAAAGATAATGAACCGTGATGGAGGTTGTCCGAAAATGTCATTTCGATGGAGCGAAGCAACTTTCGACCGCAGTCGATGAAATCCGTTTTTCCGTGACTGGGAACGGATTCTTCACTTCGTTCAGAATGACATTTGACGATGTTTTCGGACAACCTCCAGATCCTTATTGTCGGCAGGCTGTAATCCCCGGTAACATATGGTCTTTGTATCAATCCAGGATACCTGTTTTGCGGAATGACCATTCAACCCAGGAGGGATACCAGCATGCCGTTCTGGGCATGGCGGCGGTTTTCGGACTGGCGCAGGATAGTATCGATATTTTGCTCAACAATATCCCGGGAAATCTCGTACCCGGTATGAATGGGCATATCGTGCATTACCAAGGCACGGCCGCCTCTGAGGAATCCTGTTGTAAGCTGGAAAGGAGACATGGTATTGATACGGAGAGTTTTCTCAGCGGCATAGGACGGGTCATGGAAATATTCCATATCCACCCAGGTATCGACATAAACCACATCAACCCGTTGGACCAGGGAATGTAAGCCGTCCGGGGAGATATCCGGGGCTACTTCCTCATAATTTCCAGTAGCAACAGCATCGTGCGCAAGATTAGCGTCCAGTGATGGAGTGTTTTGGACCGGGGTGAATGAGTAAAGTTTACCGCCGAGCCACGGGAGTGTTTCCATTAGAGAATTCAAGACATTATTTTTGACTCCGATATACAACAGGCTGACGGCATAACTTCCGAAAAGCTCCTTAATGGTCATAATATCAGCCATAGCCTGGCAGGGATGGTATTTATCACAACAACCATCGATGACCGGGACAGTCGAATATTGAGCCATGAGACTGATATCAGCGTTGCGGCGCAACCGCGCCATAATGACATCAACGTTTCTACCCAGGAATCTGACCTCATCCCGAATTTCCCCAACGGCGAAATTTGAGTCTTCCCAATTCTGAAGGAAATACTGCCCGCCGAGATCGGACATCCCGGCGGCAAAAGACAGGGCGGTACGGGTCGAGGTCTTCTGAAAAAGCATATAGAGCCTCTTTCCGGACAAAACACGAGCATAATTTCGGGGGCTCGATTTGATCTTGATGGCCAACTCAATCATTTCCTTGATAACTTCGGGGCTATATTCTCTTAAACTAATAAAGTGGTGCATATAAATCCTCCTGTCTTTGTTTAAAACAAAAAGCCCGGAAGGATTTTCTTCCGGGCTTTACATCGATCCAGTCTAAGATTTTCTTAAAGTATTACAAGGCCTCCAGACTGGAGAAACGCAAAACCCCCGACGCGACGACGGCAGGTAGATAAGCTGACAGAATCGAACTTAATCAACATGAACACTATTAGTTTGCGTTCCTTTATTGAAGTAAGGTAATTGTATTCTCCAGGTACCGGGATGTCAACCGGAGGCCAGAATACAGAAATGATAGACAAATTCAATGCAGGAAAGGCCACCGGACAGGCCGCAACAATCTAAAGATATCAAGCCGCCCATACATTCGACAGGCTCAGTATGAGCGGCTTGACGGAGGGTAAGAAGGCACAGCATGCTGTGCCTCTACAAAGGGAGATGCTGCCCCGATTGGGAAGATGGGAGGATCTGGGTGCCGGGCAGATGCCCTCCAAATCATAAATCAAACAGGGGTTAGGGAAGTCAGGTTTTCGATGAGAGGCCGAGTAGGGCGGCGGCGGTGCCGCCGAGTATAGCATCGATATCTTCCCTGGGTAGATCAAGCTGCTGTATATCCCGGATATAGCTTTTCGCGAGTTCAGCATCGTGGTCAAAATTGAAAGGCCAATCGGTACCGAACATGAGTTTACGGGGGCTGATGACAGTCAGGGCGGACTTGACCGCAGCCATACCAAGCTGGCGGCCGGCTATATTGAAATACAGCTTATCAAAATACTTTCGCCAGGGTTGATGAATGAGTTCTTTCCCCTGGTAAAAGCTGGGACAGCCGGGACCGACATAGCTGAGATAAGCATCGAGCCGTTCCATGACACCGGCAATCCCGCCACCGAAATGGTTGATGATAAAGACCAGGTTAGGAAAAGCCTCAAGGACACCGCCCAGGCAGAGGCGTAAGGTTTCAACCATGATATCAAGCTCGCGGGCGATCACATAATGCAGGGCGTAGGGGGCGTGGGCAGCATCATAACCTTCAGGATCGAGCGTAACGTGGACATCAAGAGGGACGCCGAGTTCGGCGACCTTCTGATAGAAAGGCCGCATCTCTAGGGAATCTAAGTGGCAGCCCTGGTTGCGGGTACTGATATGGACACCTTTCAAGCCCAATTGCCGCACCGCTCGTTCAAGTTCAGCCAGGGCGGGGGCACCGCCGAGAGGCGGCACGGTGGCCAGACCAACGAAGCGCCGAGGATTATCGCGAACCAGCCCGACACAGAAATCATGCCAGCGGCGGCACTGGTCGAGGGTCGTGAGGGGGTTGGTGGACAACACGGCCATGTCGATACCGGCAGCATCCATGAATTCCAGGCGTTCCCGGGACCGGGCGGATGACTGGTAGGAACGGATCTTCATCTTCGGACCGTCCCAATAGCGTTCGCAGTACAGGCCGGAGGCACTGTCGCCGGCAGCCAGCATATCCGGGGTGGCGGCGTGATGTTCCATATCGATAATCATGGCCAATGACCTCCATATATCCACATTTTCAGGAACATTGTAACACGAGGGGGAAATACGAAAAGCGAAAATGACAAACGCACCATGAGCGGATTGATTATTAATGAAATTATGTAATCAAGATGCCAGGGCAGGGCTGTTATTTCTTACCGGGCTCAGGCTCCATGGTTCGGCCGAGTTCTTCCAGCAGTTCCCGCTGGCGTTTATTTAAAGACTTTGGAATAACCACTTTCAGATGGACCATTTGATCACCCCGGCCACCACCCCGCAGATGGGTGACTCCCTTGCCCTTAAGCCGAAAGACAGCTCCATTCTGGCTGCCGGAGGGGACCTTAAGTTTGGCCATACCATCGATCGTCGGCACATCCATTTCAATGCCTAAAGAAGCCTGGACGAAATTGACCGGGAGTTCGTAAATCAGGTTATCCTCTTCTCGTACGAAAAGTTTATGTTCACTGACACTAATATCGATATAGACATCGCCGCTAGAGCCGCCGCGCATGCCGGCTTCACCTTCCCCACTGAGACGGATACGGGAACCGTCATCGACCCCTCCCGGTATTTTAACGGAAAGGGTGCGCTGATAGCGTTCGCGGCCGGTGCCGCGGCACTGCGGGCAGGGGTCGGTGATGATCTTGCCTTCACCGCGGCAGCGGGTACAAGGGGTAACATTTGCAAATCGTCCGAACATACTCTGGTGGACGCGGCGGACCTGTCCGGTGCCGTTGCATTCAGGGCAGCGCTGCGGCTGGGTACCGGGTTTAGATCCGATACCCTGGCAAACCGAACAGTGTTCGGTACGGTTGAGGGTGAATGTTTTTTCCGTTCCGAAGGCCGCTTCTTCCAGGGTGATTGCGACCCGGTGCAGAAGATCAGCGCCGCGTTGGGGGGCCTGGCGTGTGGAAGTAGTGGTGCCGCCAAAGAAAGCCTCAAAGATATCACCGAGGCCACCCATATTAAAACCCTCAAATCCCTGGCTGGAAAAGCCGCCGTTACCGCCGGCAGCATGTCCGTAGCGGTCATAAGCAGCCCGTTTCTGCGGATCGGAAAGAACTTCCTGAGCTTCGTTGATTTCTTTAAACTTCTCTTCCGCCTCCGGTTCATGGTTGCGGTCCGGATGATATTTGAAGGCAAGGTTCCGGAAAGCCTTCTTGATGTCCTCCGTAGTAGCGTTCCGGTCTATGCCAAGGACTTCATAATAATCACGTTTTTCAGCCATATTCAATTCCTGAAATAAGAAACTATACAACCTTCTATTTTATCACACATGAAAAAACTCTTCATCTGCCGGCCTGCCGGTAGTACTAAATTACCAAAATGGGCAACAGGTGATATAATATATGAACAAGTAACCATTACTAGCCCGACATTGCCGCTCGTCCATGAAGAGTAGAATTGGTACAAGGGACAGCCGGAAATTCCGGTTAAGTATCAATTCCACGTTCCTGGAATAGGGACATCACACCAACGCGGTTGGGACGAATCCGCGAAAGTGTTGGAAGATATCCAGGAATAAAGAAGGAGGGAGACATGAAGAGGAAGTATTTATCCGTATTACTGGGGCTGGTGACAGCAGCATCACTGGCCCTGGCATCCTGTTCCGCCGAGACCACGACAACGCCGGCCACTTCGAAACCAACCACGACCACCCCCGCCAAGACGACGGCAACCACGGCCACGACAAAGCCGCAGTACGGGGGGACGCTGACCATGGCTTTGAACTCGAACATACAACACTTCACCGACGTGGGTTTCCCTTTCGAATCTGTAACGCTGATGCTGCAAAATGAAACAGTGATTAGCGGTGATTGGTCGAGAGGCCCAGCCGGTACCAATGAATTCAGTTTCGCCAAGGCCATGTACGGTGCCTGGAACAACTGCAATGGGGTATTAGCCGAAAGCTGGGAGATCCCGGAAATAGGTAAAGTTATTTTACATATCAGGAAAGGTGTTAACTATACCCTGGATCCCAGCAGCGCCGCGAGCCGCCTGGTAGGGGGGAGAGAACTAAATGCACATGATATCGCCGAAGATTTCGAACTCTTGCGGACAATCCCAGGTTCCGCGCCGTCTTTTGCCGGCTTCCGAGAATCTAAGAATACCGCGGTAGATGACTGGACGGTGGAGTGTGTACTTCCTCCGGAGTTGTTTGATGAAGTCAGAATCACTTTCATGTATTGTCCAACCTTTGCACCGGAGTTGTACCACAATAAATTCGACATGGATGACTGGAAAAACGCTGTGGGTACCGGGCCGTTCATGGTAAACGACTTTGTCAGTTCGAGTTCTGCTACAATGATCAGGAACCCTGATTACTGGATGACCGATCCAGTGGGTCAAGGTAAAGGGCAACAATTACCTTACGTTGACAAGGTCAAGTTCCTGATTATTGTCGATGATTCTACCCGCCTGGCAGCCTTCCGCACCGGGAAAATAGATGTACTGCATTCAGTGACTGCAGATGATGCGCAGACGCTAAAGCAAAACACCTTATTACAGCAACTAAAGCATTTCGGAGATGCCATGCATGCTTTAGCCATGCGGACGGATAAGCAGGACCTGCCGTTCAAGGATATCAAGGTACGCCGGGCAATGATGATGGCCACCGATTTCAATACCATCGGGGAAACCTGGGGCGGCGGAGAGTACCAGATAAACACCTTCCCATTACATTATACCCAGGAAGAAGCACCGGCTTTCCTGGCTTTGGACGATCCGGATTGCCCGGAATCCATAAAAGAACTATATGTTTATAATCCGGAAAAAGCGAGAGAATTACTGACTGAAGCCGGTTATCCGGATGGATTTACCACCAGTATTGTTACGCGCAGCAATCCAAACAACCTGGATTACCTTTCAATCATCAAGGAACAGTGGTCAAAAGTTGGTATTAACTTAGTCCTTGAACCCAAGGAAGACGCTGTTTTTACTACATACGATGCCGACCGTAAACATGACGAAATGATAGACGAAGGCGGGGGACCTAATGCGAATATGTTCATTGGCTCGTTAATAAACGGAGAGACCCGCGGCGGCAACATGAGTTATATCAATGACCCGAAAGTGCAAGAGGCTTATAACGCATGGAGTCCGTACACGATCTCAGACCCGGTTAAAGCCATGGGGATTCACCGGGAATTGATGAAATATGTGCTGGACCAGGCATGGGTGATACCCGGGGTCAACCCGGCTACATATCACTTCTGGTGGCCGTGGTTGAAGAACTATCATGGTGAATTCGGGATGGCCCGTACCATCAGGGGATTTGCCAAGTACGTATGGATAGATCAACCATTGAAGAAGAGTATGGGATATTAAAATAGTCCTAATATCTTATATCTGGTAACCGATACCTGAGTGAATACAAATACCTTAGATTTAAGATTTTTGATAGATGAATTAAGAATAAAGAGGAAAATAAGTGGGGCGCTTGAAGCGCCCCACTTATTTTTTTTGTAAACTAGACTTCCCGGAATTCGCCTTCAACCGTGCCGTCGGAACCTTTGCCTCCGGGTGGTGGAGGCGGCGGCTGCGGGCCGCCGCCGGGGGGCGGAGGCTGCTGCTGCCCGTAGACAGCTGGGCCAACCTTTTGCATGGCTGCGTTAAGGTCCTGGACCGCCTGATTGAGGGCTACGATATCAGAGCCCTGGAGAGCAGTGCGGACAGCCTTAACCTTAGCATC
>CAZSHH010000101.1:0-10603 GCA_964606525.1 uncultured Dehalococcoidales bacterium
CTCCGAAATCAATGAAGGTGCGGATGCACTCCTGGGATTTGCCCATGGTGAGGGCTTCAGCCAGATAAGCCACGGCTTGTTCAAGGTTATTATCACAAGCCAAGGCCTGGTATATCCGGGATATCATGGCAAACTGCCAGAAACCCTGTGAAGCAATTTTCTCATAATATCCCTGTCCTATTTTCAGTACATTGGCTTTGCCTTTATGCAACTGGAACTTATAGATAGCAGCGACAGGCATATCCATCAATGGTACGGTCTCAAACTGGAAAAACTGGTGATACCATTTTTCGGCTGATTCAGCATCTCCCTGAAAAGCAGCGAGCTCGGCATGGAAGGCAGCATTGCGGGCGAAATCCTCGGGAGTATTGGGCATCAACCGATCGGCTTCTGCCATCGCTTTCGCCGATACCTCGATATCGTGTAATGCCATCCTGACCTGGGCAAGAGAAAGATAAAGCGTTGTTAAAGTAGTAGTTGGTACTATTTTTAAGAACTTAATCAACTTTTCTTCCTGTTCATAATGGAAAGCCGCAGCTGACAAATCATTTAAATAGTAATAGATGACGCCAAAGCAGCCATGCGCGAAGCTGGTTGCAGGATCGCCCTGAAATCGGCTTACGGTGTCTTGAATTACCTTAATGGCATCACGCGGCCTGCCACGCGATGCAAGGATCGCTCCATACATGGTGGCAGGGAAACATACTGCAAAGCTCCGTAATTCTTCGCGGTAGGTTCTATAACCTAACTCAAATAAAGGTTCAGCTTCGGCGAAACGGGCTTGCTGAAAATATACCAGGCCTAATTTTTGGGAGGCATCGGCGACACTAATCGTGCTAGTTTGGGCTTGATCAGGGTGTGTTTTAATATTTTCATCAAACAATTCCAGTGCTCTCAGGGCAAACTCGCCGACTTTGGGAAAATCACCATCAATCAGAGTTATTGCCGAGTGGAGCAAGTTTACCTCACCCTGAAGGTACGTATTATCAATTGCTAATTTTTCAAGTTGCTCAAGGTGCAGTCTGACAGCATCTTGCTGACCGGTACTCAGTAAACCATGTGCATAATTGATATACCGTAACGGGTGCCGGTGTAATAACTCTAGAGGAACCTGTTGTAACCAGTGTGACATCGTAGATGTACCAACCCACCGGGCTTGAATCTCGGGAGTACCGATTAAAACCATGGCTTTATCCCAGTTCCGGGCAGCGAGAAAATAATTAATAGCTTCTTCAATGAGTTTATTAGTTTCAAACCAGGCACCAACACGACGGTAGGCACTTTGCACTCCTTCCTCCCCAAACTCCTGTTGCAACCGGTGGCAAAGCAGATCACGAAAAAGATGGTGGTAACGGTACCATACACCGGAGATATCGAGAGGAATGATGAACAGGTTGGCTTTTTCCAGGTACAACAGCATTTCCTGGCTTGATGATGTCCCAGTAACGGCATCACACAAGGAGCGGTTAAACCTCTCCAGGACGGACGTTTGCAAGAGAAAATCGTATACTTCGCGCGGCTGTTGTTTAAGTACCTCATCTAACAGATAGTCCATGATATAACGCGAGGTGCCGGTAAAACCGGAAATAAAAGACCGGGGGTCCGGCTGCTGTTGGAGGGCCAGGCCGACCAGCTTCAAACCAACGGCCCAACCCTCCGCCCGGTTGTTCAAGGTATTAACGTCGTCAACTGTCAATTCCAGTGACGCCACGTCATTCAAGAGGGATGCGGCGTCTTCTGTAGAAAAACGTAAGTCATCGGCCCGGACTTCGAGTAATATGCCCTTCCCGCGATAGTGGGCGAGTGACAACGGTGGGTCGACCCGGGTGGTGATCACCAGGTGCATCCGGGGAGGCAAATGGCTGAGTAGAAAATCCAGTCCCTGGTGGATGTCTCCGTTATGGATATACTGGTAATCATCGAGGACCAGGATAAAGTCGGCATTGACTTCAACCAGGTCGTTGATGAGGGTGGTCAGTGTCGACTCGATAGGAACCTGTTGGGAAGAATGCAGCAGGACCAAAGCCTGGCCGCCAATATCTGGAGATAAGGTTTTGATTGCAGCGATAACATATTCCCAGAACCGTACCGGTTCGTTATCTGCTTCTTCGAGGGATAACCATGCAGTAGAAATAGGCGGCCGCCGGGCATGCAGCCACTGCACGACAAGGGTGGTTTTACCGAAGCCAGCCTGGGCGGAAACGAGGGTTAATTTGTTATGCAGGATACCATCAAGCCGGGACAACAGGCGAGGGCGGGCCACCAACCCGGGGGCGGATTGGGGGACGAAGAGTTTGGTCGCCAGTAACTGTGTCCCCATACCTGCACCAACTTGCAGTAGAATTTGCGTAGATTCGTATACAGAGTTATTATAGCATAGGGTTGCAGGTCTCTTTCTATCAGCAAAAAATGGGGGACACGATAATGAAAGAGAAAGGTGTGTGGTTCCTGGTTTCTCTATTGTTCTCAGGTGTGCTGCTACTCACTAATTGCGCGGCTGAAAAAACGCCAACGGCCGCGGTTCCCACGCCTACCTCATCTGTCATCACAGTACCAGCGAAGACGGTCAGCCCGGATGTTCCCCGGTACGGCGGCACGCTTACGCTATCGAACCTGGGCGAATTGAGCGTTTTTGACGGCATTGCGACCGGCCAGAACCTGGGGCAAGCGGCGCAACTGGCGCGGGACCCATATCTCATGGAAGACTGGGCCAGGGGTGCTGCCGGAACCGGTGAACTAAAATGGTTCGATACAACCTCAATCACACCGGACAACTGCGTAGGAGCGCTGGCGGAAAGCTGGGAAATGCCGGAACAAGGCACAATCATCTTCCATGTGCGCCAGGGGATGCACTGGCAGTACAATCCGGAAAGCGAGGCCAGCCGTTTGATGAACGGACGCGAGGTCACGGCTGATGATTGGATTGCCAGTTTTAATTACCTGATCAATTCACAGACACTGAGAACGTACGTACCGCAGCTGGTAGTTACGGCCACGATAGAAAAGACCGGGCCGTGGGAGGTAACCCTGAAAACCCCGGTAGACCCTTTCATGGGGTGGAGTTGGCTGGCCATAGACGGGCTTTTCCCGCCGGAGGTTATTGCCAAATACGGGAACATGCAGGACTGGCGTAACTTCGTAAGTACCGGCCCGTATATGATCGTCGATTATGTTCCCGGGAGTTCGGCAACCCTGTCCCGTAATCCCAATTACTGGCAGAAGGACCTCACCGGGCCGGGCCAGGGCAGCCCGCTGCCTTATATCGAAAATATCAAGATACTGGTAATTATGGATATTTCTACCGGGGCCGCGGCTGCCAGCACGGGGAAAATCGATTTTTATACCAATGTCGTCGCTCCTGATTATTTACAAGAGATGCGAGATGGCCGGTGGCCTGACGTGGAATATACTACTTACCTGACAGCACATCCGATGATCGTCTTGATGAGAAATGACCGGCAGGACCTGCCTTTCAAAGACATCAGAGTACGGCAAGCCCTGATGCGGGCGACTGACTTTTATTCATTGAAAGATTACTATTATGAAGGCGATGCTGACCTATTGGGTTTCCCGGTGACAAGTGAAGCCGGACGGGCTTACATGCCGGTTGAAGAAATGCCGGCATCAGCGCAGGCATTGTACCAATATGACCCGGAAAAAGCCCGGGAATTACTGGCGGAAGCCGGTTATTCGGATGGTGTTACGGCTAATATTGTCTTTTCAATTGAACACGACTGCCAGGAGGTAGCTTCAATACTGAAAGCGATGTGGGCGAAAGTCGGAGTAGAGTTAACCCTTCAACCCAAGGAACCGGGGATATTTGCCTCGATCGCCTACTCCCGGGGATACGAGGAAATGTTGTTATCTTACTGGCCTTACGGTTCGTCTTATCCAGCTTGCCTTAACCTGAGTAATTTTCGGGGTTGGAATGCCGGGTATATTATTGATGTGAGGCTTGAGGCGGCCTATCATGAAATACAAAAGCACATCCTGGTAAACATGCCGGAGGCTGACCGGCTGTTCCGGGAACAACTGCCTTATATCGTAGAACAAGCATATTATATCCCCTTGCCGTTACCACTCAGTTATAGTTCATGGTGGAAATGGTTGAAGAATTACCACGGGGAGACCCATATCAACATGGCTAAATACTGGTGGATTGACCAGAACCTGCGACAGGAAATAACCGGGAGACGGTAAGGATACAGCATTACTAAGGATAAGCCGGCAACTCAGGCTGCGAGTACCGGATATTCATTACTCAGTGTTCCCCGATATCGAGGGCGGTGTGGTGGGCGGTGCGGACGGCTTCATAAACATTTTGCGCAGCCAGGCAGTCGCCGATCTGATGAAACTCCGGGGCACAGAAGCGGAGTTCGTCCGCCTCGGCCCACCGCGGCAGGCGGCCCAGGGCGCAGACTACGGTATCGGCAGTAAATAGACGTCGGCCTGCAGCATCTTCCCCCAGGACACCCTGTTGATTTATTTCCACCACGCGGGTATTCAAAGCCAGTTTCGTAGCCAGCCGGCTAATTTCCAGGCCGATGGCCTGTCCCTGTAAAGTATTACCGCCGGCATTGAGGGCCGGCAGCATCTCGATAATGGTGACATCACAGCCCAGGCTGCCCAGGTAGATGGCCAGTTCAGAACCTACCAGGCCGCCGCCCAGGACAACGACTTTCTGCCCGGCTTGCTGCGGGGTAGAATAGAGTTGCTCGGCATGAATGACACTGGGGCCGTGGATGCCGGGGATGGCGGGGAGGAGGGGTTGCGAACCAACGGCGGCAATGATCACATCCGGTGTGATTTCGCGGGCGAATTCGGCAGTGACCGTGGTATTCAGGCGCACGTCGATTTTTCCCCGGGAGATAAACCTGGCCTGCTGATCGAGATATTCCCGCAGGTACTTTTTGAAGGGCACATCATCCTCGCAGCGGAGGACGCCGCCGAGACGGGTGGACTTCTCGCATAAAATCACCTGGTGGCCGCGCCCTGCGCAGGTGAGAGCTGCTTCCATGCCGGCAACCCCACCGCCAACGATCAGTACTTTTTTCGGTTTCGCGGGGTTGCGGGCGAATTTTTGCTCGGACTCATCGGCGATTTCCGGATTAAGGGCACAAACGATGTGGCCGTGCCGGATCAAATGGGAAAAACAGGTGAAGCAGCGCATGCATTTCCTGATTTCAGCATCACGGCCGGACCGGGCTTTGTGCGGCAGGTCGGGGTCGCAGATAAGGCCGCGCGCCATTTCCACGATATCCGCTTTGCCGGAGGCGATAATCTCCTCCAGTAATTCCGGAGCCGCCAGGGCCCCTACGGTAGCAACCAGGGATTTTTTAATGTGTTTCTTGATTTCAGCGGCGTATTTCACATTCACCCCGTCCTCCAGGAACATGGAGGGGTGGGTAACAGTGAAGACCCGGGCATCTTCATGAGAGCCGGCAGAAACATGAATGATATCCACCAGGCCGTCAAAAGCTTCTGCAATCGCACAACCGTAATCCACACCATAACCGCCTTCATAGACCTCGCTGCCGGAGATACGGAGTTCGATGGGGAAATCCGCACCGACAGCTTCACGTACTGCGTGAACGATTTCCAAGGGAAAGCGCAGGCGTTTTTCGAAGGAACCGCCGTATTCATCGGTACGGTGGTTCAAAGTCGGCGACATGAACTGGTGCATGAGGAAGCCGTGACCAGCATGCAGGAAGACCATGCCGAAGCCACAGCGCTTGGCCAGGGCAGCTCCTTCGGCGTGTTTCCTGATCACCCGGTCCATCATTGCCCGGTCCATGGCGTGGGCAAAAACTTTAGGATGGCCGAGGGTGCCTTGGACATATTCATCCTGGGGGCCGTAAATCCGGCGGCCATCAATATAGGAGTATACGGCCGCGGCGCCGGCATGGAACATTTCCAGGGTTGCCACCGCGCCGTGGCGGTTGATCTGGGAAGAAAGTTTATTCAATGCCGGCATGATCTCGTTATCGTCTAAAACCATATTATAACGGCCGTGCAGGCTGTGCTCGGAGTCGACCTGGGCGTCGCCCACACAGACCGAGGCAGCACCACCCCTGGCCTTGCGTTCATAGTAACTGATTGTTTCATTGATAGGCCGGTGTTTGGGATCGCCATAAAAGACACCGGTAGGAGAGGCGAATATCCGGTTGCGGAAGAGGGTGCGGCCGATCTGCAGCGGGGCGAACAGGTACGGATATTTACAGGTATACATTTCTCTCTCCTTTTTGCTGTAATAGAGGTGAACAGCGATTGGTCAATCAGCTGCCGGCTGGGGCGGGCGGTGATGGCGGAGGACATCGAGCCAGGCGACGGAACGGATATCTCGTTCGAGAAGAAAGCGGAGATAATTCCGGAGCAGCATTTCTAATTCGCGGCGGAGGCGGGGTTCGGAAATCACCTGAAAAGCTGAAGGCCAGCCGCTGTCCTGCAGCAAGCGCATGGTATCAAGTGCTGGTGGGGAAAGGGCGTAAGTAAAGGACAGTTTTGGTTTGCAGGTGGGGCAAACCACCCCGCCGGCAGAAACACTGAAATAGTACAGGGAGGCGGGGTTGAGGGGTTGGCGGCAGGAAACACATTGTTGGAGCTGTGGCCGGTAGCCGACACGGTCCAGGAGATGGATTTCGAAGTACCGGAGTAGGGCATCGGCAACCAGCCGGCTGGCATCAGGGGAATTGGCCGGGAGGTTACTAAGTGCCTGCATCAGTTCCAGGAGAAGGTGAAACAGGGGCCGGTTCTCCTGACGTTCGACGCCAAACTGGTTCACGAGTTCGGTGGCATACAGGGCACTGGCACAGAGATCCAGGTCACTCTTGAGGGGAAGAAAACTATCCACGGCCTGGCAGCCGGTGATGGTATCAAGGGCGCCGCGGCCTTTCGTCAACAAGACCTTGCTGTAGGTCAACAACTCCAGGTGACCCGACATCTTACTCTTCGGCTTGCGGACGCCCTTGGCGACTCCCTGTACCTTGCCCAGTTCAGGCGTATAGAAGGTGAGGATACGGTCGGCTTCACCAAGCTTAGTCTTTTTAATGATAATGGCTTCTATTTGATATGAACCGGCTTTAGGCATGACGGAGATATTATAACAGAATCAGTCCTTCAATTATCTGATGAATATAGCACTAACAAACTGGAACCAATCTCAAATCTCGACCGCCTTCACCCGTCCGACCTGGCCGCTCTCCAGCCTGATCTTGATGCCGTGAGGATGTACAGGGGAACGCGTTAAGATGTCTTTAACTACTCCCCGCGTCAATTTTCCCGAAAGCTGGTCGGCCTTGAGTACTATCGATACTTGTAAACCGGGTTTGATATCGGCTCGCCTGGTTCCACCGGGGGTACCGGTATGCGCTTTTTCGTTTGTCATGTGATATTCAATGAAATGAAGTCGGGTAAATATTCAACCGGTAGACCGGCCCCATTCCTCGATGGCGGCAAAATGCAGTGCCTTTCGGCTAATAATTTCAATCGTTAGGACTCCGTTCCCGATAGGGAGATCATTTGGATTTGCCGGCCAATTCTGCCTGGTAGGCTTTCCATTCGGGACACCATTTGGTATGCCACCGCCAGATACGGGACAGCACTGCTTTAGGGTTTTTCTCCGCCTTAAGGCGCATGCCACATGTGGCACACTTCGAATCCATATTCATCCTTCCTGTAATTCAAGTAAGTGAAGCCGGCGGGTCAGCCGGACATTACACTCTGATTATATGCCTGTGAGGTAACATACACAAGACTACATATTACATCCGGTTTTACTGGCACCGGTATTGTATGGGGCTGTAAACGGTAGATATCAGTAAAAAAATATCAGGGACTCCTACTTGACAAATAGTTAGCGGACGAGTATTATTAAGCCATTACTATTATTAAGTTAATAATAATATTAAGCTAATAAATAATAATATGCGATATTCCGCGAATCCATGGCAAACAGGCTGTGGGGGAGGGCAGATATTTGGTTGAAACAGCAGAAGTGGTAAAGAAGTTTCAGAAAGAGATAAACGGGGGTACCGCCTCGCTGGTACTCCTGGGGGTGTTAGGCAGTGCTGATAAACCGATGTACGGATACCAGATAGCCAAGCTTATCGAAGAACACTCGGGGGATGTCGACATCATGAAACACGGGGCATTATATCCGGTATTAAGGTCGCTGGAGAGCACCGGGCTGTTGTCCAGTGAAGTCGAACCCTCGGTATCAGGGCCGCCGCGCCGCTATTATATGATAACAACGGCGGGCCGGGAAATACTGGCGAAATGGCGGGAAATATGGACCCAGACCAGAGACCTGGTCGACGGTGTACTAGGAGGCGACCATGATTAACAGCATCGAGCAGTATTTAACCAGGCTGAAAGCAGAATTAGCCGGCAGCGACCGGGCGACCATCCAGGATGCGCTGTCAGATGCCGAAGAATATCTGCGCACGGCGTTAAGTACATCATCGGCAGGGACAGCGGGACAACCAGCCCTGGCGTCGGTAATCGAAGATTACGGGACACCGGAGGAAGTGGCGGCGGCTTACAAGCAGGTCGAGTCGAATACCACACCGGCCTTCGCAGTCAAGCCAGCCGGAGAATCTCGAGCAACGAATCCGCCGCAATCATCAGTACAAGACCAACGCCCGTTCTTCCTGCGGTTTTTCGGGATATTTGCGGAACCGGGGGCCTGGGGAGCGCTATTGTACTTAATGCTGGCTTTAGTCACGGGCATCTTTTATTTTACCTGGGTGGTAACCGGTATTTCAGTGTCTGCCGGTTTACTGGTCCTGATTATCGGCCTGCCTCTCGCAGGACTATTCCTGCTGTCGGTCAGGGGACTAGCCCTGGTGGAAGGGAGACTGGTGGAAGCTTTACTGGGAGTACGGATGCCCCGGCGGGCCAGATATACGGTGAAGAATGTCAGCCTCTGGCAGCGTTTCAAGAATATGCTGGCAGATAAGCACACCTGGTTTTCGATGATATACATGATGCTGCAATTGCCGCTGGGGATATTCTACTTTTCAGTACTCATCACGTTGATATCTCTCAGTATAAGCCTGGCTCTCTGGCCGGTGGTCGCTCTAGTTGCAGGATGGCCTGTGTTTACCATTTCAGCATCAGAATATTATGTCTCGGGATGGTTGATACCGATAGCCATCATAATCGGGGGCCTGTTGTTGACAGTGACGATGCATTTAGCCAGAGCAATGGGTAAAGGACATGGTTCTCTAGCGAAAGCACTACTGGTTAGATTATAAAGGACAGACTTAAACGGAGAAACAAGATGAAAAAGTTCATTGTTCCAGCAGTGGTGGTTTTGGTGGCAGCTGCGCTGCTTCTTTCAAGCTGCAATATTCTCTTTACGGTGAAAGACCTGGGTCCCTCGACGACGCGGACATATGACTATACCGGTTTCAATACTGTTGATGTGGGAAGTGCGTTAACGGTAGATATCGAGTATGGCGAAACATACTCGGTTGAAATAACGGCGAACGAGCGTGTTTTCGACCGCATAAATGTGGTGGAAAAAGATGATACCTTGAAAATCGGGATGAAATGGTTCGGCATAGGCTTTAATAACACTAATATTGAAGCCAGGATAGTTATGCCGGAGTTGGAAAAACTTGTCTTGTCAGGATCATCTGAAGGGACGGTTAGTGGCTTTAAATCAACCACTGACTTCGAAACCGATATCTCCGGAGCAAGCGGCCTTGACCTGGAAATGGAATCCGGGGCATTCTCCGGAGTGGTATCCGGATCCAGCGAACTGGTGGCGAAAATTAAAAGTACCAGTACGAAGGTCAATCTATCAGGCGCCAGTGATTTACGGATAGAGGCGATTACCGGCAGCCTGGAAATCACGTCATCCGGATCTAGTGAGACGAAGGGAACGGCCGAGGCTTCGAGTACTGTTTTCCACCTCTCCGGGGCCAGCAGCATGGAATTGGCCGGTAGAGGCGGAGATATTGAACTATCAGGATCGGGGGCGAGCAGTTACAAACTGAGGCAATTCGCCGTCGGCGATGTGAAAATCGGCTTAAGCGGAGCCAGTGATGCCGATATGGAGATCAACGGAAAGCTGCAGGGTTACCTGAGTGGCAGTTCCGAATTGAGATACGAAGGCACCCCGGAAATTGAAAAGGATTTCCAAATCTCTGGCGCATCAACGATCGAACGGAGATAACCGCAGGACCGGACAAAACGGTCAATAGAGTTATCGTTGCCAGGAACAGAATACAGCCTCTTTGCCCGGAATAAAACCGGGTAAGAGGCTGTATCATTATAAGTTATGGCGAAGGTGGGTTCTGTACTGGCTGCCGGTGCGATCCGGTATAGTTGCCGGAAGGCCCGGCGGTGAAGACGAGGGTTGGCTTTTTGATATCAAGGAATTTCCACGGGCAATGTTTAAGGTTCTTTGTGATGCAGACCAGGGAACTCCGGTTGATATAGTGGGTTTCATCGCCGAGGACGATGCTCATGGTGCCGCCCAGGTCGCGGGGATGTTGGGGATCTACCCCAGCCATGGCGATGACCTCTTCCCATTCATGGTTGTGTTCCGGGGCGGGGGCTTGACCGGTGCCCTCATAAATCCAGACGAAGTCGACAT
>CAZSHH010000102.1:0-3385 GCA_964606525.1 uncultured Dehalococcoidales bacterium
CAGGTGGCGGCATATAAACTGTCCCTGGGTGGTGGCATTTGGGTGTCCCGTGACAATTGTCATAGTATCTACTCCAGCTTTACGAAGTAAACAGGCAAATGTCCTGCGGAATGTATGGGCATTACACTTAATACCAGTTTTTCCTTCGAGTCTTCTTAACATTGTCTGAATACCAAAATCGTTAGTGCCCCAGATGTTACCATTTGGAGTGTGCTGAGCAAGCCATTTATTCAGATATTGTTCAGATAAAGTACCAAAAGGAGCGTATGCTTCTTTTCTACCCTTACCCAATATTTTGATAGTGTGATTTTGCCAGTCAATATCTGATTCTTCGATATTCGCTAACTCTGAACGTCTAAGACCACTTTCTGCCAAGAGGGCAATTACAGCCTTGTCTCGTAATTTGTCGGTTTGCTCTATCAATTGAAAAACTTGGGTCTGAGTCAGAGTGGGCAGAATTGGTTTCCCAAGAATAGGAGCGGACATACCTTCTATTGGGTTTGAAAGTTGATATTCTGAGTTTAACCACTTATAAAAAGTTTTTATACATCGGTATGATGCATGTCTTGTCGCAAGACCATATTTATTGGGAGGGATTGAATTAAGATGGCGTTCTATTTCTCTTTTCGATGCTTTCAAGTAATCGACTTCGGCTATATATTTACCAAGCCTATCTTTGTAGTAAATGATTGTCTTAGGGCTGACACCTATAGCCTTACGTGAGTTTATGAAAAGTGTAAAGTAATCTTTTGTATTTGGTTTAGGTAGCCTATCTAGTACCAATGATTGAATCAGTTTTTTACTTGGTGGTCGTTTACCGTTTTTAACTTGGGAAATATATGCTTTACTCAATTTGCTTAACTGGGCAAGCTCAGATACCGTCATTTTGTTAAGCATTTTGAGCGTCTGTGTCTGCTTCCCAAGCAGAAAGTCGCGAGTTCGAATCTCGTCTCCCGCTCCAGGTAATTAGTAATATCCTTAAGGTCGCGATCATCCTTTAGTATTTCCTATTCGATGATCAGGCTTTGTAGTACTTCAGGTGTATTTACCTGGTTGGGCTTACAGTTCCTGGTACACTCGTACTATTTTCCACCCGGACAACTTTCGGTAAACTGGAAGTAAGCGGTGTTTTTTGGATATCAAGCCGCCCATACCGGTACCGTGGTGCCGGAGATATTACAAGATTCGTTAGGGATTTAGCGAAATTGAGTTTGCGGTTTATGAGATACCTCGTTCTTTGTCTTTGTTGTGTTGTCTTTCTTGCCGGCTTACCGGCATGTACACCAACACCGCAGACGGTGGCGAATATGACGGCTGGGGAATTATGCCTCCTGGCCAATCAGAAGCTCAATAGTTCGGAAGCCATCATTACCGCCGGGCCGGACGAGCGCTGGAACCTTTCCTACCAGGCGGTTAGTGCCCGGAAACCAACAGAACAGGACTTGGTAGACAAGGCTGATTTGAAAGCCGGCGACTGGCTGCTGGACGTCAAAGTGATCATGATCCATGAGTATTTTCAAAACGGCCTGTGGGTCACCCCGCCGAAAAATCCGGTGAATTACCGGTTGGCCCGGTACATGTATTCTCTATCCTCGAATACATTCCAGGAACTGGACTGATTACCATCCTCTCCTCAATTTGGAATTACTTCAGGTAAGTTATTACCTTAGGTATAACAATACCTAGTATGCCAATACCTTAGGTATCTCAATACCTCGTATGACATTACGAAATTACTACAATGGTTATTACTAACGTTATATTGTGCCGGCCATCGGGTTAGGTTAAGGTAAGATTAGTTGGGTCCTACGGGAGATTAATATGTCAGCACCGATCACCACACACAAGTTTGAAGCAACAGATCTGGAGCCTAAGCCGGTAAAATGGGAATATGCCACTTGTCCGTACTGCGGTGAGAAATACCGTTTTCCGCAAAACATATCATACCGGCCGAAGACCTGTATTAAATACCAGTGTATCAGGCGCAGCCTGCATGCCAACCTGGCTTCAAAATACTGATCGCCTGTAATAAGCATACTGCGTGACGATGTTACCAGCCCGGCTGGTATAAGGCCATGCCGTCTCAAGATATCCTCTTTTTTCCTGCAGCCCTCAATAGCTGATACTGCTCCGTGCCTTAGCACGGACCTCCCTTCGCCAATGCTACGCATGCATCAATTTACCCGTTGTCCGCTGCAAATATCCAGATGAAGTTGTCCTCCCTGCCTTTTTCTGCTAAATTTTGTTGATGGATAATAAAACAACATTTCCCGCCGGAAGAAAGGAGAAAACCAATTGCCCAGTAGAGAAGAAATGAGAAGCGATTACGAACGCATGACGAAACGGAATATCGAAATTTCGGAGCTTCTCGAAAAGATACGGTCACAGAAAGTAACCCCGGAAAATAAGGCTAAAGACGACGCTCTGCAGGCTGAATTCGACCAGAATCAGACACTTATGTCTGAATTGATGATGCAGTTATTCCGCAACGAAGAGGTTTAACCGGCGAACCTGTAACCGCTACATAATGCCGGAGGGAAGATTCATGTCACGGTATCCGGCCTCCGGCTCTTTTACTCCAGGTCCAGGTGTTCTTTCACTGCCTGGCGCACTTCATCCTGCAGGCCGGGATCGGATAGATAACCCAGGATATTACTGAGGCGTTGTTTAGCAATGGTCCTGACTTGATGGGCCATGATGATAGAGTCGTGCGAACTTATGTTTATTTGCACTGTGGAGCGTTAAGGAGTACGCTAGAAAGATAACGTTCACCGAGGGCGAGGAATTTTAGGGAGAAAAGGCTTCCGCGGGAATGTCTTTTCTCCTTTTTTATGTATCCGGGAGAGCAAATGAAGCCGGTTCCCGGAAAGTGCTGGTGATATTCGATGGCTGGCCGCGGTTTATCCGCTTTTGGTAAACGGACCTTTTCTTCCTTTAAGAATCCCATCTATCGCGTCTATTTTGGCGGGATTATGGGTCAGATCGCCGCCATGAACATGCAGCAGGTGGTGGGGTCGCTGTTGATATACCGGGTCACGAATTCAGCGGCGATATTGGGGGCGATGTCGTTCTCGGGAGCGGTCCCCATGTTGCTGTGCAGTTTCTTTGGCGGGGTGATTGCCGACCGTTTCAATAAAAAGAGGATCATGATCATCGGGCAGTCCGTATTTGCCCTGACCTCTTTGATGGTGGCAATCCCCTTGAGTACGGGGTATTTAAGCAGTGCCCACGCCGGCTCATGGTGGATACTGGTGATGTCGTCTGCCCTGCAGGGTGCCACGATGGGCATGACGATGCCGTCGCGGCAGGCCCTGATTCCGGAGATCGTCAACAGCGACCAGTTGATGAATGCCATCTCGTTGAACACCATGGGTATGAATCTGCT
>CAZSHH010000102.1:3395-6834 GCA_964606525.1 uncultured Dehalococcoidales bacterium
GCTGGATGACGCGACCTTGCCGAATCCCGAATTCACCGCCCCGGCCGTCGCCGGTTTCCTGGTGGAAGCTTTCGATTTCGAAGCCGTGTACTATGTGATGACGGTGATGTACCTGGCGTCGGTATTCTTTTACTTTATTCTGCCCAATACCCAAAAAGTATCCCGGGCACCGGTGCGGGCATTACAGGGCATCATACAGGGGATGAAGTACGTTACCCACAATGCCAATGTGCTGTTGATCCTGGTACTGAGCACGGTCATCGTATTCCTGGCGATGCCCTACAACAACCTGATGGCGATATTCGTGGACGATGTGCTGCACGTGGGGGCGGGGGGCATGGGCGTGCTGATGAGTGTATCGGGGGTCGGAGCGCTGGTAGGCTCGGTTATCATGGCGGCTCTGCCGAACCGCAAACGGGGGATCTTGTTCATCTTAAGCGGGCTGCTGCTGGGACTCTCCCTGGCTGGCTTTGCCTTTTCCACTTCCTGGCCGCTCTCGATCGCGCTGATGGCGGTGATCGGCCTGGCTCAGACGGGGCGAATGACGCTGAGCAGCACGCTGATACAATCGTACGTGGATAACGAATACATGGGCCGGGTGATGGCCCTGTACATGATGCAGTTTGGCTTTTCCAGTTTGAGTACCTTCCTGGCGGGAATTCTGGCGGAGGGAGTGGGGGTGCAGTGGGCGGTGGGCAGCCTGGCGATACTGCTTACGGTATTGACTGTCGGAGTAATCGCCGTCGTGCCGCGCATCCGCAAGATGGAATAAATATACTCTTCTGCCCGGTTTATCACTTCAGCCGGCCAGGCAGAAGCTGCAATATTATGCAGGCAACCGCCCGTGGTGAATCTGTCGAACCACGCGCCGTTGCTGAATTACCTTATGCGTGTCCGGAAGCTGGATCAATAGCGGTCTCTGCATTATTTATGACTGCAGTCAGTTAGAAGGTACAATATAAAGTAGATTCTGCTGTATATTTATAAGCTGAAATATACAGCCGGTTTCCGGAGAAGTACCTGCAAGAGCGGGACTCCAGGGAGGGGACAAGATGGCAGAAAATACCGGGACGACAATTATCGTGATGAGCGGCGACATGGATAAAGTGTTTGCTGCTTTCAGTATTGCCGTAGGAGCGGCCGCGGCAGGTAAAGATACCAGCATGTTTTTCACCTTCTGGGGTATCAAGGCGATACAGCGAGGCAACTTTACGGGGAAAAGCCTGTTCGGCCGCATGGTAGGCATCCTTAACCGGGGCGGTATCAACCGCATCGGCCCGTCAAGATTCAATTTCGGCGGCCTCGGCAGATGGATGTTCAAAAAGATGATGGGCAACCACAAGGTTGCCCCACTGGACGAATTGAGGAAAACGGCCATTGAGCTGGGCGTGAAGCTGTATCCCTGCGAGACGAGTATGCAGGTGATGGAGATTGCGAAGGCAGATTTGATACCCGAAGCCCAGGAAGCGGTGGGGGTGGCAGCAATGTTGGAGATGTCGGACAGGTCAAGGCAAACCCTGTTTATCTAAATACTATTAAAAGAACTCATTACTTTTTCCCGGTTACCTTGTTATCATTACAATCTGCCTCCTTGACAACCAGGACTACCGTGCTATATTAATTATGATATTCAGAACATTTCTTCTACTACATATCGTTGGTTTTATACTAATCGAGTCCCTGGTTATTCTCTCTCCCCACCGCGGGAGAGATGAAAGTGAGGGGGCGTGAGATCATAGTGGGAGACTCTCACGTCCCAATTCGCATGAGGGAGAAATCGGGACTCAGAGTGGTTACTTTTTATTTGGTGTTTGTATCTTGGTGATTTACTTAGGATTTAGAAATTAGATATTAGGATTTTTTTGTGTTTTGAGTTTTCTTATTTTTCTTTCCAGACGTGGCTCCTGGTATCGGCTGCGGCGGCATCCTGTTCTGCCTTAAGCGAGCGTATTTGCTTAGGGGTGTAGTGCAGGAGTTCCCGCAGGACCTCTTCGGTGTGCTGGCCGAGGGTGGGCGGGGCGGAATTTGCCCCTTCAAGGGTGTCCATCCTGATGGGGCTGCCGGCAACCTTGATCATACCGCCGAGGGGGTGGGGGATTTCCTGTATCAAATTTAAGGCGTTGATCTGGGGGTTGGCGACTACGGCATCGACTTTATTTAACGGGCCGGCGACGATGTCTTCCGCATAAAAGATATTCAACCAGTCGTCAGTGTTGGCGGCGGCGAGGTATTTTTCGATTTCCACATCGAGTTCGCACCGGTTTTTCAAGCGGTTGGCGGTGGTGGCGAAGCGGGGGTCTTCGACCAGCCAGTCGGCGCCAATCGCCCGGGCAATCCGGGGCCAGCAGGGGCCCAGAACAACGTAGCCGTCTGCCGTCTTGTAAGCACCATAAGGAGCCGTGAAGGGATAACCGGAACCGAGGGGTTCCGGGACTTCTCCGGAGCAGGTGAAGTAGCTGATATGATAACCCATGAAAGCCACACTGGCGCCGAGTAAAGAAACATCGATATTCTGGCCGGCACCGGTGCGTTCCCGTTGATAGAGGGCGCTGAGGGCGGCGATGACGGCATACTGCGCATTGGCGAGGTCGGACATGGCCGGGCCGGGGCGGACAGGGCGGCCGTCCGGTTCTCCGGTGACACTCAAGATGCCGCTCCAACCGGCGGCGGTGGCTTCTACGGAGGGGCGGTCTTTATCCGGGCCGGTCGGCCCCATACCGGTGAGATTAACGGAGATAATACGGTGATTGATCGATTTCAGTTTATCGTGGGAGATACCCAGGCGGTCCATCACCCCCAGGCGGAAGTTATTGATGACGATATCGGAAATGCGGACCAGGCCATGGAAAGCTTCCTTGCCGGCATTCGTCCGCAGGTCGAGCACGACACTTTTTTTATTCCGGTTCCAACTCAGGTAGTGGCTGGATTCACCCTTATGATTGGGGCCGGAAGTAAGCCGGGAAAGGTCGCCCTGCGGCGGTTCGATCTTGATGACTTCCGCCCCCAGGTCGCCCATGGTCATGGAAGCCACCGGGCCGGCTAGATAATTTTCTAAAGCGAGAATCCGGATACCGGAAAGCGGCCCCTTCATGACAAAATCCTCCCTGGACATCCTATTTACCGGGAGTTTTATTGTACCAAACCACCGCCAGCATTATCCAGTAAGAAGTTGACAGTGAATTATGGGTATGGTAGTAAATACGGCATTCTCTTGGGTATCGACCAAAGGAGGTTACGAAATTGGCTGATAAAAAGACCGCGCGTAAATGGGGCGTGGCAACGAAATCGGACTGGATAGATATATCAATTCCCATCAGGAACAAGATGGTGTATTGGCCGGGCGATCCGGTACCGCGAATCGAACGCATCAAGGACAGAGACAAGGGTGATGGTGTGACACTCACGGAGATGCAGATCATCGATCACGTGGGCACGCATG
>CAZSHH010000102.1:6844-10532 GCA_964606525.1 uncultured Dehalococcoidales bacterium
TTACGCTCGGTACTCATGCGGGTACGCATGTCGATGCTCCGCTGCATTTCATGGCCGGGGGAATGACCATTGATAAGATGCCGATCGATGCCACGGTAGGGCGGGCGAGGGTAATCGAGATCAAAGACCCGGTCTCGATCGAGCTCAAGGAAGTAGAGCCGTATAATATCCGGCGTGGGGAACGCATTCTGTTCAAGACGAGGAATTCATACCGGTGTTATAAGACCGATGCTTTCGTGCCGGACTATACTTATATTTCTCTGGATGTAGCCAAATACCTGGTCGAAAAGGGCATCCGGGTGATCGGGCTGGACTACCTCTCGATAGGTAAGTATGGAGACGATACCAACCTGGGCGGTACGCACGTGACTTTCCTCAACGGCGGGGTCTATATCCTGGAAGGGATCAACCTGGAAAAAGTAAAGCCGGGCCGTTACGATATGGTCTGTCTCCCGTTGTTCCTGGAGAAAGGCGATGCTGCCCCGGCGCGGGCGATCTTAAAGCCGGTAAGGTAGCTGATAAAGATTAGTAATAATAGTAAAAGGCCGTACCTCCGCCAGCGGTACGGCCTTTTTGAGGCAGTGAAAACTATTCCTTTTCGGCCGTCAATTGTAAGCGGTAGTCTTTGCTCTTGATGGAGGCCCCTGCAGTGGGGTAGGGCTGGACTTTGAAGCGGAGGGTGTAGCCGTTGAATTCGGCTGTTGCCGGATCGGCACTCAGGCCCGGTTGCGTGATAACCTTGATAAAGGCGTTTTCGCGGTAGGTGATTTCCAGGCGGCAGCTGACTTCACCCTGCCAGATGCAAGTGGCCCCGGAGGGGCAGCGGCTGTCATTGATCACTTCTGCGAACTTGATTTTCAGAGATTCTCCCTCGATAGTTACCGCTTGGCCGGGAGCAAGTGATACCGCCTTGCCCAGGGGGGTGGTAGTAGGGGAGGGGGAATTGGTACAAGCTGCAGGCAGGATAAAAACGAGGCAGAGGGCGAGAAGGAAGACAGTTTTTGTAATTATCTTGTTCGCGGGCAACGGGCGTTGAAATAAACTTGACATAATACTTCCTCCTTTGAGTAATAACAATATGCCGGGTATTTAAGGTAAGCCCAGGATGCGGCGTAATTCGGCAGGCGGGTATTTGCCCGGTTTTTCCCTGGCCGCAGCCATCTCCATGGCGATACGTGTAATGGTTTCGTTAATAGGGACCGGCCTCCCGATTCTGTGCGCAGCACGTACGATTTCGCCATTGAGGAACTCCGTCTCGACGGTGCCCTGCTGCCGGCCGAGGCTTTGCCAGGTGGAACTCTGCTCGGGGGTGTTGAGGGCTGCCCGGGGAGGTACCATGAAATCAGTCCATTCCTTTTTTATCTGTTCTTCGGAAAGCCAGGAGATGCCGGCTGCCCGGAGTATTCCAGCGGCCTCTTCCTGGGTGGCCTGGGTGAGGCTGTGGGTTTCTTTAAAACTACCATTGGTGATGGCGCCGACCGCATTACCCAGGTTGGTCATGAGTTTCCCCCACTTATAGGGCATGGCATCAGGCGTCACCAGGACATAAAAATCAGCTTTACGCAGGGCTGCCCCGGCTTCCTCGACCATGGTATCGGTACCCTGGGGATATCCACTCATCACCAGCCAGCCGGGGGGATCACGGCGGCAGACGACTTCCCCGTCATTCATGTAAACCGCGCCGATATTGACCCGGGCGGCATACACCCGGGGGAAAAAAGAAGCCGCGATCTCCTCGTTACGGACGCCGTTCTGCAGGCAGAAAACCGGGATATCGGAAATCACTGTTTTAAGTTCCGCCATGGCCGCGGCGGTATTCTGGCCTTTCATGGTCAGCAGTATGACATCATCCGGTCTGAGGCCGGCTTCTGCCGGAGAAGTGACCGCGGTGATCTTTAATGTATGCGTTTGCTTCGGTTTGATGAGTTTTAAGCCGTTTTGTTGGATCGCTTGCATATGGGCGGAGCGGCCGATGAGGACAACATCATAACCGGCCATCTGCAGGTGGCCCCCTACCACTCCCCCAATACCCCCGGCGCCGTAGATAATGAACCGGCCGATTTTATTTACACTCATAACTTTCACAACCTCCCGGATGTTAATGCTGTCTTGGCTATTAAGACCATTCTAACCATGTTGCCCGAAATGAGTCAAAATCTGGTAGGCAGGTAGGGCTATTTGCACCGTCCTTATCTGCCGGGGTATGCTACTGATTGTGACCCGTACCTTCCGTAATATCACACCGGAAATTGCCCGCAAGCTGCGTTTGATCATGAGTGACGTCGATGGGACCTTGACGGCTGATGGGGAATATTTCAGCCCGGATGTTATTGAGGCCGTAGCCATGCTGCAGCAAAAGGGAATCCTGGTGGGATTGGTTTCCGGGCGGACGTTGCCGCGCTTGATCCAGGTAGCCCGGTTACTGGGAACGAGCGGGCCGCTGATCGCCGAGAATGGGGGCGTGGCACAACTCGGTGTCGAAGCCGAAGTAATAGCACTGGGTTATTCCCGTCAGCCGGCCTTGGATGCAGTTGTTAGATTGAAGGCCGCTTTTCCCGGCAAGATCAATGAGAGGAACGATAACGCCTTCCGCACTGTGGATGTGACGATTCACAGCGGGGGAATACCGGTCGCGGAGTTGCAGAAAGCAGCTCCGGGTGTGCAGATCTCCGATTCTGGCTACATGGTGCATGTAATGGGGGAGGGCATCAGTAAAGGCAGTACTTTGGCCCGGATACTGGACCGGATAACTGGCCGCCCATATACCAGGGATGAAGTGATGGTGTGCGGCGATTCACCGACTGATTTATCGCTGTTTGCTGAATTTCCGGTCAGTGTCAGGATACGTAATCCCCGTCTATCTTCAGCGCAGTTACAGGTGATGGCAGGAACGGCCGGGTATCAAAGTGAATTAGAGACTGCACAAGGTTTTCTCCAGGTGGCCGGACATATCCTGGAAATTTCCCGGACAGGAAAATAAGCAGCCGGTGGCTTTCCGTTTGCTTTTAGGTTGCGAAGCGCAATAGAATGAGCTTACCGAGTATATCGGCTTATCTATAATCTCAGACGATGGGGAGGGATTCCGATGAAATACCGCAAATTTGGCCAGCTCGATTGGCAGGTTTCCGCGTTAGGTTTTGGGGCGATGCGGCTGCCGACAACCGATGGCAACCAGGCGAACGTAAACGAGCCGGAAGCGATACGCATGATACGGTATGCGGTCGATCATGGTGTCAATTATATCGACTCCGCGTATCTTTACCATATGGGAAACAGTGAACGGGTTTTAGGAAAAGCCCTAAAAGACGGCTACCGGGCGAAAACCAGGATCGCCACTAAAATCCCGCCGAACATGGTTACAACCGCCGCTGATTTTGATAAGATCCTGAACGAACAACTGCGAAAACTGCAAACGGATAAAATAGACTTCTACCTGCTGCACGGACTCAATGCCGAATCCTGGCCGAAGATGCGGGACTTGAAAATCATTCCTTGGGCGGAAAGGATGATGAAAGCCGGAAGGATCGGCTATCTAGGGTTTTCTTTCCATGATAAGTTTGATGTTCTGAAGGAAATCATAGACTATTACGACAACTGGACCTTTTGCCAGGTACAGTACAATTTCATGGATATCGAGATCCAGGCGGGGCGGCGTGGTGTTGAATATGCCGCAGGCAAGGGGCTGGGA
>CAZSHH010000103.1:0-9192 GCA_964606525.1 uncultured Dehalococcoidales bacterium
CTAATAGGTAAAGAGGTCCAGGCCTCCCATGACGTGCAGATCCTGCCCGGTGACATATTTGGCGTCGGCTGAGCAAAAATATGCCACGGCATGCGCGACATCATTCGGTTCTCCCTGGCGCCGCATGGCCACCTTGGCGACAATGCGGTCCATCATCCCTCCGGCACCACCTCCCGGCGGACGCGGCGGCTGTCCCGGAGGCGATCCGGCGGGTGGTTGGGGCATGGAACCACTGTGACTGTCCACCACGCCAATGGTTACCGCATTCGCCGTGATCCCTACCCTGGCGCCTTCAAGTGCGGCCGTCTTGGCCAGGGCGATCAGGGCCGCTTTCGCCGCCGAATAGTTCGCCTGGCCAAACCCGCCGTGCGTACCGGCGATGGATGAGATATTGACAATGCGGCCGAACTTCTTCTCGACCATGTAGTTCCAGGTTTCCCTCATCCAATACCACGGCCCGTCAAGGTCGATCTTTAACAGGTTATGCCAATCTTCTACGGTGGTAACCTCAACACGGCCGCCAGCGCGCAGTATGGCGGCGTTGTTCACCAGGATCTCCGGCGGACCAAGTTCGTCCTTTATTTTCACAGCGGTAGCTTTGACCTGCTCGTACTGCGACTGGTCACATTTGTAAGCGACTGCTTTGCCACCCATTTCGTTAATGGATTTGGCGACTTCTTCGGCACCCGGCATGACGATATCTACGCAAGCGATAATCGCTCCTTCTTTCGCCAGCGTAGTAGCGATCGCTTCGCCCATCGCTCCTTTCCGGTTCGTGCCCGTTACAATGGCAACTTTTCCTTTAATCCCGTAGTCCATAATGATATCCTCCCTATTTTTAAATCACCTTCTGCTAAGCTGGTTTAGGAACCCTGGAGTCCCTTAGTTTCCAAACAATTTGAAATCAAAACAAAGTGTCATTTCGTAATTATGCCGTATCATTCCTATGGGAAATCTTATAGGAATCTTTATACGATTATTTATAGGAAAACATATAACACAGCCGATACCTTTTGTCAACGAGGAAGTATGCAACAACTACATTATATACATTTTCCGGACCAAACCGGGCTACATTCCGGATTAAAGCGGGCCAAGGTTCCGCAGTAAATTGGGTCAAACGGGCCAGGAGTAAATCAGGTGTTACAAAAATGCTTAATTTTTCACATATAATACAGCATTCGGTTAAATGTGCCAATTGGTTCTGGTGTAGTCTCAGAAATCAAATATTTGCAGTAATAAAGATTTTCCGTTACTTCTTCTAAACTAGATTTTGCTTATATGTACCGCTTAGGACGACGGTGAAATGGAATACCGGTTGTTTAACGCTCAGCACCCTCAGGGGGCAGTGAGTAAGTCCTTTCGGGATAAACAGTAAGGTACTCCTGGTCAGGATATATTTTTCATCATCAAGCCAGAACTCCACTTCAGCGTTTAGATCATGGGGTTTGTCCGGATCGCTACCGAAGAAGCCGATAACCTCATTATAGTCGTGTTTGTGGGCTTCGTCGTGGTTGAAGTCAGTAGCTTTCCAGAGCCAGACGACATTAACGTTGAAAGCCCCGGGAGTATTTTCTCCGTCCATCCAGAGCACTTTGGTGGCTCTTTGCAGATACTCAGCAGAAGGCATCATACCGGCAGGCATTCTCAAGTCCTGGAGAACGTATTTCGCATATTTTTGTTCAGCCATTTGCATCTCCTTTAGGAAAAATTTTGTATATATGATGACAGTTGTAAAAATAATAAACAATACATTTTTCGCTAAATAGATGATAGGATGATAGCGGAGGGAATATATTCAGGTAGGTTCCTGCAGCGCCAGAGAAAACCGTATACATTTTCCGGAAGTTATCACAATCAAGTTTTATGCTTGATAACCGGTGTGGCCAACGAGATAAGGCCGTAATAAGTTGCATGAATATAAATAATAGAGACTTATTAAGGGAGAGTGAAGCAGTATGGATATTGTGAGGACAAATACCGGTTATGTTTCCGGTACAGTAGTTGGAAAACCGGGAAAGGAAGTAAGGGTTTTCCGAGGTATTCCGTACGCGGCCCCACCTGTCGGGAGACTCCGCTGGAAGCCACCCCAATCGGCAACGCCCTGGGAAGGGATCCGCGAATGCACGAAATATAGTCTCCAGGCCGCGCAGTATCCCGATAAGAATATGCCCAAAGAAGTTCAGCAGGAACCAGCGAGTGAAGATTGCCTATACCTGAATGTCAACACGCCGGCCAATAAGGATACGGAAAAGCTGCCGGTAATGGTCTGGCTGCACGGCGGCGGGTTGCGGTACGGCAGTGGAAACTGGCAAATCTATAACAGCCCCGGGCTGCCGCAACACGGCGTCATCCTGGTAACCGTGAACAGCCGGCTCGGAGAAATGGGGCTGCTGGCGCATCCCCTGCTGACGAAAGAATCACCGCAGCACTCTTCCGGCAACTACATGTTTCTCGATATCATAGCTGCCTTGAAATGGATCCAGAAGAACATCGCGGCATTTGGCGGAGATCCGGAAAACGTCACCATCTTCGGTGAATCCGGAGGTGGAGACAAGGTCGTCTGCATGCTTACTTCCCCGCTGGCAAAAGGCCTGTTCCACAAAGCCATCTGCGAGAGCGGGGGCAGCCATGCTTTTGCCGTCCCTTTAAAAGAGATGGAAGAATACGGCAGCAAATTGTTTGCCAGGCTTGGCGTCAATAAAGCGGCCGATCCCCTGGCCGCCGCCCGGGCGATACCGTGGGAAAAACTGATTGAGATCAGCCAGGCCATGAACGAAGAAACCGGAGGAGCGGCGGTTTTCGACGGCCCCTGGAATATTGCCACCGACGGCTGGTTCCTGCCGGACACTCCCTACCATATCCTGGAGCGGTACGAACAAAATTCCGTACCCATGATCACCTGTGCCAACCTCGGTGAATTGACCGGCCCCGGACTGGTGTATGCACCCGATATAATTCCTGCTTATATGAAGATTATAGCCGCGGCAAATCAAACCGGTAAAAAAGGATATGTTGGCATATTCGACCAGGTGCCGCGCAATTTCCGTGAGGAAGGCGGTGTCTCGGCCCACGCCATGGAGATACACTACGTGTTTGGCGACGTCGATTATCCCGGCCAATGGGAGTCCCTCCAGTTCATGTACAAAGCAGCCGGCGCAAAATCGGATATGCCGGTGATCACGGATGCCGAGAGAAAGGTCTCCAAAGAGATGATGCAGATGTGGACCACGTTTGCCCGAACAGGGGATCCGAGTGTAAAAGGGCTGATTAACTGGCCGGCATATGATGAAACCACAGACCGGTACCTGTATATCGTGGAACCCTTGAAAGTAAAATCCGGTTTCTCCCGGCTCCTTAAGTAACTATTCTTACGTTATTACCGGGATAAAAAAGGGGGGGTGATCATGGCTGACGCGAAATACGATAAATATGTTGTGCAGCAACTGAAAGCGCCTTTTTCAACGGAGACAAATGCGGCGTACTCAAAAGTGGCGACAAGGATACTATGGATCGATGAAAAGGTTGTCCCGGGAGCCTTCCAGATGAGTTGTTCATGGTACCTTAAACCGATCCTGAAAGGCCCACCGCCTCATACTCACGAAGCAAGTGAAATCCTTGGTTTTTTCGGCAACGACCCGGACGACCCGTACAACCTGCACGGGGAGGTCGAGATATGGTTGGGCGACCAGAAATTTACCATCGAGAGAACTGCCATGGTGTTCATTCCCGGTGGATTAAAGCACTGCCCGCTCATTATAAAGCGTATCGAAAAGCCCATCTTCCATTTCTCCGTCACGACCGGCGGCCATTGGGACACGGCATCATTAAAGGAGACACATAAACCAGAATCCGACTACAGTAAAAATATCGTCACCGAACTTAAAGCCCCGGTGTTCAAGCCGGAGTTTGTCGAAGCCTATAAAAAATTCGCCACCCGTGTTTTGTGGATGGATAAAGACGTTGTCCCGGGTGCTTTCCAGATGAATGTTTCCTGGTATTGTAAACCGGCACGTCATGCGCCGGCGGCTCATACTCACGCCGACGATGAAATCATCGGGTTTTTTGGCGGGGATGCCGCGGACCCGTACAACCTCAACGGAGAGGTGGAAATGTGGATGGGCGACCAGAAAAACAGGTTAACGAAGAGCACTTTTCTCTTTGCCCCTGCCGGAATGAGCCACTGCCCCCTGATCATCCATCGTGCCGACCGGCCGATTTTCCATTTTTCCGTAGTCACCGGCGGTACTTACCGTACAATAGGCCTAGAATGAAACAAAAAGCGTGCGTGACTGGTGTGAATATATATTAGCGATATCCAAGAATACAGGAAGGGAAATTATATGAGTTTAAAGTATAATGAAATCGTACAATTTATGAACGAGTATGCCCAAGCTTACAGTGAATATGGACAGACAGTAGAGACCCATAATATCATGGACAAGTTTTATGCCCCGGAAGTGTCGTTTGATGACCTGGTATCCAACCGAGAACAATGGTACGAAACCTGCCTGAGCCATCCCGAGATCCAGGATAAAATAACGTTGGAGCACCTTTTTATAGATGAGACGCAAAACGAGGTTGGGGCATTAATTACTGCCCGGGCTATAAAAAGAATCACCGGAGAAGTATTACTTGAGATAAAAATGAATACCTTGTATAACCTGAAAACCGACGAAAAAGGTGAACTGAAGATAATCAAGGCAAGGGTGTATCTGGAAACCAATCCCCAAAAAGCGGCCAGACTTTGTGAAATATACGGTATGGAATTTAACAAGAACGAATAATAACTGCAGATGGTTATCAGCACGCATAATTAAGAGAAATGGTTAGCTAATCCAGATAAGAAAATAACCAGATAGCATAATACCAAAAACCAAGTTGATTTATGATTTATGAATAGGACGTTTAAGACATACCAAAATTGTACATATCACCTATGTACATACCAACTATGTGCACTTTTTAGTAGTATCCCGATGAGCTACTTTTGCTTTTCTTTCTTTGCTTCCGCGGGCTGGCCGTAGTCCTTAGTAGAGGATATCTCCAGCAAGATGAAGGGCTTTTTAAGGTTTCTTACTTCAAGATAGCCATGTTTCAAGCCCGGGGGGAAAGAAAGCACGGTGGCGGAAGTGATGACGTGTTCCTCCAGTTCTTCGCCGATCCGGATATGGACCTCCGCTCCCAGGTCGTTGATGTCTTCCGGGTTGCCGCCCAGGAAACAAATCAACTCGTGGAAATCATGGGAATGCGCTTCCGGAGCCCCGTAAGGGCCGTTGATACAGTGATAGCCCAGAGTAGTGCCGTTGTTATATTCATTATGATGTGCCCAAATCGATGTCCCGGTCACGCCCGGTTCGGCATTCTTATAGAAAGGCCCACGGATGACGTGTTTCCAGTATTTTTTGGTTTCCATGATGATTCTCCTTCAGATTGTGATTTATAAGGCCGCGACAACCAACGGCAATATCATACTACGATAACGGCAGTTGTCAACGAAGCAACCGAACAGGCCGGGAGAGACGGTCTCACACATTACTAATAACGGGTTGCTTCGTGCGACCGGTAATCGCTCTCGCAACGACTACAAGAATCTACCTTATTACAGAATTACAAAGCGGTGTGTGAGTAGTTTGTATTTTGTAGTTTGGGATCGACGAAACGGATTGACCCGCTCCTCTTCGACAGGCTCAGGGCGAGCGGACTACCCCGGCAACACCATATATTTTTAAATAAAAATTTAACTCTGACCAGCCAGCCGCTTACCCATCTCGAAAGCCTTACGACAGTCTTCGGGGAAGACCTCTTCGTGGCGGCGCTTGCGGGCAGCGACGTCGAACATATCGGCGGCGTATTTGGAATAGTCAGTAAACTGCCAGGTCTCGGAGGCATCGACGTACTCGGCATCGCCGATGATGCGGTTGAAGGTCGCCACCAGGCCTTTGTAAAAGTCGGTATAAAACTGGCCGGGGGCATTAGTGGTAAAAATCAGGCCAACCTTAATACGTTTGGGATAAAGCAGCTTCCGTTCTCTAGTATAGGTGATAGCCGGGAACCAGAAACGCTCCAGGAAGGAACGGAGTTCACCGGTGATGTCGTTGAAGTAGATAGGGGAGGCAAGGAGGAGGACATCGGAGTCAATAGCTTCCGCCAGGACAGGAGTTAATTCGTCCCTTCTGGCACAGCGGCCGAAGCTCTTGCCGCGGAGCAGTTTACAGGAGACACAGCCAGTGCAGCCCTTATAATTCAAATCGTAGAGATGGACCAAATTAGTCTCTGCCCCCGCCGCCTTAGCCCCCTTGACCGCATGCTTTAACATGGTGGCGGAATTGCCGTTTTTCCGGGCACTGCCGTTCAACGCTAATACCTTCATGTGCGTCACTCCTTAGATATTACCGGACTGTGGGACCATGACAGCCGGAATTGGTGTATAGTATATACCAATCAAGATAAGAAATCCCGGCAGCGGTGTGTTACTCCTGACCCTGAAAACCGGAAAGGGGGGAACCCGGAAGATGGCGGAAAACAGGACGGCAGAAAGCATGCTGGGGCCGTACCGGGCCCTGGACCTGGCCGGCGAAGAGGGACTTTACTGCGGTAAACTCCTGGCCGACCTGGGCGCCGATGTCATCAAGGTGGAGCGGCCGGGGGGCGATGCTGCCCGCAGGCTGGGGCCGTTCTATCATCACGAAGCGCACCCGGAAAAAAGCCTGTTCTGGTGGGCGCTGAACGGGGGCAAGCGGGGCATCACCCTGAATCTGGAGACGGCCGACGGCCGGGACATCTGCAAACGTTTAGTGGAAAAAGCTGACTTCGTGATCGAATCGTTCCCACCAGGCTACCTGGATAAACTCGGCATGGGTTATATCAACCTGGAAAAGCTTAATCCGGGAATCATCCTGGTATCAATCACACCCTTCGGACAGACGGGGCCGTACAGGGACCGTCCGGCTGCAGACATCACCTCCTGGGCAATGGGCGGGCAGATGGCCCCCTGCGGCGAGCCCGACCGCCCCCCCTACCGCATCAGCCACCATGCCCAGTCATTCCTCCTGGCTGGCTGCGATGCCGCCCAGGGCGCCCTGACGGCGCTGTTTTACCGGGGGCAGACGGGAGTGGGGCAGCAGGTGGATGTCTCCATCCAGGAATCGGTGGTTCAGTCGACGGAGCACATCACCTCCGGCTGGGACCGGCGGCGGCGGATCCAGAAGCGGGGGGAAGCGGCCGGTTTCCGGCAATCGCAGCTCTGGCCCTGCCGGGACGGTTATGTCTCATTCGCTTATTCGGGGGCAGTCAGCGGGGCGAGTTTCGACAACGCCCTGGTGGACTGGTTGAAGGGAGAAAGACTCCTGGAAAAAGCCTGGAAAAACCCGGAAGTCCCGGCTGGGGACCGGCTGGCGGGGGGAGGGCGGGAGGTGCCGGAAGAGATCGTAGAGGCGACCGAAAAGCTATTACTGGCCCACACCAAGGCGGAACTGCTGGAGGAAGCACGGAAACGGGAGATACAACTGTACCCGGTAGCTACACCAGCGGACATCCTGGACAATACGCAGTTAACGGCACGGGAATTCTGGCAGGAAATCGAGCACCCGGAGACAGGAATCACGTTGCAATACCCCGGCCCCTTCGTACGGGCATCGGAAGCCAGCCCCAGGGTACAGCGCCGGGCACCGCACATTGGGGAACATAATATCGAGATTTATGAGGGGGAACTGGGGCTGAGCAGAGCAGAAATAATCATGTTGAAACAGGCGGGGGTGATTTGAGTCAAGGAAATTTATCACAATAATGCCTACAACTTACCTATTTTTGATACAGGAGAGGTAAAAGGGCTGAAAGTCTCTCTTTGTAAAGAGAGATTTAGAGAGATTTACCACGATGTTGAAATATAATCGAAGTCTTAAAGATTTCTCCCGACAACTCAGGCATAATATGACCGATGCCGAAAGACTCCTCTGGTCAAAGGTTAGACTTAAGCAGCTGAACAGCCTACAATTCTATCGGCAGAAGATTGTCGGCAACTATATCACTGATTTTTTTGTTATCAGGCTAAACTTATTATCGAAGTCGATGGAAGCCAGCATTATACGGAAGAAGGTAAAAAATCGGATGCAAAAAGAGACGCATACTTAAAAAAACAGGGATACACAGTCTTAAGGTTTTCTGACCTAGATGTATTGAAAAACATCGATGGTGTAATCGCACGCATTTTGGAAAACATGAATGTTCAAAGCCCCCTTAATCCCCCTTTGGAAAAGGGGGAGAGCACTTCGGAGAATCACTTTATGAAGTCTACTTCAAGATTGAATCCAGGCGGAGAATAGAATAGTGTTCAGAGAAAGAGATGAAAAATTGAAGGGACTATTGGCCGGTATCAGGATAGTGGATTTCACCTGGGCGCTGACCGGCCCGATTGCGGCCAAACACTTCAGCGACCTGGGGGCGGAGGTGATCAAGATCGAGAGCCGGGCGCGGCCAGACATACAACGGACGGGATCCCAGTACGGCAGTTTCAACCAGCATAATACGGGGAAGCGGGGCATCACGGTCAACCTGAAGAAGCCGGAAGGGCTGAAGCTGGTGAAACAACTGATAGCAAATTCGGACGTGGTCATGGAGAACTTCGCCGGCGGTGCCATGGCGAAGATGGGATTAGGTTACGAAGTGCTGCGGGAAATCAAGCCGGATATCATCATGCTCAGTTCCTGCATGCAGGGACAGACGGGGCCGTTCGCCCGGCACCCGGGGATCGGTTTTAGACTGACCGCCCTTTCAGGATTCAACCATATCACCGGTTGGCCGGACCGGGAGCCGGGGTGGATCGGGGCTTATACGGACTTCGTGGCGCCGCGCTTCATCATCATGGCGGTGACGGCGGCGCTGGAATACCGGCGCCGCACCGGCAAGGGACAGTACCTGGATGCTTCCCAATTCGAGGCGGGGGTACAGTTGATGGCACCGCTTTTGCTGGAATACCAGGTAAACAGGCAGGCGGTGGGACGGGTGGGAAACGAGTGTCCCTACGCTGCCCCGCATAACGCCTACCGCTGCCGGGGAGAGGACCGGTGGTGCACGATCGCGGTGTTCACCGATGAGCAGTGGCAGAGTTTCTGTAAAGTAATCGGCCGGCCGGAACTGACGGCAGGCCCCGGGTTCGCCACTTTACTGACGAGGAAAGAAAATGAGGCTGAG
>CAZSHH010000103.1:9202-10531 GCA_964606525.1 uncultured Dehalococcoidales bacterium
GAGCTGGATAACCTGGTGACGGCCTGGACCAGTCAGCGTACGGCGGAAGAGGTGATGGAAGCGATGCATGCCGCAGGCATTCCGGCGGGGGTGGTGGAGACGGGAGAGGACCTGATGGAGCACGACCCGCAGCTTAAAGCCCGCGGTTTTTTCGAGACACTGGCACACCCGGAGGTGGGGCAATACCGGGCGAACTCAGGAGCGCATTTCCGGTTGTCCAAATACGAATACCAGTTAACCCGGGCACCGCTGCTGGGGGAACACAACGAGCATGTGTTCAAAGTGATCCTGGGATTGGGCGAGGAGGAGTATGAGAGGTTGACCAGGGAAGGAGTAATAGATTAGATAAAAAATCCGAAATACTAATATCGAAATCCGAAACAAATACTAATATCAAAATATAAAAGACCAAGTAAATAATTAATGACCAAGTTACAAAAAATCCTCACCCTAACCCTCGATCATCAATGCTACGTGTAATTTTCAGGTAAGGCAGGCGTCCCGCCTGCCGGATTATACCTTCGATTCGCAAGCGACAAGAGAATCCTTACTGTATATATTGACTCAGGACAATTCTGATTTTCAGAAATAGTTAAAACTTCACCTACCATTTCAGATAAGAAATGGCATTTCGTAGGGGTGGGTCTCGGACCCACCCGCCTTAAGCCCTGACTTTACAATAATCATTAAGGCGACCTGTGAAATCCAGCTTCAGGGAGGGATGGTCACAGACCATCCCCTACAAGATTACTGGCCTGGGGATACAAAATGTCCTTTGTCAGGAAAAATTTAGAAAATATCACAAATTACAGATAGAAATTCCGAAATCCAAGAGACTACATGTTTTGCATATATTAAATAAAAATGGTAAAGAAGGCGGCCGGACCAGCCATAAAATGCCAATCCGGCCGCCTCTTAAATCACTTATACCGGGAGATTAGCGCCAGGCGTCGATACTGAAAGCCGGGCTGTGGCCGCCGCTGAAGCGAGCAGGAGCAGTCTCCTCCATGTTGATGACCACGATATTATAGTCGTCAAAGGGGTCGTCGCCGCCGGCCGGCACCATATAATCATCCGGCAGTTCCCGCCACGGCTTACCCGAGGTCTTCTCGATACCCAGCCAGCCGTTAGTGATGTAGTCCTGGGAACCGCGCATGCGGAAGCGGCCGACCGGTTCGAAACTCTGCTTCCAGATCCATTCGTAGATGGACTGCTTGGTCTTGAAGCCGTAGTCATAAAGGTCCTGGGCAATCTGGGGCGGCAGGACCAGGGTAAAGCCGCCTTCCATGGTGGCCCAGATGTCCTTGATGAGATAGGCCAGGTAGTTAT
>CAZSHH010000104.1:0-10043 GCA_964606525.1 uncultured Dehalococcoidales bacterium
CCTGAAGAGTCTAGATTAAGGAATGATATGAAAAAACTAGCAATTATCCAGGTTATTCTAGGGATATTAGTCATTGCCTCAATGATCTATTGGATGAGTTGGTTAGCTAATGGTTATCACACTCGCGAAGGCATTACTCCTGATGGGACAACTATACGCCAACAGTCTTTGTTAATGCCAAATCGAGCACTCGATGTATGGTCGATCCTCTACCCGGCACTTGGGTTAGTTATCACCGGCTGCGGGGCAGCCCAATTATTCCGGCCAAACAACAAATACCTGCCAACTGTCCAGATAATCCTGGGAGTCATGGTAATTGCTTCAATGATCTGGTTCGTGGGCTGGGTAGAATGGGACTACGGACCGTTGATGTACATGACCGAAAAGTATGGGGAAATCGAGACGAAACACCTGCCTGGATGGGAAGTGAGGTTGATCATCTGGAAAATCACCTCCTTTTTACTGGGGGGAGGGGTAGTGGCGACGGCAATCGGACAAAAGATGAAATGATATACTTCATTTTGTGTAGAACTCATGGCCAACTTATAATCTGCCAGATATCACGGCCGACGAAAGGGGAAATATGACGGAACAAAAATATGCAGACTTATTTACGACGCTGAAATTTAAGAAAGGGAACGGGACAGAGGGCGGGGCGAATGCCCGGGAAGTTTTTATCCAGGGCAAGCAAATCAAGGGCTTCGACCTTAATTTCATCCTGGGTGTTTATGAAAGCGTGGGGGACTGGGCACCGGGGTGGGGGGCACACAGCCACCCGTTCGATGAACTGCTGGTCTTTTTCGGATATGATAAGGACATGAATCATCTCGGGGCCGAGATGAATTTCGCCATGGGGATCGAACGCGAACAACACAAGTACCAGGTCCCGACCATCGTGGCGGCACCGAAAGGCATCCCGCACTGTCCGCTGGTCACGGAAAAAGTATACCAACCTTACGGCCATTTTCACATCGCCCTGAGCGGCAAATACTCCAAGACGCAACGGCACATTGCGCAGCAAGGCGAGACCGACGGCAACAAATACAGTCACCTTTTCAAGCAACTGCTGGTGGAAAAGGGGCCGGGTGGGGCGGATGCCCGGCAGCGGGCAGTCATGGCCGGGGCTGACCTGCAGGGGATGAATGTCAACCTGATGATGGGGTGGTTCGATAAACCCGGGCAATGGGAAGCCGGGAAGGGGAAACAAGCCCACGTACATCCCTATGACGAGGTAATGGTATTTTTCAGCTTAGTCCAGACCGACCTGAGCAACCTGGGGGCAGAAATGATGGTGGAAATCGGGACGGAACATGAGCAACATACTTTCAACCAGCCGACAGCAATCGCCTTGCCTAGGGGCATACCTCATGGGCCGATCACCTGCAACAAGGCGGAGCGGCCGTATGCCGTGATGCAGATAGGGCTGGCAGCTGAATATAAGAGTGAAACGATTTAGGCAAGAGATGGCGAAGGAATACGAAGACAAAGTAGCAGCGGAGAGGTATAATGCCTCCCGGTCACTGCCGGACGAAACGATGGCGTTATGGATGAAGACACTGGGTGAAATAGTGCCTGAATCTGCCGTGAAACTCATTGTGGACCTGGGAGGGGGGACGGGACGCTTTACGAAGCCATTACAGGAATTATATAAATGTCCGGTAATCATTGTCGAACCTTCCGAAGCCATGTTGAAACAGAGTACCGGAATATCAAGCGAAGGGATAAGCCGAAAAGAAGGAACTGCCGAACAAATCCCGCTGGCGGCCGGAACGGTAGACATGGTTTGGATGTGCCAGGTATATCACCACCTGGATAATAAAAGCCTGGCTTTCCATGAAATATACCGAGTACTCAAACCAAACGACTACCTGGCAATACGCAATGGAACAAAAGAAAGCGAAGTGAGAGTAGACTGGTTGAATTTCTTCCCCGAAGCGATGAAACGGAACAACCAGCGGATACCGGCAGAAGCCGACATCATAGAGACAGCCAAGCTACACAGCTTCAACCTGATCAAAGTCGAGACGGTGAACCAGATATTCGCAGCATCATATATGGAATATTACGAAAAAATCAGCCAGCGGGGACTATCATCGCTGATCGGCATCAATGACAATGATTTCGAAGAAGGCCGGAAGAAACTCCTGAAATGGGCACAAGCACAACCAATGAACCAACCGGTATACGATCCGGTTGATCTGCTGGTATTCAGGAAATAAACACATCTTTGTCCAAAATTACTTATCTATTAGTTTCAAACTACATACAATCGTTTGTTGAAGACCCTCACCCCAACCCTCTCCCGCTACAGCGGGCGAGGGAGTTATCGTTTATGGTATCTATGTGTGGTTTCACCGCCCATAGATACCAATTCATTGATACCGATAAGCTACAACCCCTCCCGGTCTAACGCAGCATCCATTCTTTATCGGTAATGAACTCGGTTTCCAGTTTGCGCTTGTCTTCGGCGGACAACCACGAGGAACGGATGCCCTGCAAAATCAAATCCTGCACTTCCCACGGAGTAAAACCAAGTTTTTCGACCAGCAAACGGTATTCTTCAGCCAGGGAATTACCGAACATCTTGGGGTCGTCAGTATTGATGGTAACGACCAGGCCGCGCCGGAATAAACGGCGGACGGGATGGGCTTCGAGAGAGGGCACGACGCCTGTACGGACATTGGACAAAGGACAGACCTCGAGGGGTATTTTCGTCTCAGCAAGATAGTCAAGTAGTTTTTCATCCTCCATCGCCCGGGTGCCGTGGCCGATACGGTCTACTTTCAAGTCATGGACGGCGCCCCAGATGCTCGCCGGGCCGGCCGCTTCGCCGGCGTGGGCACTGGTATGGAATCCTGATTTCCGGGCCTGTTCGTAAATACCAGCGAAAGGGCCCGGGGGAAAAGCCTGCTCCGAACCGCCGATGGTAATGCCAATGATGCCGGCTTCCTTTTTTACCTCGTGAATGTCAACGAGGACGGCGGCGGCATTATCGAGGCCGTTATCGCGGACCAGGTCCGCCACCAGGTTGATCCTGATCTGAGGTACCAGGGAGAAGCCGCGGCGGATGGCCAGGGCCATCTCGGGAGTTTGCATGCCGTTTTCAAAAAAACGGGAGGGGGAGAAAAAGATCTCGGCATAACGGACATGCTGGGCAGCCAGGTCGCGGGCCACATCCTCGGCGATAAGGGTATAATCGGCATATTCCCGGATAAACTGGTTTTTCCAGACCCAGGTTTCCAGGAAATGAGCGAAATCACGGTATTGAAACCGCTTTTGTAGAGCAGGGAGGTCAGGCACCTCAGCGCAGCCGCCGTATTTCTGGATCAACTGCCAGAGGGTGGGGTGGGGGATGGCGCCTTCGAGATGCAGGTGCAGCTCAACCTTGGGGATACGGTCATACCATAATTGCGGCAATTGAGGCATGGTGAAGGTTACTCCAATCGAAAATTATCATGTTCTGGGATTATAAGGTGAAGACAGAGCAAAGTCCAGAAATTATTTTTGATTTATGATTTAAGAATGATGATTTATGAATTTAAGCTTGTTGGGGAAGTCATGTTATACTCTGGTAACCGATTTGTGGCCTGAAAACAAAATATTCAGACGGGTAAAGACACAGGGAGGAATAGATGACAGGCAAGGCAAAGGAGAAATTTTCCGTAGAGATAAAAAAACTAAGGGATGAAATCGAGAAGAAGCACGGCAAAACACCGGAGCAGCTTTTCGAAGAAAGAGAGAAACGGGTCCGCGACACGATCGCCCTGAAAGAACCGGACCGGGTCCCCGTGGATGTAAGGATGACCTATTTTCCCGCCAAGCACATGGGAATACCAATCGCCACGGCATATTACGATGCCGCGGGCTGGCGCAAGGCCTTCATCCAGACGGTGATGGACTTCGAACCGGACCTGTATTCCTCGGCAGCCGGCAACAATCCCGGCCGGGCGTTGGAAGCCCTGGGGCCGACCCAGATGAAATGGCCGGGCGGGCCGCTGCCGCCCAATGTCTCCCACCAGGCGATCGATATCGAATGTATGAAGGAAGATGAATATGATCTCTTCTTATCTGACCCGACTGATTTCAGCCTGAGATACATACTACCGCGATCGTATACATCTATGGCCCCATTGGCAACTTTACCACAACTATCAGACCGCATGATGGGCTTTTCGGCGATGACGACGTTGTTCACCCGGCCGGAATTCCGGGAGATGGCGAAAGCGTTAGTGAAAGCCGGCGAGGAAAATGAAAAATGGTTCGCCGCGGCGGGAAACCTGGAAGACGACCTGGCCAACCTGGGTTTTCCGCCCCACGGCTACATGGGAGGAGCCGGGGGTGCGCCGTTCGATATGATATCCGATTTCTACCGGGGAATGCGGGGGGCGATGCTGGATATGTACCGGCACCCGGACGAACTGCTGGCGGCCTGCGATAAACTGCTAGAATGGCGGATATCCAAGGCAGCGCCGGCCGACCCCAAGAAAAGGGGCAATCCCAAACGGGTGTTCCTCGCCCTGCACCGGGGGGCGGAAGGCTTCATGTCGAAGAAGCAGTTCGAAAAATTCTACTGGCCGGGCTTGAAGAAAGCGATGCTGAAATCGATCGAACTGGGCTTCGTGCCGATGCCTTTCTGCGAAGGGGCCTACGGCGACCGCCTGGAATATTTCCTGGAACTGCCCAAGGGCAAAGTGGTCGCCCACTTCGACCTGACCGACATGTTCAAAGCCAAGGAAATCCTGAAAGACCATGTATGCATCATGGGCAACGTCCCGTCCAGCATCCTCCAGGTAGGTTCACCGCAGGATGTGGAAGAGTACTGCAACAAACTGATCAAGGTGTGCGGGAAAGGGGGCGGCTTTATCCTTACTAACGGAAGCTCGATTGACGAAGCTAAATCAGAAAATATCAAGGCGATGGTGGAATCAGCCAAGAAGTATAGACCTTAAATAACAGGCCGGGGCACAGTATCCTGTGCCCCGGTTATGGGGATATCTTATGGTAAAGAAAATCAAACTACCGCTGACGGAAGAAGCGATAAAAGATTTACGCGCCGGGGATAATGTTTTACTAAGCGGGGTGATGTACGTGGCAAGAGACGCGGCGCACAAACGGATCGTGGAAGCATTGGAGCGGGGTGAAGTACCGCCGTTCGGCATCCGGGGACAGACGATATATTACATGGGGCCGACGCCGGCCAAACCCGGGCAGGTGATCGGTGCCGCTGGGCCGACCACGAGCGGGCGGATGGACCGGTATACGCCGCGGTTGATAACGGCCGGGCTAAAGGGGATGGTGGGGAAGGGTATGCGCTCCGCGGAGGTCAAGGAAGCAATCAGAAAATACGGAGCGGTATACCTGGCGGCGATCGGGGGGACGGGGGCCTTGATATCGAAAACAATCAAGAAAGCCGAGGTAGTGGCCTATCCGGAGTTGGGGGCAGAGGCCGCACTCAAGATCGAAGTAGAAGACTTCCCGGCCACCGTGATCAACGATATCTATGGGGGGGACCTGTACGTGGAGGGGAGGGAGAAGTATAAAAAGACGTGATTTAAGATTTATGAGATATGATTTAAGAATAGAAAATGAGTACAGGCGTCCCGCCTGTACTACCAGGGACATAGATGACTATTTTCCTCTTGTCACAGGACTTTTTCGTAGCAGTAGAAAGGCCCTTTACGGAAAGTAATCTGGCCACGGCGGTGATACTGCATGGCGTCGTACAGGCCCAGGGCGTCCGGGTTGAGGGCAAAGGCATCCAGGCGGATAGAAGTATAGCGGTGCCGCCGGGCGAATTCTTCGGCGAACATCACCAGCATCCGCGCCAGCCCCTGGCCCTGGAACTCCGGTTTAAGGCAGAGGCGGTGGATAAGCAGCGGCCGGACGTGGTCCTGCCAAGCAACTGACCGGTATTCCGGATTTTGGTCTTCATTGATCACGATGATGCCGGCGAGCACATCTTCCAGCCACAGACCATACAAATTACCGGCGGCGATATCAGCGGTAATTATCTCCCGGCCGGGATAAATTTCATCCCATTGGTCGATGCCGCGGGCGGCCATATCACGCACGGCATCCTTAATGATAGCCATAACCGGGGCGAGGCCCCGGGCATGGAGCTGGTTAATCTCAATTCGGGACATTACAACCCTTATTGTAACACTACGGTGTCAAGCGGTTGACGCCGCGGTAGAGGTAGGTGACCTCACGAACGTTGTTGACATTGAAGATGCGCATGAGGATGCGGGAGGGGCCGGGAGCAAAGCCGCCGTGAGGCGGGCAGCCGTACTTAAAGAAGCTGAGATAATTTTCGAATGGTTCGAGCTTAAAGCCTTTATCCTGGATCTGCTTTTTCAATTGCTCATAACGGTGCTCCCGCTGCGCCCCGCTGGTGATTTCGATCCCCTTAAACAACAGGTCGAAACTGCGGGTCAGGGTAGAACCGGAGTCCAGTTTCATACTATAGAAAGCACGGGTGGAAGCCGGCCAATCGTGGATAAAGACGAAATCATGGCCGTATTTTTCCCTGGCATATTGCGAAATTGCTTTCTCCTCGTCGGGGCTTAAATCTTCACCGCGCTCGGACGCGACACCCATGCCGGACAGGATATTCTTCGCTTCATGCAGAGTCAGGCGCGGGAAAGGCCGGACAGGGACAGCGACCTCCTGGCCGTACTTTTCCTGAATCTCCCAGCCGTATTTCTCCTTGATGGCGGAAAACATAGCAATCATCATATTTTCTTCTTCGTCCATCAGGTCATGATGCGACTCGATAAAGGAAATCTCGACATCATACATGGTGAATTCGGTATCATGGCGGGAAGTGAAAGAAGGATTAGCCCGGAAAACCGGGCCAGCTTCAAAGACTTTTTCAAAACCGGCAGCCATGGCCATCTGTTTATACAACTGGGGGGACTGGGCGAGATAGGCAGTGCGGTCGAAATATTTGACTTCGAATAACTCGGAGCCGGACTCAGTGGAAGTAACCAGTGTTTTCGGAGAATGGATCTCGATATATCCCCGGGAGATACAAAAGTCACGAAAGGCCTGTTCCATCACGGTCCAGACTTTAAAGATGAGGGCGTTTTCCGGTTTGCGGAGATCGATCGAGCGCCAATCCAGGCGCAGCGGCAGTTCCGCTTCATTACCGCTTTTCTCGACGACCTGGATAGGTAATTCCGGGGCCGCGATAGACAGAATTTCAATCTCATCCGCAATGATTTCGATACCGGACGGGGCTTGAGATGAAGCCGTGAGGTAACCACGGACTTTAACCACTGATTCGGCGGTCAGTTTATCAATCACGGTAAAAGCCTGCGGTTTGTCTTTGGCCACCACGACCTGCACGGTCCCGGAAATATCGCGCACGATGAGGAAATTGATCTTACCCTGTTTACGGATGGTTTGCGCCCAACCGCAAATCATAACTTCCCGGCCGGTATTTTCCTGCAAGTGCCCGATAAGCAGCCTTTCCATATACCACTCCATAAAAAGAATCGCCCCTGCGGAAGCGCATATTTTGCGATTCCGGCAGGGGCGATGCAGATCGCGGTGCCACCCTACTTTATACTCGTGAAGTGCTCCGGCCAACCGATGCACTCTCTGTTCTATCACGGGAACTTCCCGGGAGGTTCTAGTTGCCTTACGGCTTTCTTCCTCCGGCTCGGCTGTGTTGGCAGCGTCACCGCCTTATGTATAAAACACTAACACAGAAAATATCCATTGACAACTATAGGAAGCGGATAAAGTGGAAGGCGAACGACACAAGCCGGCCGCCTTCCGGTTATCAAACCAAAATGAACCGGTTATTTCTGTTTATTACCCAAACTTAATTCCCGGATACCCTCGACCGCGTTCTGGCGCATGATGCTCATGGGCATTTTCAGGGCTTTCAGTTCATCCCGCGGGATGGAATTAAACAGGTATTTATATACTTCGATGGGCACAGGCCGGGCCTGATGGAAGACGGAGCGGCCGGCATCGGTAAGGACGACATGCAGGCTTCTTTTATCATCCGGGTTATGTTTGATAGTGACCAGTCCTTCTTTACTCATGCGGCGGACCAGGGTGGTGACATTATTACGTTCCGTATACGTAATGCGGGCAATTTCAGAAGGTGTCATAACCCCGCCGCTGTCCTCCAGGACGGTCAAGACAGCCAGTTTTACAATCGACAGGTGCAGCCGTTTGTATAAAAGGGTATCGAAATATTTGGTAACGGCACGGGTAGTGTGGATGAAAGAAATGAACAAAGATTCCTTATAAGTATAAGCCAAATTCCATGTCCCCCTTTTATTTAAAATATCGGCGCCCGGGAAAAAACCCTCCCAAAAAACCGGGGCGGCCGACTATAACCTGGCAACAAGCAACCAGACCGCGCTGACAAAAATACCGATAGCAGCGCCGGCAAAAACCTGGAATGGCGTATGGCCGATCAACTCACGTAAATCACTGCTTAACTCGGTCATCGGCCGGCCGAGTTTAATTTCATCTACGATACGGTTTATGATTACGGCTTGCTGGCCAACGGACTGCCGGACATCAGTTGCATCATACATCACGATAAGGGCAAAGACCACACATACGGCAAAGATAACCGTCCCGGTACCGCTGGTAAAAGCCACGTAAGTCGTCAGGGCGGAAACCGCAGCGGAATGAGCACTGGGCATACCGCCGCTGGTAAACAGATAACGAGGCTGGAAACTCCGGGCGCGGATCAGAACGATCGTCGTCTTGGCAATCTGGGCAATGGCCCAGGAGATTGCGGAAGTCAACAGCGCCCCATTAGTAAATAAATCGATAATCATCTAAGTTACCTGGCTTTGAGATTGCTCTGCCGACGCAGGCAGGTGTACCGTCAACCACACACCGATATCGTGTAAGGCCTGGTTACGTTCCGGTTCATTAAGGATCTCATGATAAAAACCACGGTAAATTTTCAGGGTTTTATCAGGGGAAGCAACCGTCTCATATATCATCCGGCTGCCCTGGATGTTGGAAAGACGGTCTTCACTGCCGTGCATGATCAACACCGGCAGGGTGATATTTTTGATCTTTTCCGGTAAAACGCGTTCCATGAAATTGATCAATTCGGCACCTAAACGGGCGCGTATCTTCCCCCGGTAGACCAGGGGATCGTTATTATAAGCGGCGACCACCTGGTCATCCCGGCTGAGAGTAGAATCATCGATCGGGGCTACCCCCATCCGGGGAACCAGGGCCGATAGTACCCGGGCTATGATGATACTGGCACGGGTGACACTGGCGCCGGGACGGGCTACAGCCGCACTGAGAAGCAGGCCGGTAAAATCTGCTGCATGTCCGGAAACATAAGCCAGAGAAACCGTACCGCCGATACTATGGGCGAACAGGAAAACAGGACGGCCGGGAAATCGCTGTTTCACCTGCTGAAAATAGACATCCAGGTCGTCGACAAAGTCCTCAAAACGGTTGACATAACCATGTAAACCGGCCGATTTACCGTGCCCACGGTGGTCGTAGGTACAAACCGCATAGCCTTGCGGGACAAAGTGGCTGGCGAACCGGGTGTAGCGGCCGCTGTGTTCAAACAGTCCGTGGACAACCAGGATCACAGCCTTAATACCGCCGGCAGGAAGCCATTGCTGGCAATAAAGCCGGAGGCCGCCTTTGCCGGTAAACCAACCTTCAGTATGTTGAATATCTATCAGAATCCCCGTACTAATTTATTCAAGCAGTAATTACTTGCAATAAAAATACATGTATACACTCTATCAATTGCACCGCCTGTCATCAAGTCCGGAATAACGGGAGAAGAATGAGCTTAGCTTGTGGCGCTGAGCGTAAACATGATAAAATTCACACATAAAATGGAAAAGATACGAAATTTCTGCATCACCGCTCATATCGACCACGGAAAGTCGACACTGGCTGACCGCATCCTGGAACTGACCGGAGTCATACATACTACGGACAACGCCCAGGTACTGGACAGTATGGAATTGGAAAAAGAACGGGGCATCACTATTAAATTAACACCGGTTCGCATGCTTTGGCGCAAGACA
>CAZSHH010000105.1:0-9875 GCA_964606525.1 uncultured Dehalococcoidales bacterium
CGGTTCCTTGACCTGGATTTCCAGGTTGACATTAACTTTTTCCCACATGTTTTTATATACGGTAAGAGCATCAACCTGGGTTTGGTCGGAGGAAACCACGATTTGAGCGGTGAAGCCGTTTGGATATCCGGCTTCAGCCAGCAATTGCTTGGCTTTCTCCGGATTGTAGCTGTATAGTTCCTGGACATCTGCCGGTAATTCTTCCATCGGCATGTAAGCCCGTTTGAAACTCCGGCTGATCGGGTAGACCAGGATTTCCGCATCACCGCCGTAAAGTACATTTGCCAGGCCTTGGAAGTCAGTTGCCATCATCAGCGCCTGGCGTACCCGGATGTCCTTGTATGGCAAGTCTTGTTTGTCCTGCCTCATGGCGATCGCCATGACTACCCCGCCGATATATTTTTTGTAAGTCAGATCTTTATTGGTCATCATCAGGCTCTTGGCATCGTCCGCGGTGATATCGGACATGGCATCGATCTTTCCGGTTCTTAATGCCGATAACCTGGTGGATAAGTCGGGCAGGATGAGCATCTTTAACTCATCGACATATGGTAGTTGGTCGCCTTTGCCCGGGCCAACAGGATTTTTATGCCAGAAATTCGGATTCTTGATCAGGGTTAATTGCGTTCCTGCGACGAAGTCATCGATCATGAAGGCCCCAGTGCCTACATTATTTTTCCACTCGCGCAGGTCGCCGTATTTAGTCCACAGTTCCGGTGGAAAAACGAAATGGTAACCGCCGCCGTGGGCCAGCCAGTGCCACATTCTCAGTTCATCTGAAAGAGCTTCTTTCATTTCGAAAGTTACTTCCCAGGGTCCGGTCTTCGTGACGTGGATCAAGGGTACCGTCATTGGATAGCCGGCTTTGATAAATGCCATGTCGTGGTGCAGGAACTGGTCCATATTCTGCACCCAGTCGTCGGCTGTCATTTCCCGGCCGCCTACCATCTTGCTGGCTTCTCTCCGGGGATCGAGACTGTAATGTACACCCTGCCGTACCTGGAATACCATCACCCCCGGCTCGGGATAAGTAACGCTCTCGGCTAAATATCCGGCGAAATCATCCATTGCCGATCCGGGATTCAACCAGTCGACTGTTCCGCTCCCGGCCAACCCCTTTGTCCAGTCGGGTTGTATCCATTGTTCATTGGTCAACCATCCAATTGCTCCGATTAGTTGTCCGGTCGTTACCGGGTCGAATGTGGTTACATCGGAAGGCAGCGCAATGGTCAATTTCCCTCCGGATTGCGGTTTGTCCGAGGTTGTAGGTGGCGTTGTGGTTTGTGTTTTAGTTGTAGTCGGTGTTGATGGTGTCGTGGTCTTGGTCGTGGTCTGGGTTTCGTTACCGCAGCTTGAAAAGATCAGCATTACGGTAACCAGAATGACAAATACGAGAAAAATACCCCTTCTTTTCATAAGTCCTCCTGATTTTTCTGGAATTCCTTGCTCCCCGTCCCGGTATAACAAGATAATTCCGGACTTATTTATATACCCTGGAAGAATATCTGTCAACTAACAAACAATAATTAATTATTTGATATCAGTTTAAGATTGTGAAAATTTTATCAAGTGTGATATTTTTCCGTGATATTTGCTTTTTTTTCGGGCGCGCCTTAAGCGGCTAGAAATATCTATAGTGAACTTTACGGGTATTCCCCCGGCTTTGTGCTTAACCGGACTGGTGCCCAGATTGAGACAGAGATGGTTGTCCCTGTTTTATGCGCTGGTGATGGACTTCAGCTTCATACTGCATTTACTGCAATCCTGGCATTCATGCAGCGTTTTTCGGGAACACCCCGCGGCCCCTCCCCCCGCACAGGCACAGGCACAAGCACAAGCACATGAGACACAGGCGCATGATGAATGCACACATGAAGAATTTCGGCTGATGTTTTGTTGATGCAGGATAACCGCCATCCATATGGCTGGCGTGATGTAGTCGCCGTAGTTCCGGTCGTAATACCGCCCTTCCTCATCCGGTTGGATATCTTCCTGGACAATATACTCCCGGAAGCCCTTCTCCGCCGCTTCCATCTTCTTTGCGTCCGCGGCCAGTTCCCGCTCGGTGGCGGCGATCCGTTCTTTCAATGCGGCTTCCTGTACCTGTTTTACCTTGCGGATGCCGATCACGATCAGGAAAACTACCGCCGCTGCGATCACTACCCCGATCACGATCGTCCAGGGGAAAGTATTCGTCTTGGCTCCCGGGGCGTTTGCCGATAAGAAACTGCCGTCCTGGCACTCCACCTTCATCTGGAAGCGTGCCCCCGGCGCCAGGTTGGTCTTCTCCCAGGTAATAACATTATTCGCCGTCTCCGACGGTACCGGTTCGATTAGTGAATATGTATCTAGTCCAGGCGGGGCGTCCAGTATTATCGTCAGCCGGTCTATCACCGCCCGGTCATACCAGCCGGGCATGTACACGATCCGCCATATTTTCTCGTCGGACAATCTTTCCAGTAGATAACTCTGCATCACACTGAAATTGATCTCGAAAATTTCACCGCTGTAATACGTCTTATTAAGCTCGATCCTTACCCCGGAAAATCCTCCGGAATTCTCGGGAGAGATCCGGGCGGCATCACCGCCCCAGCTCTCCACCGTGAAACTGGCATTGGGTAAACCTACGGTTATCCATGGTATATTGCCGCTGAGGACCTGCCATTTCTGCTGATACGTGATTTTGACAGCCCCGTCACTCTGCGGTTCCAGCGTTGCTCTGTAATCTGATATTTTATAGGTTCCCGTATCGGCCGATACCGGGTTGGTTGCTTTCAGTATTAAGATCAGGGCGAATATTCCAGGGGACAACCACCGCAGCACTGACTTAAGTGTTCGCATCCCTTACATTCCTCCCTGTTTTCTAAATAGGATTTTTGCCGGAAACCGGTGCAAACCGGATGGTTCCAGATTCGAGGCCAGGGATCTTTCAGGATATTCCCTACCTTTTCCATTAACCATGACTGGCATGGTATTACCGCTCCGTCAGGCTCAACCGTCATATTATACTGCGCCGCGGAACAGGCTTTTATCCCGAAACCGAAATCCAGCGGATTGAACTGCTTATAACAGGTAGGTGAATACCATTCCAGCCTGATGCCCACTTTGCCGGCGGTCTCCAGTGCCCTGGTTAACGCCGTTTTTAGTTCCTCCGTTGTGATCTCATATCCTTTCCGGGCGATCGTGCCGCGGCCGCTGCAAATGAGCGTGTTGCAGGCCATCACTTTCAAGCCCAGGTCTGCCCCGGTCTTTACCAGTTCCGGAAACACTGCCAGATTGTCCCTGGTCAGGGTGGTGTTGGTAATGACTTCGAGGTTGTTGTTCAGCGCTGCCCTTATCCCCTCACAGGTCTCTCGCCAGGCTCCGCTTGCTCCAGTCATCTTATCGTGTATTTCCGGCGTCGCTGCTTCCAGGCTGACCTGGACATAATCGAGACTGACTTTGTGCATCTCTTTCGCCAGTTTGTTGAGGCGTCGGCCGTTGGTAACCAGCCCGGTCACAAATTCCCGCGCATGATCGATCAACGCTACCAGGTCTTCCCGTAGCGTCGGTTCGCCGCCGGTGAATACTACCTGCGGTATCCCGCTGTCCCATATTTTATCCAGGGCCTTTTTCCATTCATTGGTTTTCAATTCCCGGCCTTGCCGGGGGCCGCCGGTATAACAGAAATAACAGTTGTTATTACAACGGTAGGTCAAGGCCAGGTCCATCCGCGGCGGGGCGGTCCATAGTTCGGGTTTGGTCTCTTTGGTTTCCAGGTTTACTTCAGAGATGGGACAACTCCCTTTGGCTATCTCCCGGAGCGAACCGTATATCCCGTCAAAGTCTTTCTTCAACACCCCGGCTGGCGCTTTGGGATATTTCTTTTGCATTATTGCTGCGATGCCTTCTTTAAATTGTTCTGTGTCAACTTCTTCACGGTATCCTGACATGACTTCGATAAATGCTTCGATAAAATCAGCCGCAGTTTGATTTACCAGGAGCAGGTTTTGCCCGTTTACCCAGAGCATATTCGGTTCGCCCCGCCTCAGGTGCAGCCGCAGGCCGGGGATTGTCACGTGTTTAATCCTCGTATCTATCATCTCAATCCCCCATTTCCCTATTCTTTATTCCCTATCCGTTTTGGCAGTATGTCAGATCGATTAACGTTGTCCGGCTTCTTAGCAGTAGCTCGATGTATTTCCCGGTTGCTTCCGGTATTTCCAGGGCTCGTTCTTGTTGTTTTTGTGATAAAGAGATGGTTCTTGTTGCTTCTCCTTCCTCCAGGTCCTTCGCCGTTATGGGTTGGGCCAGGCATAAGCGGATATATTGTACCGCCGTCTGCTGCATCCCGTCTGTTTTTCTGGTTTTATTTCCATCTTTATAGTACCCTTGCTTCCGGCCGGTTAAGGGCAATTCTCCAGGTAAGGTCGTCACTTTCCCCTCCGCGACGATGCCGCTGGTTTCCGGGGTATCTTCGTACCAGAAAAAAATATAGTCACCGGCTTCCGGTTGGCCGTCACTGCGTTCTCTTTCCCAAACGTCAGCTAACCGGTCGTCGCTTAGCCAGTTGGATTCCCGCAGCCAATCTGCCAGCCGGAATTCCGCACGCGGCTTGAATATCCAGTATTTCATCTTTTTTTATTGGTTCATTGCGATGTTTTCCCATAAATATAACCGTCTGGTTCGGCTTGTCAAGCGCCGCTTTGTATTTGACGCCCCGTGCCGGCAGTGTTACTATCCGGTTGTCATGTTTTTTACGGGCTGTGGAGGTAAATATGATTCAACGTGTTCATGAACACTTATTGGGGGAACTGGCTACTAATACCCGTACCGATACTATCTTTGTTATCACCGCTATTCTGCTGAACCTGGTGACGCTTGGGGTCAATTCGGGAGTGGCTTCGGCCGAAGGCGGCGCCGTGCAGACGGTGGTCATGTTCACCTTTGCTGCCCTGATTATCATAATCAACCTGGTCGCTGAGATTGGCCTCATCCGCGGCCGGCAGTCACGGGCCAAGATCATCAATGGCTTGATGAAAATGTATAAAGACCAGGGGGTCGACGGTTATTATGACCCTTCACTGCTGGGTGATTACAGCACCCGCTACAACCTGTTTATCCTGGCTGTGCTCTTCACCGGTATCGTAGCCCTGGTTATCCCCTTTATCCTCTTCACTCTTTAAACCAGCCGCTCATCCATCTCATCCAGGTAGCGTCGGTACCATAACATGTGGCGTAGTGCCCGCGACATCCGCTGCGGCCCGGAGAAGAGAGCGAAGTTGTCTGCGTACCTTTCTTCCGATTGGCTGTCCGGCATCAATGCCGGGATATGCCCTACTGAAAGTATCGGCTTGCCCATCTGTAACGCCCTTTTGCTGATTACTGTGAGCTGGTTGTCTCGGGCTTCACTGGCAACTTTATCTTGCGCCCGCAGTCCCGGCGGCATCATTTGCCCGGACTTGGCCAAACCGATCAGCGATATCAGGGCATCCACTCCACTGTCTTCCAGCATTGCTTCCAGACACTGCATCACGGTATCGTCGCCCATGGTGTCCATACCGGCCAGGTCGACCGGGTTGCCGTGCGACCACCGTGCCGGCAGCAGGCTGTCCAGCTTGTCCATGGTTTTCTGCGATAACTTTGCCAGTTGGAAACCGTCTATCTCCATCGCTTCAGAGGTTACCACCCCATACCCCCCACCCATTGTCAATATCCCCACCCGGTTGCCCTTGGGCAGCGGTTGTTTTACCAGTCCTGTCAGGACATCGGCGACCTCATCTTCCGTCTCCACCCGGATCACCCCGGCTTGCCGGAAGGCGGCGGTATAAACTTCATCCGAACCGGCCAGCGCTCCGGTGTGCGACCTCGCCGCTGCTTGAGCGCCTCTGGTCGCCCCGGATTTCATGACCACGATCGGCTTTCTACGCGTCGTTTCTTTCGCCATCTTCAAGAAACGCCTGGCCTCCCGGAGTCCCTCGATATAAAAGGTGATCACCTTTGTATCTTCATCATTGGCATAGAATTCCAGGTAGTCTTCCAGCCGTATCGTGGCTTCGTTGCCGGTGCAGACAAACTTGCTGAAACCTACCCCCTGGGCATTCCCCAGTTGCATAATGCGCGAGCCCATGTTCCCGCTTTGTGCCGCGAAGCTGACCGGCCCGGTATAGACTTTTCCGGAAAAACCCAGAATGCTGAATTTGGCATGGGCATTGGCATGTCCCATCGTGTTCGGCCCGATGAATTTGATGCCGCCCTGGCGGGCTATCTCCACGACCTCTTTTTCGAGTTGCCGGCCTTCCTCGCCGGTTTCCGAAAATCCGCCTGAGATCACGATGGCGGATTTCACCCCTTTTTGTACACAGTCACGCATTACCTGGGGTACTCGTGCCGCCGGTACTGCAATCACGGCCAGGTCGATCTCGTCAGGGATATCCAACACGCTTTTGAACGTGCTCATTCCCATTACTACCGGATGGGAAGGATTGACCGGATATGTTTTACGTGTGTTGGCATGCAGGAGCGTCCGCATGATATTAAAGCCCCAGGAGCCGGGCACGTCGGAAGCCCCGACCATGGCCACGTTGTCAGGTGAAAAAAGGTGCTGCCAGAGACCGTTTCCTGGTTGATGGTTATTACTCACCGGTGGTATACCTCGATTATCATATTCCACACAACTGTTTTGTTTCCCCACCATATCCAAGTGTATTCCGGATATTATATCGCATCCCTCTGTTATGAAGCTAGTTTTACGTTTGACAAGCACGAAAAGGGAGTTTAGAATGTTCTCGCCCCTCGGGTAGTTACTTCTTTTCATCGTGTTATTGCAGGGTGGTTGTTTTTCTATCACATTTGATGAGAGGTGTACATGAAGAACAAGATTTTTTCCAGTTTCGATAGCGCCATCGCTGATATTTTTGATGGTGCCACGGTCGCTCATTCTATCTTCGGGCCGGCTAGCGTCCCGCATAATCTGCTGGAAGCTTTGACCCGCAAGGATGTCAAAGGTCTTACCCTTGTTACTAATATGGCCCATCCCCGGCAGCCCGCCCCCAAAGGCCTCTCCCTACCGGGTTATGCCTCGATCGCCATTATTGAACAACCGGGTAAGGTGAAGCGCGTCATCGCCGGTTTTACCAGTAACGTTTACTCTAATATGCGGGGCATGGAAGAAGAATATGAGGAAATCACTAAAAATATTGAAGTGATTCCCATTCCTTTCGGTAACCTCTGTACTTGCCTCGAAGCTGCCGCCGGTGGTTATGGCGGCATCCTTACCCCGGTCGGTGTCGGCACCTACCGCGAAGATTATTGCCAGCGTATCGAGATCGACGGTAAGCCGTTTATCATCGAAAAGCCCATTAAACCCGACTTTGGTTTCGTGAAGGCCTGGAAAGCCGATACCCTGGGCAACCTGGTCTATTATCGCAAGCAGCGTATCCAGAATCCCCTCATTGCCCGTGCTTCTACGGTTACCGTTGCCGAAGTACTTGAGATTGTTGAACCAGGTGAGCTCGACCCTGACCATATTCATACCCCTCATATCTATGTCGACCGTATCGTCAAGGTCCCGCCTGGTGGCATGGGTACCTTCGAGTGGGATAAGGTCAGCCGGTATTTGAGTTATGGCCCTCGCGGTACCCGGCGGGTCCAGATCGAGGAAGGCCGAGGTGCCTGAAGATGGGAATATTTATTACGAGAGGTTATCGCAATGAATGATCGAAATAAGCTGGTTGAAAAATACCGTGAGACAAAACTCGCCCGTGAGACTATCGGTATGCGCATCGCTAAAGAATTTAAAGACGGTGATTACGTGAACCTCGGCCGCGGCCTGCCGGTTCTCGCCGCCGATTACGTTGATCCCTCAATTGATATTTTTTATCATGCCGAATCGGGTTTACTGGGCTACGGCACGGCCATCCAGATCGATGATTGGGAAGAGATCGATATGAATCTGCACGACGCTGCCAACCGCCACGTCCGCCCTAAGCCCGGTATGGTCGTCTTTGAAATGAACGAAGCCTTCTGTATGCTCCGCTCCAAGCGCGTTGGCACCTCGGTTGTCGGCGGTTTTGAAGTCACCGACAAAGGCGATTTCGCCAACTGGGCTTTCCAGTATCCGGTGAAACATTCCGGCATCTCTGTCGGCGGTGGTTTTGACCTGGTCGTTGGCCCCCGGCGCTGTATTACCGCCATTGCCCACCTCGACCCCAAAGGCAATCCGAAGATTGTTAAGAAGCTTCATTACCCCATGACCGGCGCTCCTCAGCATATCGATTACATCATCACTGACCTGGCGGTTTTCGAGGTGCGGGGACCCAAGGGTGCCAAGGAAGGTTTGTTCCTTAAGGAACTTGCCCATGGCTGGACTGTTGATGAACTTCGGGTTGTTACTGAAGGCCATTTTGAAGTTGCTGCCGATTTCTGTGAGTACCAGCTTTAGCCGACTGCTTTGCCAGTCATTGGTTACTTCGATGATCACGGGGCCCGGTATTGTCGCCGGGCCTGTCCTTGCAATATCATCCTGTTCCCGTTAGACTATTCGCAGATGTATCTAGTTGGCCTGGATTATTTCCTTGCCGCTTATTTTTTACACGATGTGCGGCAATCCGGGTTAATAGTGCTGGAGGTTATTCGTGAACAAGTACGCTACCATCGGCGGCGTTCTCTCTATCGTTTCGGGTGCCCTGGGTATTTTAAGCGGCCTGTCCATGGTTGCCTTCGGGCTGTTTTTTAAGTGGATCATGATGTTCGGCGAATATACATCTTATGAAGAACAGATAAGCATCGATCAGATGGGTACATTCTTCGGTGTTCTTTACGGTGTCATGGGCGGTTTCTGGGTTCTTTTCGGGGCCTTGGCTCTGGTGGGAGGGATCTATGCTCTCAGGAAAAAACTCTGGGGCTTAGCCCTGGCCGGCGCTATCGGTGGTATAATAACCTTCTTCCCTATCGGTATCGTAGCGGTGATCTTTACCGCCATGGCTAAACCCGAGTTCGATAGTCCTGCGCTTGTCCCGGTTTCTAGTTTCACCCCTCCTACCATCACTTCCCCGCCGGACTCTGTCTAGAATTGAATTTTTTCTTCAGTTCAGTAACTGACTATATTGACCTTGTGGGAGGCAAATCATGAAAGCCTTGATCGTCTATGATTCGCAGTATGGTAATACCGAACAGATCGCTAAAATCATCGCCGGCGGACTGGGTAACGGCGTTGATGTCATTCTCAAAAAAGCCGCTGCCGCCGGCCCCGGTGATATCACCGGTATTGATCTCCTCCTCGTCGGTTCGCCTACCCAGGGCGCGAAACCAACCGTTCCCATCCAGGATTTCCTGAACAAACTGCCGGCCGATGTTTTAAAAGGTATCAGGGCGGCGGCCTTCGATACCCGTATGACCAACCCCATCATCCGTATGTTCGGTTATGCCGCTCCTAAAATTGATAAGGTTCTTGTGGAAAAGGGCGCCGTCTCCGCGGCGAGGCCGGAAGGCTTTTGGGTGACTGGCGGTAAAGGCCCTCTCAAAGATTTTGAAATTACCCGCGCCGCCCATTGGGCGGAAATAGTGGCTACGACGAAATAGTGTTGTTAACTGATATCAATTGCTCTGTTAGAAGATAGAACCTGGATATCCATTGCTTCAACCGAATGATGCTTGTAATCCGCTCATGGTGATCCTGCCAAACCATCATACTGGGCCCTTCGAACGTATGAGCAGTCAACCGTTATTTCTCTCGCTCCTTATGGATCGAAGATCCCGAAAAGGCAGTAATATTTCTCCACTGATTCGCACTGGATATTTCCTCTCCCCTTGCGGGAGAGGATTAAGGTGAGGGGTTATTTTCGGATTTTCCTCCCTACCCCGGATAATAATCACACCCCTCTTTCGGGCACTGT
>CAZSHH010000106.1:0-7549 GCA_964606525.1 uncultured Dehalococcoidales bacterium
ACGACGTGACCCGGTAACGTTGGAACGTTTTGTTTTCCGAGGTAGCAGATTATGGCAATACCAACAATATCGAAAAGGATCGTGCTCCGCTTCCCGCGGCGGATGGTGGACCGTCCCATCGTAAGTAAACTGGTCAGGGAATACAACCTCGACTTTAATATCCTTAAAGCTTCGGTCACCCCCGACGAAGAAGGGCTGCTGGTGATGGAATTAACCGGCCGGCGCGACGATTACGACCGCGGCATCCTGTACCTCACCGAAGCAGGGGTACACATCCAGGACCTCAGCCAGGACGTAACCCGCAACGAAGACCGCTGCACGAGCTGCGGCGCCTGTATCACCATTTGTCCGGCCGGGGCTTTTGAGCTCGATAAAGTCACCCGCAAGGTCTCGTTCGATAACGAAAAATGCCTGGCCTGTGAACTCTGCATCAAAGCCTGCCCGCCCCGGGCAATGGAGCTACACTTTTAAGCGATGTTTCCGGATTCTTACCGGAGCCTGGTCAACGTTCCCGACTTAATCTCTTTTCACGTGGCGGTAAAAGAGACGGATATCCATGCAGCCGCGGAAAAAAACCTCCACAGTAAAACCCTGAGGCTGGTCCATAAGTACCGGACACAGTTGGAAAACTACATCACCCGGCATCCCAATTTCCGTCGCTCGCTGGTACCCCTGGCAGCCACGGAAGACAGCCCGGCAATCGTACGGGCGATGGCCGAAGCTGGCACCAGGGCCGGCGTCGGGCCCATGGCAGCGGTGGCGGGGGCAATCGCCGAATTCGTAGGCAAAGAACTGCTGCCTTTTACTAACGAACTAATCATTGAGAACGGTGGGGACATCTTCATTACCTGCACTTCAACACGGGTAATCGGCATCTATGCCGGAGAATCCCCTTTGAGTAGAGTACTGGGCATCGAGATCAACCCCGGCGAGACACCGCTGGGAGTATGTACTTCCTCGGGGACCGTGGGGCACTCCCTGAGCCTGGGTAAAGCCGATGCCGTGGTGATAATTTCGCCTTCAGCCGCCCTGGCTGATGCTGCAGCTACGGCGGTCGGGAATGTAGTAAAGACAACCGATGATATTACCGCCGGATTGGAGCAGGCACAAAAGATCGACGGTGTGACTGGAGTGTTGATCGTCAAAGGTGATAAGATAGGCACCTGGGGAAAGGTCAGGCTCTGCCGGACAAGGATGACAATTTAGTGGGCGCAGGGTATCATCCCGCACACAGCATGACCGCTTTCACCGGAATCCATTCCCCACACCAAATAAGCAGGAGAAACTACGAATGTTAAACGAAAAAGAACGACAGCGTTATGCCCGCCAGTTGATGATACGGGAGATCGGAGAAACCGGACAGAAAAAACTCAAACAGGCGCATGTATTGGTGGCGGGAGTGGGGGGGCTGGGCTCGCCTATTGCCCTGTACCTGGCGGCGGCAGGGGTGGGACATCTCCGGCTGGTGGACAACGACAGAGTAGACTACACCAACCTGAACCGGCAGGTGCTGCACTGGACCACAGACGTAGGCCGGCCGAAAACAGAATCGGCAGCGGACAAATTGCCCAAACTGAACGATGTTATCGAAATCGAAACGCTGCACGAGACCATCGATGAGAAGAGCGAAACCCGCTTGACCAAGGGCATCGATATCATCATGGACGCCACAGACAACCTAGAAACCAGGTTTGTGCTGAATGCGGCGGCACTGAAAAAGGGCATTCCCTTCATCCACGGAGCAGTAGCCGGGTTCGAAGGCCGCATGACGGTCATCATCCCGGGGAAAACGCCCTGCCTGGGCTGCATCTATCACGGCAACATACCCAAGCAGAAAACCCCGGTACTGGGGGCAACGCCGGCGGTAGTAGGGACGTTGCAGGTCACCGAAGCCATTAAATACATCACGGGGGCAGGGCAGCTGCTGGCAGGGCAGCTGCTGGTATACGACGGCCTGCACATGAAATTCACCACCCTGACCATCAAGAAAGACCCGAACTGCCGCTTCTGCGGCCACATGCCAGCCGTTGGCTGATGCTGATTTCTGTGGTTATAATATCTTTCAGGGACATACACAAATTTGTCTCAAGCGGAGAAGGAAATGAGTGTGAAATTTACGATGCCGGTATTCTTACAGCCGGTGACCAACGACCGGGAATCGATCGAGGTTGAAGGCGGGACGGTGCGGGAGTGCCTGGAAGCCATTATCCGGGAATACCCGGGCATCCGGAAACTCCTGATGGACAAGAAAGGCAAGCTGCACAACTACGTAGGCGTGTATATCAACGGCAAGGACGCGTATCCCAACGAGATGGACAAAGAAGTCAAATCCGGCGACGAAGTACATGTACTGTATACCCTGGCGGGGGGATAAAGGATAATAAAAGCATGACAAATCAACAACGGCGTACCTTCAGATGCCTGCAGTGTAATTTTATCTGGATCCAGTTTGTGAAAGACGATACGGAAAGGCCGGACGTCTGCCCCAAGTGCAATTCACATGATTGGGACAAGTCGAAGAAGACCCCATCACATAAATAACTGACTGGCAGGCGCAGAGTTAAGTATTTACCGATACTATACGGATTCTTCCCCTTTACTACGTTCAAGGTCAGAAAGACATATCAGGAATATTGGGGAATAGTCTCCAAATTCAGGATGACAGGGCTTTTTACCAGTTCCAGTAAAAGGCACTATTCCTGGCTCTCTTCACCATCACCCAATCTGGACTTCAACCATTTTTGCTTCTGTTCCAGCCTCACTGTCTCATTCGTGACCTGATAACGGGCCAGGAACTGCTGCCGGTATGCAGAGAAAATACCCTGGGCTAAAGCAGTCCTGATCTCTTTCATCAAGCGGATGATGAAGGAGAGGTTATGGATGGTGGACAGCCGGTAGGCTAATAGTTCTTTCGCTGAAAATAAATGGTGGAGATATGACGCGGAGAAGGTGCGGCAGGTGTAGCAATCACATTCTGCATCCACAGGAGCCGGTATATCGCGGTAAACGGCATTACGGATATTGATGCGGCCGTTGCGGGTGAACAAGGCCCCGTTGCGGGCAACCCGCGTGGGCAAAGCACAATCAAACATATCGATACCCTGCTGTACGCCCTCAACCAGGTCTTCCGGCGAGCCAACTCCCATCAAATAGCGCGGCCGGTTTTCCGGCAGGCGGGGAATAACGGCATCGATCATCTCCGCCGTGGTCTGCTTGGCTTCTCCCAGGCTCAACCCGCCCAGGGCATAGCCCGGGAAATCCAGCGACGCCAGGAAATCAGCGGATCTCTGGCGTAAGTCAGGGAACATCCCACCCTGGACAATGGCAAAGAGGTATTGGTCCGGCCGGGTCTCTGCCTCCAGGCAGCGGGCTGCCCAGCGGTGCGTCCGTTCCATATCTTCACTGGTACGTTCCCGCGGGTTGTCATGCGGCGAACAGACGTCGAGCACCATGGCGATATCGGAACCGATGCCTTCCTGGTATTTGACGGCCAGTTCCGGTGTCAGCAAGTGTTCGCTGCCATCAATATGCGAGTGAAAAACGACCCCGTCTTCATTGACTTTACGGAGATTGGCCAGGCTGAAAACCTGGTAGCCGCCGCTATCGGTGAGGATAGGCCGAGGCCACGCCATGTATTTATGCAAGCCACCCATTTTTTCGATTAGCGGGATACCCGGCTGCAAGTACAGGTGATAAGCATTGGCAAGCAGCATCGGCGCCCCGATGGCGTTCAGATCGTCCGGACCGAGGGCTTTTACGGTACCCTGGGAGGCCACCGGCATAAACACCGGCGTCGCTACCGTACCATGGGCTAGGCGCAGTTCTCCAGCCCGGGCCCGGCAGCTGGCATCCTGATGGACTATGCTGAAGATGTTATTTGACATAATATTAGACTAAAGATATCTGTCCAGGGACATGATAAGAAAGATAAGGCCGAGATAGGGGAAGGAAGACAACTTATATAGTTTCCAGGCGTTGCGGGAAAAGTTTTGCCCCCTCAGCCGTGAAGTAGCAAAAACCATGAGGCTGCCCAGGAGTAAGGCTGCCGCCAGGTAGAGTACGGAAAAACCGCCCACGAAATAGAGGGCGAGGGAGGCGGCGACCAGTGCCAGCACAAAGCCAGAAAGCAACTTAAAGGAAGCAGCATTATCCCGGTTGACGGGGAAAAAGGCAATGCCCGCCCGGACATAGTCTTCCCGGTTGGCGACCATCACGCTCCAGACATGCAGCGGCAGCCACAAACCGATAAGCAGGCACAGTAAAGCCAGTTCCCATTCGAAGCGGGGATTAACAGCGAACCAGCCGATGAGTACGGGGGCGCAACCGGCGAGCAATCCCTGGGGAAAGACGCAGGTAGCACGTTTCCGCCAGACAACCGAGGCCAAAGTACCGACAGCATTGGCAAGAAAGGCGGGATGCCAGGGTTGATTTGAGGTGATGAACCAGGACATGATCAACCCTACCACCACCAGCCCCAGCAGCAGGGGGAGGACTTTTTCGGGGGGAGAAATGCGCCCGGCAGCCAGTGCCCGGTGCTGTGTGCGTGTCATGCGGGCATCGACGTGACGGTCCAGGTAATTGGTCAGGCCATTAGCCCCGGCAGCCGCGGCCAGGATGGTAGTGATGATAAAGAACAACTCACCGAGGCCAATATTTGCCCCACCGCTGCCGATAACGGCGGCGGCGACACCGATAAAAGCCAAAAGGAAAGTAGCCCGCGGCTTGGTGACTTCAATATAGTTGGTGATAACTCTTAGGGTATGCATATATCTTCCATAGTATCGTTTCAGACGAGGTCTTTCAACCTGGAAAGGAGCAACCAACGGATCATAGAGAGTAATACGGTAAACAGGACGATAAAAAGGACAGTCTCCCACTGCCAGCCAACGGCGGCCATTCCCAGGGCAGTTCCGGCGGCAGGGGGATGTTCTGCGTTAAAGACCGGCATCAGGAAGATAGAAAGCCCGACCGAGAAAGCAGCCGCCAATATCCAGGTCCAACCGTCTACTCCGGGCAGCCGGGAGAAAAGACCTGCCATAAAAAGATAGTAGGCAGCCAAGCCGCACATAATGCCGATAAGATGTCCCCCGATCAAGCGGCGGGGTTGGGCGGTCGCATAGCGCGGCATGGCAAAAGCCACGAAAGTGCTGGAACCCAGGGCGGCGACGATGGCGGCATGTGTAACAGTTGTGACAAAGAAGATAATCACGGCCACGGCCGCCATAGCCAGCAAACTCTGGATGAAATAAGGCCGGGGGTTTTTACGGAAATTGCGGTCGATCAATTCGAAACGCCGTGTTGGTTTGAAAGTATGGTCAGGGGAGTTTTTCATCAAGATACCCCTGGAGGATGACGGCCGCAGCCGCGGCATCGTCCCGTTTTTTCATGTCTGATTTCTTATGGGGAGCTTCCCGCAGGGAACGGCGGGCGGACCGGGTGGAGAAGCGTTCGTCGCGGTATTTAATGGGGATGCGGACAGCCCCGGCCAGGTTTTCCAGGAAAGTTTTTACCTTTTGCGCCTGGTGGTGTACCTGGCCGTCCATAGAAAGGGGCAGGCCGGCCACGATCAAGGCAACCTGTTTTTCCTTGATGATATCAAGGATGGCCTGGATGTCGCGGGGTTCGGTGGTACGGGCAATGACCGTAATGGGCGTCGCTAAAATACCTCCCGGATCGCTTAGCGCCACCCCGATCCACCGATCGCCAATATCAAGGCCAAGAGTACGCAAATAAACTCCTAAACTCAAAATACTAAACACTAAATACTAAGTAATCATTAACCTAAATCTGAAATACAAATATCGAGAACTCGTCCGATTGTGAGTCGGCACAAATTCAAAATACATTAACAGATTATAAAATAACCTATTTCCAAGTAAATGCCAACACACAGTTGGCCAATAACAAGTCAGAGGAATCCAGAGTCAGTTTTTTACCCGCTCGCCCTGAGCCCGTCGAAGGGGAGCGGGATAAGTAGAATATTTACCGCCGCTATGGGTTCGACAGGCTCACCATGAGCGGCTGCTTTGTCTGGTGTAAGCATAGCAATACACGTACTACGCCTGTCCAGGGAAGGGTGGTCGGGTTACTCAACCCAACCTGCGATTATTTTATCAATTCCTTAACCAGGCTTAATGCTTCGTCGATTTTATCTTTATCCTTACCGCCGGCCTGGGCCATATTAGGCTTGCCTCCACCACCCCCACCGGTGACTTTAGCAACCTGCCGCACGATATCGCCGGCATTGTACTTCTTCGTCACCAGATCCGGCGTGACTACCGCCAGGAAGAGCGGTTTTTCTTCATAGACCGTGCCCAGGACGATGACGGCACTCTGCAACTGGCCACGCAGCCAGTCGGCCGTTTCCCGCAGGACTTCGATACGGGCGGACGGCATCTTGCCGGCGATGACATTGATATCTTTGATCACCATTTTTCCATCCAGCAGAGCCTGGCCAGTCTTCAAGGAAAGGTCCCTTTCCAGGGCTAAAATGCGCTTCTGCTGGTTCTTGAAATCCTGGGCAATACTCTCCGCTTTCTCCAGGATGCGGTCCGGCTCAGCATCCAGATAGCCGGCCAGCCGGTCCAGTTCCGCCAGGCGGCTTTCGAAATAGCGTTCAGCTCCCCGCCCCGTGACCGCTTCGATACGGCGCAGGCTGGCACCGACGCTGCTTTCACTAAGGATATGGAAATAAGATATCTCCCCGGTGGCCTTGACGTGCGTACCGCCGCAGAGTTCGGCGCTGACTGGAGGATCTCCCACCCGCAGCACGCGCACGACATCGCCGTATTTTTCATCAAAAATAGCCGTGGTGCCCGCGGCGATGGCCTGTTTATACGCCATCTCTTCATCGATTACAGCCAGGTTATTGCGTACCATTTCGTTCACCAGGCGGTTGGTCTCCTGGATCTCTTCACGGGTCATCGCCACCAGGTGCGAGAAATCGAAACGCAGCCGGTCCGGCGCCACCAGGGAACCGCGCTGCTGAACATGGTCGCCCAGTACATTGCGCAGGGCCGCCTGGAGGAGGTGGGTGGCAGTGTGGTTGCGCTGGATATCATGACGGCGTTCGCGGTCGACTTCCGCATCGACTTCATCACCGGCAGAAATCGTGCCGGCGATCATCCGCCCCTGGTGGGCGATGATATCAGGCGGCATGCGTACGGTGCCACTGACCTCAAAAGTACCCTGGAGGCTGCTGATCTTACCGGAGTCACCGACCTGGCCGCCCATCTCCCCGTAAAACGGGGTACGGTCCAGGATTACCGTAGCTTCCTGGCCTTCCGAGATTGCTCCGTTGACTTCATTGGCGGTGATGATACCCAGGACTCTGGCTTTATCAAATAACTGTGTATATCCGGTGAAATGCGTACTGGTAGTACCCAGAACAGCACTGATATTCATGCCCTTTTCCGCCAGGGTAAAACGCTGGCTGGCGCGGGCACGTTCCCGCTGCTTCTCCATCTCGTCCTTAAAGCCAGCAAGGTCGACTTGGATATCGCGAACTTTGGCAATCTCGCTGGTCAATTCGGGAGGGAAACCATAGGTA
>CAZSHH010000106.1:7559-9700 GCA_964606525.1 uncultured Dehalococcoidales bacterium
TATTTTTCCTATTCATGTTCGTCTACTGATAATCCTGATTCAAATAGAATATCTCCGGTAATCTCTAAAGGGAAACCATAGGTATCATACAAGCGGAAAGCATCCACCCCGGATACCAGTTTAGTATTGGCAACTTCCGGCTTGTCCAGGATGGCTTCCACCAGTTCCAGGCCGGTAGCCAGGGTTTCATGGAATTTGCTCTCCTCTACGGAGATGACCTTGAGGATAAACTCCCGCCGCTGTAACAGTTCCGGGTACACATGGCCCATATCCCGGATAGTGAGGGCTGCGGTTTCCGCCAGGAACGGCTGCGCCATACCCAGCTTACGCGCATAGATGGCCGCCCGCCGCAATAAACGCCGCAGCACATAACCCCGGCCGTCATTACTGGGCAGCACACCATCGGCGATAAGGAAAGGGATGCCCCGGCTGTGTTCAGCCACGATGCGCAGGGCATTGTCCGTCTCACTGCCGCTGCCGTATTTTTTACCGCACAAGGATGAGACTTTATCCAGCAAGGGAATGAAGAGATCGGTCTCGTAAACGGTCCGCTTGTCCTGAAGGACGCAGAGGACCCGCTCCAAACCGCTGCCGGTATCGATGCCCGGTTTCGCCAGCGGCGTACGTTTGCCGTCCTTTTCCTGGTTGTACTGGTTGAAAACCAGGTTCCATATCTCAGAGAAACGGCCGCATGCACAGCCGGGTAAACACTGTGCCTGATGGCAATCGGTGGAGCCTTTACCGAAATCGAAATGAATCTCACTGCAGGGGCCACAAGGCCCCGAATCCCCCGCCGGGCCCCAAAAATTGGTATCTTCACCCAGGCGGACGATGCGGCTTTCGGGCACGCCGAGTTCACGCCAATAGCCAAATGCCTCGTCGTCATCCTTGTAGATGGTAATCCACAGCTTTTCCTCGGGCAGACCCAGGGTTTTAGTCACGAATTCCCAGGCCCAGGGGATAGCTTCCTTTTTAAAGTAATCACCGAAGCTAAAATTGCCCAACATTTCGAAGAAAGTCAGGTGGTTGGGGTCGCCCACCGATTCGATATCATTGGTGCGGAAGCATTTCTGACAGGTAGCCGCGCGCGGGTTGTCGGCGATGATCTCACGGAGGAAATAAGGTTTGAACTGCACCATACCGGCGTTGGTCAATAAAAGGGTAGGATCGCCGTGGGGGATCAGCGAAGAACTCGGCCATATTTTATGGCCCCGCGCCGCAAAGAAATCCAGAAATGCCGTACGTAATTCATTACTATTCACAGGTGGTTATCCAACCTCCAGACACAATACCTTCGACAATACAATATTGTAGTGTATTGTAAGCCAGACACACTGTCAACGAAATCACAGTTACCGGCGTTGACGCCATCCTAAAACTGGGCTTATACTGCACGCGGAAATACCGTTAACGCCCGAAGGAGAGAATGATGAAAGCCGCCATAACTTATGAATACGGGAAACCCCTAGTAATCGAAGAAGTAACACTCGACCCACCCCAAACCGGCGAGGTCAAGGTACGTATGGCAGCCACCGCCATCTGCCACAGCGATATCCATACCATCCGGGGCGAACTGAACTTTCCCCTGCCCCACGTTGCCGGCCACGAGTCCTCCGGTTATGTCGAGGAAGTCGGCCCGGGGGTGACCACGGTCAAGCCGGGCGATAACGTCATCATCTCGCTGCTGGGTTCGTGCGGCCGCTGCTATTCCTGCGTTCATGCCCATCCTGAGAACTGTGAATTTGACTGGCCGTTATTACATGAGAGTCGTTTACATAACATGAAAGGCCAGGCGCTGGTGCACGTGACCCGCACCGCCACCTTCGCCGAGTATGCCATCGTCGACCAGTCGCAGGTGGTGGCCATTCCCAAAGACATGCCCATGGACCGTGCCGCTCTGTTGGCCTGCGGGGTCATCACCGGCTTCGGAGCGGTGGTCAACCGGGCGCAGGTGCGGCCGATGAGCAGCGTGGTCGTCATCGGCACCGGCGGCGTCGGCCTCAACGCCATCCAGGGAGCACGTATCAGCGGCGCCGACCCCATCATTGCGGTGGACATCCTGGACAGTAAGCTGGAAACGGCCAAGTTTTTCGGGGCTACTCACGGGGTGAGGGCAGACGGCAAAGACCCCATCAAAACAG
>CAZSHH010000107.1:0-9468 GCA_964606525.1 uncultured Dehalococcoidales bacterium
TTCCGCTGCATGCCCTTGGGGCTTCAACGAAGCCCAACCGGCTGGTATATCATGCAAGATGGTTTAGACATACCAGCTTCGGAGTATTCCGCCGCTATTCTAACACGTAAAATGTAAGAAAGTCAAAAAGTTTTCCTTGGCTGTCATATTTAAAGCGGGGTGTTGTTCCAGCCGGGGTCTGGCTTTGATTCAAGACATTCAGGGTTCGGTGTCTGTTATGTTATAATGGAGCCCATATTCTGACTCCTGCGTTAACATTTTTTATAAGATAAAGGAGAGACTACATGGCATTAAAGCTCGAGCAGGGCAAGACAGCTCGGCAGCTGGTCGTGGAAAAGGAAAAGCGGATCACTGATGCGATCCACCTGCAGCCGACCGACCGGGTACCCATCATCTGCGGCCTGGGATATTTCCCGGCGAAGTACGCGGGCATTCCGTCATCGGCTGCTTATTACGACTTTAACGCCTGGTTGGCGGCATATCAGAAAGTGCTCGTTGATTATCATGCTGATATGGTGTATCATCAGGGGTTTACCCCGGGGAAAGCCCTGGAAATATTAAATCCAAATAATCTCCGCTGGCCGGGCTACGGCGTAGATCCGTATAAAGGCCATCAATCTATTGAAATCGAATACATGCAGGCGGAAGATTATGATGCCTATTTAGCGGACACTACAGATTTCATGTTCCGCATTATGGTTGCCCGTTCCAGCGATAACCTGGCCGGCTGGGCAAACTTGCCAAAGCTGGATAGTATCGGCGGAGGAATGGGAGCGCAGGGACTGGCGATGGCTTTAACCGACCCGGGTGTCGATAAGGCGATCAAGACTCTGCAAAAAACAGGCCGCGAGATGCGGAAATGGCTGAAGTGCCAGATGAAGTTTAACAAGATGATGCTGGATTGCGGTTTTCCGCAATATTACCAGGGCGGATCAGGCCCTCCGTTCGACATGATCTCACACTCGATGCGGGGTATGAAAGGTACTATGATGGACCTGTACCGCCAGCCGGATAAGGTCATCGCTACTTGCGAAAAAATACTGCAACTTACCCTGGCACGGGCGCTGCCGCCGCCGAACGAATTCGGCAATATCCGTTTATTCATGACGGTAACCCGTGGTTCGGACGATTTTATGTCCCGGGCGCAGTTCGAGAAGTTTTACTGGCCGACTTTCCGGAAACTGATCCATTCCCTGATCGCCCGGGGCGGCACTCCCTGTGTTTTCTTCGAGGGCAACTTTACTTCGAAGCTGGAATACCTGCTTGATTTTCCCAAGGGCAAAATGCTGGCCCGGCTGGATACGACAGATATCAATCGGGCTAAGGAGGTTCTCAAGGGGCATATTTGCATCCAGGGTAACGTACCGTCCTCCCTGCTGCAAACGGGTTCGGTCCAGGATGTGAAGAATTACTGCAAGAACCTGATCGATACTGTGGGCAAGGGCGGTGGTTTCATATTATCGCCCCGGAGTTCCCTTGATGAGGTGAAACCGGAAAACCTGAAGGCGATGATTGATTTCACCCGGGAGTATGGAGTCTACGGCTAACCTTTCCGGAAGCTGGTAACCGCAATGCAAAGAGGGCAGGAAAGGTACCTGCCCTCTTTCTGTTTTTTGGAAAGATACTATAAAAAACGGCATTCCGTCATCATTGACCGGTACGGAGTGATATACTGTACAGATTGTCTATACGTATGAATAATCGACTACAAACCATTAAAAAAGATGTCATTGGACGTTTCCCTTCCAGCATCTGGCTGATGATGGGCCTGGATATGCTGTTGACCATCGGCTGGTCCGCTGCCTCACCATTTCTGGCGATTTATCTGAACGGTGAACGTGACATGTCGATGAGCCTGGTCGGGGTGATTTTCCTCGTTGCCGGGCTGTGTAGCGGAGCGACCAACCTGGTTGGTGGCATGCTTTCGGATAAATTCGGCCGGCGGCGGCTCCTGTTGGCGATTTCAGGCATCAGTACCCTGACCTCGGTAGTGCAAGCGGTATTGATCGGGGTATCGGCGCCACTTTGGTCGATCATCCTGATCTTCATTGCCACCCGCAGTATAAATGGGACTGTGGGTCCCACGACCGGGGCTATCGTTGCTGACCTTTCTCCGAAAAACCGCTTGGCGGAGACCTACGCGGTGGTGCGTATTGGGGGTAATATCGGGTTTGCCATCGGCCCGGCTATTGGGGGATACCTGATGGACTACGTGTCTTACGGCTGGCTGTTCAGCATTTCGGCTGTTGTCAGCCTGTTGACCATGTTACTGGTCTACTTTTTCCTACGGGAATCTTTCGGTGGCAGCAAAACACGGGTCGACCTGAAAAGTACCATTGCCGTAGGTCGAGACTGGATTTTTCTGGTATTTTCGGTAGTGAGTATCCTGCTGGTGTTATCCATCGGCCACCTGGGCACCACGCTATCGGTTTTTACAGTCAACGAACTTGGTTTTACCATGAAACAGTATGGCCTGCTGTTGACTGCGAACGGCATTATGGTGGTATTGTTCCAGTATCCAGTCACCCGTCTGGTCAACCGGATGAGTAGAGCGGGGGGCTTGATACTGGGCAGCCTGTTCTATGTGGTGGGATATTCATCGCTGGGATGGATTAAAAGTTTTAACTGGTCGCTGTTAACCATCCTGCTGATCACGGCCGGAGAAGTTACGATGTCCCCGATCTCTTCAGCGGTGGTCGCGGAATCGGCACCGCCAGACAAACGGGGACGGTATATGGGTTTCTTCACCCTGGGACAGACGGTGGGTTTTTCTTTATCGCCTTTGTTTGGTGGGGTGCTGCTGGATCACTTGTCAGATCAGCCGCAGTTGCTCTGGGGAACGATCGGAGCGGTAGGAATTCTCTCTGCCCTGGGATTCTTTATTTGGGGTAAGCTGGTACAGAAGAAACCACGGGGATAAAGAATTGACCTTTTCCCCCTGACCGTTTTCTTAAACGCGAAATATAATCAAATAATAGAAGAGAAAAATATTAACTCTTCTTACTGCTCCAAAAAGAAGCCCGGGTGGAAACGCCCGGGCTTCTGTCATTGCAGCCCCTGCGCATCTCTATGACTGAGATTTATTTACTTTGTTGTAGTAAGATGCAACAATTATGTAACTTCAAATGATGATTGTTAACATCTGCTTTACCATGAGGGAGTATGATAGTACTTGCATAGAAATCCATGATTCCCTCTCTTTAAAAAAGCCCGGCTGGTCCCCGGGCTTTCTTCGTTAAAGAAAAATAATCCTTGCTTTTCACCACCAGGCTTGGTTCAAAAGAACTGGATATTGAACCAGTGTTGATTGGTAACTATAATACGGCTATTAGGGGGAGGTTCGTTAGATGTTTCAACATGAATATGAGCCTGGTAACTGGAGTAAACTCGCTGATATTTTACCGGTGGTTTTGGTAATTTCACTTGCCGGTGGTGCCTTTTTTGCCGGTTTCAACCGCAGCTTTTGGGGTTGGGTTATCTGCATTATTAATATCTTTATGATTATAGGGATTGGTGCCCTGTACTGGCGCTATAAGTCTGAAGAAGCGGATATCGCTGCCGGAAGAAAAGGGCGTCTTTAACTGACTTGGCGAACGATTAATCGCCGGAATATTTTTTTTAAAACGGTTGCGGTGCAGGATATCCTTTCATACTACGTAAGATCATCGCAACCGGGGAGAGTATCTCCGGATTGTGTCAGGTAATGACCACCCTGTCTCTGCCTTGTTCTTTTGCTTTGTAAAGGGCGGTATCGGCAGCACGGATCAGTTCGAAATAGTTTGTGCCGTGCTGCGGAAAAATCGCGATGCCCATAGATAAGGAAACAGGCGGGATCAGCTTTCCTTGAAAATAGGTCTTGACATTTTTCACTGCTTCTTTAAGGCGTTCCGCTCGTTTTATGGTGCCTTCCGCAGAAGAACCCGGCAGGATAAGCAGGAATTCTTCTCCGCCGTAACGGCAGGCAATATCCGAGCCCCGGATTTCATATTTAAAAAGGTCTGCCAGCTTCATCAATAATTCGTCACCGGTTTCATGCCCGTAAGTATCGTTATAATTTTTGAAGTGATCGATATCTGCCATGATGATACCAACCTGGCTTTGTTCCATGCTCGCATGAAGGATCTCACGTTGTATCGCTTCTTGCATATAACGCCGGTTGAATAGTCCGGTTAAGGGATCCCTGATTGACTGGTCGGTAAGCTTTTCCCATAGTTTGATATTAGCAATCGAGAGCGAGACAAATTCGGCAAATACCAGGGCTGGTTCTTTTAAGAAAGCAATCGTATTTAAGGAATTGTCTTTGGTCATCATCGTCTTGATACTGCAGTGGAGTAAACCCAATATATCGCCTTTAGCGATCAACGGCAGGCACATATATGGGGCTGGTGATGGATTTTTCAGGTGTGGGCACAACGGGCCGATCTTCGTATCTTCAACCTCATGAATACGGCCGCGCCGTAATCCCCAGCAAGCATCCGGTTCAAATATATTCCCCTCGGTTTTTTCAGAATAATTCCCCCACGTGGCTGCTGATTGCAGATAAGTCCGGGTATTGTCCATTAGAAATAAAGCGCCGTCGATCCCTGGAAATAACCTGGTGATGCCCGCGGTGACGATGGCCGGGATTTCACTCAGGGCAGAACAAGATTGCAGCAGGACTCTCGTCTCATTGATCACATTATTCTGGCGATTACGTTCTTCGAGCTTATCATTAATCATCGCCGGAGTTAATTGCTCCGTTGGATCCGTTTCTCGTTCGATGATCTTCTCCACGAAAATGTTCAGGACGAAATTCCGGTTTAGTGTGATCCTGGAGCCGTTGTTGATAATCTCAACCGGTGCTCCTGGTAAGGTTGAATGGGTGATGCTGGTCGTTGCTCCTAGCGAGATACCCGATAAGGCAAGGCGTTGCAGGAATTTTTCATCTCCCCGGATAAAAGCAACTCGTCCGGACTCATTTGGTCTCAAGGTCGAGAGTCCTACAAGCTTGACCTGGCGCCTGCCTATTTTTTCGATACTCTTGTTTCCCCACGCTTGGCATTCGGTGCAACTACTAAACTGAAGATCGCAGGGAGGGATCGTGTTCTGGTCGTCCGGACACCGTGAAGGGTGTTTTAAAGCTATACATAAAGCCCGCTCGGTATCATCAAAAAGAGTATGTTCGATTTCACAAGCCTGTTCATGAATCTGTTCCTTATTTAGTTTCAGGATATCGCTTAAAAAGCATTCGAGTAAACAGTGGCGGCGGGTAATTTTTTCGGCGAGCCGGTAACCTTCCCTGGTCAGAACTACTCCCTGGTATGGAGAATACTCAAGATATCCCTTTTCATCCAGTTTTTTAAACATGGCAGTGACGCTGGACGGCGCTACATGCAGTTCCCGGGATATTTCATTGGTACTGGCCGCTTTATTATCGAATGTCTTAGCAAAGAGGATTTTTAAGTAATCTTCAACATTTTTACTCATAAATGTATCCCTAAAATTTAGACGCATCTAACATTTAGACGCGTCTAAATAATATAGAAAAGTAAAGAACATTGTCAATTCAGTAGAAACGGGATGGCTGGTTCAGACCAGAATAAAATGTAAATAAAATGCAGGTGTGATATAATACCGGGGATGTTCAGTAGTGTGACCATAACACAAATCGTGTCTCCGGTGCTTGTTTCTGCCGTTCTGATGGCATCAGGCGGCCTTATCGCTCTGGTCACTTATCTCCGTAAGAAACGCTTTTCGGTGTGGTCTGTATTCGGTATATTGGTCCTGTCATTGGGGTTGTTCATCTTCATCGCCTGGGCTTGATCGTCAAACATTCGCTGCGGCCGTCGTACATCAAGAAGGGCATTGCCCTACTAACTGCACACCTTCATTGTGCATCTTGGGTAAGTTCCTTAGCTTTGAAGGCATCTCCACCGGCAAGCGCCCGGGCTTCAACATTTTTGTTTCAATCAATATCAGATATCCGTTGCTTTCCGCTTTGACGAAGTATTACTGCCCAAGTATAATGGCTTGGTTACCTCAAGCTGAATTTGTAGCGGATTTGTAGCAGAATCGCATTATGTCAACCTTAATAACTGAACATTGAAACTCAGGAGAGGTGTCCGAGTGGTTCATGGTGCCGCTCTCGAAAAGCGGTCTCCGTGCAAACGGAGCGTGGGTTCGAATCCCACCCTCTCCGCCAGATTGGCATATCCGAAAACAGCCAATAGCGTATTGAAAATAGATAGACAATTGCTGGCAGAAAAGAGATAATAAGGACTGGCCTTCCTTTAACCGTCGACGGCCGGTCTTGCCTTATTACCCATGCGGAGAGGTGCTGGAGTGGACTAACAGGCACGCCTGGAGAGCGTGTGTCGCCCTAAAGGCGACCGTGGGTTCGAATCCCACCCTCTCCGCCAGACTATAGAATAAAACAATCGTAAATAGAGGAGAGTGATTGCCCCTTCTTATTGATAATTGGGTAGTATATAAGAAGACAGTCCATCTCTCTACAGACAGAAGTAACCTTACCAGCATTTTCTCTCAAAAGTATTATTACCTTTCAGATCAGCGTAACCAGACTGCCTTATCAATTTCCTTTGATGTCCTTACCCGGAGATCATACCTTCGTTTTACTTACAGGAAAAAACTACCCCCCATTACGTATATCGGATTGTTCTTGCTATCTCTCTAGTGCTAGAATACCTTTTGTTTTGGAATACGAACTTAAAAATGCAGAACGAGGATCTTAAATACTGGGTTAGTTTTACCCTGATTCCGGGTATCGGCCGGGTCAGGATGGGACAACTGGAGAACCATTTCGAGAATATTGAGGCAGCCTGGAAAGCCAGAGATTCCGAGATTCAAAAATCTGGCCTTGACGCGGGCACTGTGAAGACTATCATCAGCAGCCGGCCGAAGATCGACCCTGACCGTGAATTGGAAAAAATGGTACGTTCCGGCGTCCAGGCTTTTACCTTCCATGATCCAGGCTATCCCGCCCGCCTTAAGGAGACCTACGATTATCCCCCGGTTCTCTATATCCGCGGGAATATCGATATCCGTGACGAATGGTGTGTGGCTATCGTGGGGACGCGCCGGGCTTCCACTTATGGGCGGCAGGTGGCAGAAGAGATTGCCGCCGACCTGGCAAGAGGAAAAATAACCGTCGTCAGCGGCCTGGCCCGGGGCATCGATACTTTCGCCCACCAATCAGCCCTGGCTGCCGGCGGCCGGACACTGGCCGTACTTGCCAGCGGCCTGGATACGATTTACCCCCCGGAGAATAAAAGCCTGGCCCGGCGTATAATAGACAACGGGGCCTTGATCAGCGAATATCCCATCGGTATCCGTCCGCATTCAGAAAATTTCCCGCGGCGGAACCGGATCATGAGTGGTTTGTGCTTGGGGACACTCGTAGTGGAGGCGGGAGAAAAAAGCGGCGCCCTGATCACAGCACAGATGGCCCTGGAACAGAACCGGGAAGTATTTGCTGTCCCGGGCAGTATCCTTGCTTCGACCAGTTTGGGGACGAACCGTTTGATACAGCAAGGAGCTAAGCTGGTAACCAGTTATAAAGATATCTTTGAGGAATTGAACCTCATGACCGCAGAACATCAAATAGAAATGAAGGAGTTGATACCGCCGACCGAGACCGAAGCGGTACTACTGAAACAAGTCGGGACCGAGCCTACCCATATCGATGAGATATGTCGGGCGGCGGGGTTGCCGGCGGCAACTGTCAGCAGTACACTAGCGATGATGGAACTTAAAGGTATGATTAAACATATGGGCGCGATGACTTACACTCTGGCCCGCGAGGCCAGGGAGGAATATCGAGTCGAAGTCGAGTAATCAGGATTATGAAAAAAAGTCTGGTAATTGTAGAATCCCCAGCCAAAGCACGAACTCTATCACGGATATTAGGTAGCACTTTCGAATTGAAAGCCTCCATGGGCCATATCCGGGACCTGCCCAAGAGCCAGTTGGGCGTGGACGTGGAGAGTAAGTTTGCTCCGCGTTATGTGGTGCCGCGGGAAAAGAATAAGCTGGTTAAAGAATTAAAGGACGCCGCTAAAAGCGCAGCCACTATTTATCTGGCTACAGACCCTGACCGCGAAGGTGAGGCGATATCCTGGCACCTCGCGGAAATCACCAACACTGACAGCAAGCGCTTCCGCCGTGTAGTCTTCCACGAAATTACAGAAGAAGCGATACAACAGGCTTTCAAACACCCGCGTGATATCGATATGGATCTGGTCAACGCGCAGCAGGCGCGGCGGGTACTGGACCGCCTGGTCGGCTATAAGATCAGCCCGATTTTATGGCGCAAGGTCCGGCGGGGCTTATCGGCCGGCCGGGTGCAGTCGGTTGCTCTGCGCATCATCGTGGACCGGGAACGGGAGATCGAGAAATTCGTCTCCGTCGAATACTGGTCGATTGAAGCCGAACTGGCCCGGAAGACCGGTGATGATAAAACCGCTTTCCGTGCTCTTCTCGTGGGCCATCTGAATGGCAGCAGGATAGAACTACACAATAACAGTGAAGCTGATTCCCTGAAGAATAAACTGGAGAAAGCCAATTACTCCGTATTGAAAGTAAAAGCCCGCACCAACAACCGCCAGCCGCCTCCGCCCTTCATCACCAGTACCATGCAGCAGGAAGCCTGGCGCAAACTGCGCTTCACTGCCGAGCAGACGATGGCTATCGCCCAGCAGCTTTATGAAGGCTTGAATCTGGGTGACGAAGGTAGTGTTGGCTTGATTACTTACATGCGTACCGATTCCACCCATGTCGCCCGCCCGGCGCTGGCGGAAGCCCGGCAGTATATTGAAGAGAAATACGGCAAGGACTATGTCCCCACCCACGCCCGTACCTTCTCCGCCACGGTTAAGGGCGCCCAGGAGGCCCATGAAGCGATACGGCCGACTAGATTGTACCGCGAACCAGCCCAGATCAAGCAGTATCTCAACGGGAACCAGTACCGTTTGTACGACCTGATATGGAAACGGATGACCGCCAGCCAGATGGCCGCTGCAATTTACGACAATGTCACTGTCGACGTCGAAGCGAAATGCCCCGAACCACGAGCCAATTACCTGTTCCGTACCAACAGTTCCGTTAATAAATTCCCGGGCTTCATTCTGGTATATACGGAAGGCAAAGACACGGAAGACGAAGAAAAAGAAGCAAAGCTGCCGCCGCTGGAAGACGGGAACCCGCTGGACCTGAAACAACTTATCCCGGAACAGCATTTTACCCAGCCGCCCCCCCGCTATACCGAGGCTACGCTGATCAAAACCCTGGAACAGTACGGCATCGGTCGCCCCTCGACCTATGCCCCAATTATCTCGACCCTGCGCGACCGCGAATATGTAGGTAAAGTAGAAGGGAGTCTCAAGCCGACCGAACTGGGCATTATTATTACCGATATTATGGGACAATACTTCCCGGATATCGTCGATATCCAGTTCACTGCCCGCCTGGAAA
>CAZSHH010000108.1:0-9427 GCA_964606525.1 uncultured Dehalococcoidales bacterium
CCATCCTCAACAGCATCCAGCAGGGATTGGCTTCCAAGCTGGATTTCCAGTCCATCGTGGACCTGGTGGGTGATAACCTGCGTCAGATTTTCAATGTCAATGATATCGGCATAGGCTGGTATGAGGAAAAATCTAACCTGGTTCACAACCTTTATGCTTATGAACACGGGATTCGCTTAATAATTCCTCCAAGCTCACCCATTGCAGGTGGATTATTCGAAACGATGGCGAAAAACCGCCAGCCGCGCGAAACCCGGGAATTTAACGGGAAGAAATATCTGTTGGAATACGCCCTGCAGCCGGATTTTGCTTTTATTCATGCGCATACCGCAGATACCGAAGGCAACCTTAGATATGCGATGACCGCCCGGAACTTTAATCATGTAATGGCGATGGCGGCGAAAGTTGCGATTGCTGAGGTAGAAAACATCGTCAGTCCGGGAGAGATTCTTCCGGAACAGATTCATACTTCGCAGGTATATATTAAAAGGATAGTAAAAGTCGACCGCCCCAATTATGGAATCGGAATATAATAGTAATTCACGGGAGGTTAAGTCACAATGGCTGAACGCCCTAAAATAGAAGGTTTGCCCCGGGAGATGGTGGCTTTAAGAGTAAGCCGGGAGATCCCCGATGGTACTTATGTTAATCTTGGCATCGGCATCCCCACCCTGATAAGCGACTGGATCGCAGATAAAGATATTGCCCTTCAAGCTGAGATAGGGATGCTGAAAACAGGTCCCCTTGCCGGCGAAGAAGAAGCCAACCAGGACCGGATTAATGCCAGTTCGCAGCCGATTTTAGAATTGCCTGGCTGTGCGTATTTCGATATTGCTGAATCATTTGCCATGATACGCGGCGGACATATCGATATCGCCGTTATGGGAGCTCTCCAGGTAAATGCACGCGGTGATTATGCCGGTTGGTTGAATCCTTCACGGGGCCTCTCCGTGGGTAATATCGGCGGCTCCATGGACCTTTGTGCCGGAGCACAGAAGCTGTTCCTGGCGATGGAACATGTCACCAATACCGGAGAACTGAAAATCGTTGAAGAACTAACCTATCCGGCTACTGCCCTGGGTAAAGTACACATGATTTTTACCGACCTGGCGGTAATACAAGTTACGCCGCAGGGTTTACTACTCCTGGAGGTCATGCCGGGCCTGTCTGCCGAAGATGTCCAATCGGTAACCGGGCCAAAACTGATCGTCAGTCCGGATTTGAAGGAAATCGTTCTTTAACTTCAACAGGAAACAATATTCCCAGTACCAAAATAAAGTCTACCGGAAGTAATTGATGGGGCATCCGGTAGACTTTATCTCACTGTAGATGGTATCCTTGATGCATATCCCGTTATCGTAAATATCTTTAAACGAGGGAAAATGTTCACTGAAAAAACCTTACGTCAGGTAAGACAAGGACTGGAAAAATGGTTAAATACAGTAAAACAGGCTGGAGGAAAACCGGGAAAACGTTTTACTACTTTATCTGACGTTGACGTTGCGCCTATCTACACTCCTGATAACATAAAAGATATAGACTTTAACGAAAAGATCGGGTACCCTGGGGAATATCCCTTTACCCGGGGTTGTCAGCCCACCGGATATCGCGGCCGGCTCTGGACTTTCCGCATGTTCTCCGGATTTGGCACCCCGTACGATACCAACCGCAGATGGCATCAATTGCTTGCGGAAGGTGAAACGGGATTAAGTACTGCCTTCGACTTTCCTACCCTGATGGGATACGATAGTGATTCCCCGCGTGCCCAGGCGGAGGTGGGAAAATGCGGCGTCGCCATCGATACTCTGGCAGATTTTGAAATCTTGACCGCCGGCATTCCCCTGGATAAAGTAACAACTTCGATGACGATTAATCCCCCGGCCCCGGCTGTCTGGGCGCTGTACCTGGCTGCTGCCGAAAAACAGGGTATCAAATGGAGTGATATCGGCGGTACCATTCAGAATGATATGCTCAAGGAATTTCTTGCCCAGAAGACCTTCATGTGCCCGCCGGAACCCTCAATCCGCCTCATCAGCGATACCGTAGAGTTCGGAACCAAATACGTCCCCCGGTGGAATACTATTAGCATCAGCGGCTATCATATCCGGGAAGCTGGTTCAACTGCGGTACAGGAATTAGCTTTTACTTTGGCCGACGGTATCGCCTATGTCCAGGATGTGATCGACCGCAAGAAGATGGATGTCGATGCTTTCGCCCCGCGCTTATCTTTCTTCTTCAATTCGCATATCGATTTCTTTGAAGAGATTGCCAAGTTTCGGGCGGCCCGCCGCATGTGGGCACAAATTATGCGTGAGCGTTTCCATGCCAAAAATCCGCGTTCTTTATGGATGCGCTTCCATGCCCAGACTGCGGGATGTTCACTGACTTCGCAGCAGCCATATAACAATGTCGTCAGGGTATCCACGGAAGCCCTGGCAGCCGTCCTGGGCGGCGCCCAATCTTTGCACACGAATTCTCTTGACGAAGTCTTGGCGTTACCCTCCGACTTCGCGGTAAAAATCGCCTTGCGTACACAGCAAATCATCGCTGAGGAGACCGGCGTCATCAATTCCATCGACCCGCTAGCCGGTTCTTACCAGGTGGAAACAATGACGAACCAGATTGAGGAAAAAGCCTGGGAATATATCGAAAAGATCGATGCCATGGGTGGCATGTTAGCGGCCATCGACAAGGGATTTCCCCAGAAGGAGATCGCCAACGCTTCATACAAATTGCAGCAGCAGATCGACCGGGCCGAGAAAGTGATGGTGGGCGTGAACAAATATGTCGACGAAGAAGTGCCTGACATCGATATCTTAAAGATCGAGGAGAAGGTATCTGCCGAGCAGGTCAGCCGTTTGCAGGACGTGAAAAGGCGAAGAGACGGCCGGGCTTTATCCGCGGCGCTAAAAGAAGTCCGTACAGCCTGCAAATCCGATGCTAATGTCATGCCTGCAGTGATCGCAGCCGTAAAAGCATATGCCACGGAACAGGAGATTTGTGATATCTTCCGCGAAGTATTTGGTATATATCACGATCCGGCTTTCTACTAAAGGCCATCCATCTTTACCCGGAAAGGGAAGAGATATTGCACCTTGAAGCGTGACAGTTTATATTATGATACTACTAAAAATCCCCGGATGATCCCGGGGTAACTGTACAGGAATAGGATAGAATGACCGAACAGAAAAAAATCAGGGTACTCGTAGCCAAACCCGGCCTGGATGGGCATGACCGTGGTGCCAAAGTGATCGCCCGGGCTTACCGTGATGCCGGTTTTGAAGTGATCTACCTGGGCTTGCATCAAACCCCAGAGCAGATCGTAAACGCTGCTATCCAGGAAGACGTTGACCTGGTAGGGCTCAGCTGCCATTCCGGGGCGCACATGTACCTTTTCACAGAAATAATCAATCAGCTGCGGGAGAGGGGCGGCGACAGTATTTCTGTTATTGGAGGGGGAATCATACCGAAAGACGATATCATTGAACTCAAGAAAGCTGGTGTGAAAGAGATATTCCTGCCTGGTACGACGATGGAAAAGATAGTTGAGTGGACGAAGCAAAATATCAAGCCTGTGAACCGGACCGGTGTTTGAGCACTGAGACCACGGGATTTTTCGGCCGGCTGTCGTAAATATCTTGCACGCTTTGTTTTTTATTAAGATACTCAATATTATATGGGTTAATATAACTATGGAAAGGTTTTCATGGATCTGGCAAAGAAAGTTTTAAAAGGCGATGTGCTCTCCGCTGCCAGGCTCATCAGGTGCCTGGAAGATGAGATCGAAGGCGCAGCCGACGAACTTGAAGAGTTGTATGTCCATACCGGAAAGGCCCATGTGGTGGGTATCACTGGTGCTCCTGGTGCCGGGAAAAGCACCGTTCTGGGCTGTTTGATTGGTCATCTACGAAAGCGAGAAAAAACGGTAGGCGTGGTGGCGGTTGACCCCAGCAGTCCGTTCAGTGGTGGGGCGATCCTGGGCGACCGGGTCCGGATGCAAACATATGGCGGCGATAAAGAGGTATTTATCCGCAGCCTAGCCAGCCGGGGTTGGAAGGGCGGACTCTCACGGGCGACCCTGAGCACAGTCCATGTCATGGATGCCATGGGCAAGGACGTGATATTGATTGAGGCGGTCGGCTCAGGGCAGGCCGATGTCGATATCGCCTGGGTTTCCGATACCGTCATCCTGGTATTAAATCCCGGCGCCGGTGACGAAGTGCAAATGATGAAAGCCGGTATCCTGGAAGCTGCTGATATCTTTGTTCTGAATAAAGCGGATATGCCCGGGGCTGACCGCTTTAAATTAAGCCTGGATTCGATGCTGGCGATGTCCGGCAGAGGTCGTAAGGAAGGCCAATGGCAGCCGCCGGTGATCATGGCCGAGGCTAATATTGAAAAAAATACGGATGAGATAGCCGGGGCTATTCTTGATCATTATCGATATTTGATAGATAGTAAAGAGTTGGCGAAACGCCGTAAAGAATGTGCCCGGCAGGAACTTTCCTGGGCGGCTGAAGACTATATCAAACGGCACCTGGACGGTATGGACAAGGGCCACTTCAATCGTCTCATCGAAAGCCTGGCGCGGCGGCAGAATAATCCCCGGTCGGTGGCTCTGGACATTATAACAGCGATTTCCTCAGGGGGCTAAATGGATTTCTCAATTACTGAATCACAGCAGATGCTCCGGACGATGGTCCATGATTTTGCCGATAAGGAACTGGAACCTATCGCCGCACAAATTGATGAAGAATCACGCTTCCCCGCCGCACAGTACTCAAAAATGGCCCAATTGGGCTTAACGGGAATTGCATTTCCGGAGAAATACGGCGGTGGCGGCGGCGGCAAGATCGAAGAAGTGATCATCGACGAGGAAATATCCCGGGTTTGTGCGGCCATGGGCACCATCCTTTTTGTCAGTAGCGGCCTCGCCGGTTGGCCTTTGTACACATACAGTAATGAGGAACAACGGCAGCGTTTTACCGTGCCCATTGCTGCGGGAAAAGTCGTCTCCAGCTTTGCCCTGACTGAACCGGGTGCCGGCAGTGATGCTGCTGCCATCCAGACACGGGCACGCAGTATAGACGGGGGCTACCGCATCGACGGCACCAAAGTTTTCATCAGCAACGGGGCGGAAGCCGGCCTGATACTGGTGTTTGCTACCATGGATAAAGCGTTGAAACACCGCGGCATTTCCGCCTTCGTGGTGGAAAAGGATAGCCCCGGTTTCGCGGTAGCGAAAGTAGAGCATAAGCTGGGTATCCGGGCTTCGTCCACTGCGGAACTGGTTTTCGATAACTGTTTTGTCCCGGAGAAGAACCGCCTGGGTGCCGAAGGCGACGGCTTTAAGATCGCCGTTAATGCCATCGATTCCAGCCGCGTCTCCGTCGCCGCCCAGGGCTTGGGTATCTCACGCGGCGCTTTTGAAAAAGCCCTGGCTTATGCTAAAGAAAGGCAGCAATTCGGTGAGTCCATTGCCAACTTCCAGGCGATCCAGTGGATGCTGGCCGATATGGCTACGCAGATGGACGCAGCACGTCTGTTGACATACCGGGCTGCATATCTCCAGGAACACGGGCAGTCCTTTATCAAAGAAGCCTCTATGGCCAAGCTTTTTGCGGCTGAAACAGCTGCTTTTGTGACAACCAAAGCAGTCCAGATTCACGGCGGCTACGGGTATATCAAGAGTTTCCCCGTGGAGCGGTATTTCCGTGATGCCCGGATACTGGAGATCTATGAAGGCACCTCGGAGATGCAGCGGCGGACTATCGCCCGGCAGCTTTTACGCGAAGACTAGGCAGATCGCCTATTGCTGCCGAATGATTGTTGAAGGGGGGTGGGCTTCGCTTCCCTGGAGCAATAAATCTTTAGCCTTGCGGATTCCCGCGTTTTAGCCAGGTTGTACGGTCCCTGATGTCACGGTCGAATAACAACCGGTTAGCCAGGAGTTCCCCGGTGGAAACCGTGGCTGCGAATTCAGAACGCGGAGCTGTTAAGCGGCGTACAACCAGTAGCAGCAGGATAGCCACGAAGCTAGCCGATAGTGATGCTGATTTCTCGATACCGAACACACCCGGTATCAGCCAGCTCAGCAGTGGTAGTAATACCAGTACTACCAGGGTGCCGAGGGCAAATTGACGGAAAGGGGCGAACAGGAAGTTTATTGCCACTAAGGTTAAGGCCAGCCAGGGGGCGATGGCCAGTATCACCCCCAGGGTCGTCAGGACGCCCCGCCCCCCGCTGAAACGCAGGAAAATTGTCCAGTTATGGCCGCAGATCGCCGCCAGCCCGACGATGACCCACTGGTAAGGCGGGAGGCCGAAGGTACGGGCCAGTAAGACCGGGCAAGCCCCTTTAAAGAGGTCAAAAACCACTACGATGAGAGAAGTCCAGCGGGAGCCGGATGCCAGGACATTGGTAACCCCTACATTACCGCTGCCAAAACGGCGGATATCGATCCCCCGCCGCCATTTCGCCACCAGGTAGGCAGTGGGGACAGAACCCAGCAGGTAAGCCCCGATGATAAGTAAAACCAGGTAAATGATCACTTATCTCCCTCAGTAATTACAACTGAAACCGGTTGCCCTTTTCAAAAACATATAATATTACCTACCCATTTCCCGTTCATTTCTTTCCCGGGCCAGGTTGATCAACCTGGTGGCGGATTCCATCGGTACTTTCGATCCCCCCAGGGATGTCTCAGCCTTTTCATCAAGGCCGTGAAAATCACTGCCCCCCGTAGGGATAAGATTATATTTTCCCGCCAGGCTGAGTAAACGGCTGACATCCGGTACCGGATAACTGCCGTAATATACTTCTATCCCGGCCAGGCCGTAGGCTTTCAATACCTTGATCATGTTTTCCGGGTCGGCTACCGACAGCGGGTGTGCCAGTACCGGCAGCCCTTTCGCCCGTAAGATCAGGTCAATCGCCTGCACGGGAGACATCCTGGTGCGTTCCACATAAGCCGGGCCGTCACGGCCCAGGTATTTTTCAAAAGCCTCGCGTAAATTTTTAATGTAACCTTTTTCCAGCATGGCCTGGGCGATGTGCGGACGGCCGATAGAGTCGGTGCCGGCAATCTCAGTAACACGCTCCCAGGCCAGGGGCATGCCCAGGGCTTCCAGTTTGGCGACCATCCGTTTCCCCCGGTCCTGCCGGGAGTCGCGCATTTCCCTTAAACGAGACAACAATTCTGGGCTGTAATAGTCGATATAATAGCCGAGTAGATGTGCTTCACCGCTGGGGACATCGGTATTTATTTCCACCCCCGGGATCACAGTTAAATGGGGGAAGCTTTTAGCCGCTTCCAGGGCGGGTGCGATGCCGGCCACCGTATCGTGATCGGTGATGGCCAGTACCGAAACCCCGGCCTGCACGGCCCGTCTCACGAGTTCAAGCGGGGTATAACGGCCGTCCGAAGCACTGGTGTGGACATGTAGGTCGACTAACCCCATATCTAAGCAGCCTCCCGGTAGACCCGTGTAATGCTGGCCGCCCGCCCCGTCCGGTCGTCGATATCGAGAATTACCGCATTGAACATCGCTTTGCCTTTGCCCACCGAGATTCGGTGCGGCAGCGAGGTCAGGAAGTGATGCAGCACCGTATCCACCTCGTCGCCGATGATCGAATCCACTGGCCCTACCATGCCGATGTCCGTGACGTAAGCAGTGCCTTTGGGCAGGATCATGCTGTCAATGGTGCCGACGTGGGTATGGGTCCCCAGGACCGCACTGACGCGGCCGTCCAAGTACCTGCCCAAAGCTACTTTCTCCGAGGTGGCCTCGGCATGGAAATCGACGATGATGATGGGTGTTGTTAGTTCGGGGATCAGTTTATCCATGGCCCGGAAAGGGCAGTCGACGAAATTATTCATGAAAGTCCGGCCGATGAGGCTGACTACGGCCACCCCGTTATGCACCAGGCAGCCGCGTCCGGGAGCCGGAGCCGGGTAGTTTAAGGGCCGTAAGACCGGCATTGGCCCGTCCAGGCAGGGGATGATCTCTTTTTGGGCCCAGATGTGGTTCCCGGAGGTTAATACATCGATACCGGTACCCAGCAGTTCTTCAGCGATTTCCGGGGTTATCCCCAGGCCGCCGGCGGCGTTTTCGCCGTTGGCAATCACCATCTCCGCCTGGTATTCTTGACGTAATGACTTGACCAGTTCGGCGGCCGCTTTGCGGCCCGGTTTACCTACGATATCCCCGATTACCAGTATCTTCAATATCCATCACCTTTCGCTTGCATTCGGTCTGACTAAAACAAACCCTTTGATCCCACCGGGAATTTCTCCGGCAAGGTATGGGGACGTGCCCGCAAGGGCACGTCCCCACGGTATTTACTTGGCGTAGTCGACGGCCCGGGTCTCCCGGAGTACCGTCACTTTGATCTGGCCCGGGTATTCCAGGCCTTCTTCGATTTTCTTGACAATGTCCCTGGCCAGCCGCATCGCTGCCAGGTCATCGACCTCTTCCGGTTTTACCAGTATCCGGATTTCCCGTCCGGCCTGGATGGCATAAGATTTTTCCACGCCTTTGAAGCCGTCGGCGATGTCTTCCAGGGCCTTGAGCCGCTTCAGGTAGCTTTCCAGTGATTCGCGGCGGGCACCCGGCCGGGCGCTGGATATGGCATCCGCCGCTGAGACGATGAAGCCCCAGAAACTGGTGGTCCCCGTCTCAAAATGGTGCTCGGCGATACCCTGGATGACTTCCGGGGACTTGTCCCATTGCTTCACCAGGTCGGCGCCGATGGCGGCATGGGTGCCTTCCACTTCCCGGTCGACGGCCTTGCCGATATCATGAAGCAGGCCCGCCCGCTTCGCCAGGGCGACGTTGGCGCCCAGTTCGGAAGCGATCATCCCGGAAAGATACGCTACTTCGATGCTGTGGGCCAGGGCATTTTGCCCGTAACTGGTGCGGAATTTCAACCTTCCCAGCAGCCGTAGCAGTTCCGGGCGTAAGCCCTGCACGCCTACCTGGTAGGCGGCCTGCTCTCCGGCGCTGTAAATGGAGGCTTCCACCTCCTCCTTGGTCTTAGCTACCACTTCTTCGATACGGGTGGGGTGGATGCGGCCGTTCAAGATTAGCTTATTGAGTGCCAGGCGGGCGATCTCCCGCCGTACGCCGTCGAAACTGGAGAGGGTTACCGCTTCCGGGGTGTCGTCGACGATGAGGTCGACACCGGTCGCCTGTTCCAGTGCCCGGATATTGCGGCCTTCCCGGCCGATCAGCCTTCCTTTCATTTCGTCGCTGGGCAGCGGTACCGTAACCACGGTCGATTCGCCTGTGATCTCGGAAGCCGACCGCTGGATGGCCTGGACCAGTATTTCCTGGGCTCGTTTGTCCGCTTCTTCCCGGAGTTTCCTTTCCCATTCAATCAGCCGCCGCGACCCTTCATCCCGCAGCTCATTGTCCACCTTTTCCAT
>CAZSHH010000109.1:0-9234 GCA_964606525.1 uncultured Dehalococcoidales bacterium
GATTTCGACCGCTTTGGCGGTATTCTCGGCAAAGACCGCACCTTTGCCAGCGGCCAGGCCGTCAGCCTTGATCCATAACGCCGTCCCTTTTTGCACGGCATATTCTTTAGCTTCGGCAAAATTACTGAAACTGGTGCTCCTGGCGCAGGGGATGCCGTATCTTTGCATCAGGTCCTTGGAAAAAACTTTACTGGCTTCAAGCTGGGCGGCGGCCTGGGTGGGACCAAAGGTGGGAATCCCCAGCTTCTGAAAATGGTCGACGATACCGAGGGCGAGAGGGTCTTCCGGCCCCACCACGATAAGGTCGATTTGTTTTTCCTGGACGGCTTTAGTCAGTCCAAGAAAATCGGTCGCCTTGATGCCCAGGTTGATGGCGGTCTGTCCGATGCCGGCATTTCCCGGGGCGGCGTATATCTCATTGACCTTCGGGCTCCGGGCCAGCTTCCAGACCAGGGTATGTTCACGGGCGCCGCTGCCAACCACGAGTAATTTCATATATCACTCCTTAGTACATTGAGTAAACTGTCATTGCGAGATTGCTTCGTCTCCATAAAATCGGGATCTCGTAATGACATTAAAACAATGAGGACATAACTTTATTCCCACTCGATAGTCGAAGGTGGTTTCGAGGTGATATCGTAGACTACCCGGTTGACGCCTTTAACCTCATTGACGATGCGATTGGAGATGCGTCCTAAAACATCGTAGGGCAGCCGTGCCCAATCCGCCGTCATGGCGTCTTCACTGTTGACGGCGCGTACCGCCACCAGGTAGCCGTAAGTACGGTAATCACCCATCACGCCGACGCTATGCACATCAGTCAGCACGGCGAAACTCTGCCACAGTTGATGATAGAGATTGGCTTTTCGTATCTCATCCATAACCACCGCATCAGCAGAACGCAAAATATCTAATTTCTCCCGGGTAACCTCGCCGATGACGCGTACCGCCAATCCGGGGCCGGGGAAGGGCTGCCGCCAGACCATTTCTTCCGGCATGCCGAGTTCAAGGCCGACCCGGCGTACTTCATCCTTAAACAGGTAGCGCACCGGTTCGATCAACTTAAGCCGCATCTTTTCCGGCAAGCCACCGACATTATGGTGGCTTTTAATCTTAGCCGCGGTGCTGGAGCCGCTGGAAGCGCTTTCAATAACATCCGGGTATAGCGTGCCCTGGGCCAGAAAATCTACCCTGCCGATCTGGTTGGCTTCTTCTTCAAAAACACTGATGAATTCTTCCCCGATAGCTTTGCGCTTGGTTTCAGGGTCAATCACGCCTTTAAGCCGGGACAGGAACCGGTCCGTGGCGTCAATATACCGGATGTCCATGCCCAGGTTTTTCTTGAATACTGCCGCCATCTCTTCAGGTTCGTCACGGCGCAGGACGCCGTTATTGACGAAGATACAGGTCAACTGGTCGCCAATCGCTTTATGGATCAGGGTGGCGACGACTGCTGAATCAACCCCGCCGGAAAGGGCGTTGATGACTTTACCGCGGCCGACCTGCTGCCGTATCCGGTCGATACTTTCCGTAACAAAATTGCCGGCCGTCCAGTTGCCCCGGCAGCCGCAGACGTTATAGGCAAAATTATGCAGTATCTTTTTCCCTTCCGGGGTGTGGATCACTTCAGGGTGGAACTGGAGCCCGAAAATCCCTTCCCCGTTGCCCATCACCGCCACCGGGGAATTTTCGGTATAGGCAAATGACTTAAAGCCAACCGGCAGGCGGTCAATGCGGTCACCGTGGCTCATCCACACTGTCAACCGGTTGGCCAGCCTGGTGAAGAGAGGGGAGTCCGTCTCACTGAGATAAAGGACGGCATGTCCATATTCCTGCCTGGTGCCGGGAGTGACCTGTCCGCCCAGCTGGTGGGTTAGCAACTGCATGCCGTAACAAATGCCGAGCACCGGTAGGTGTTTTTCGTAAACCCATGATGGGGCCATCGGGGCCCCGGTACTATATACACTGGCCGGCCCGCCGGACAGGATGATGCCGCGTGGTTTTAGATGGCTGATTTTCTCCCAGTTAGTATCGTGTGCCACGATCTCGCAGTAAACATTACATTCACGGACCCGCCGGGCGATCAATAAGCTGTATTGGGAACCGAAATCGACCACGACGATACAATCACGTTCGATATTCAGCGACAAATCCGGGCTGGGGGCGGGTTGTTGGCCGCTTTTTTCCTGGGCTTTTTTCAGGTAAGATCCGACCTCGATATCACTGCTGGAAATGTTGCGCCGGCTTTGTGAAACAGGTTTGGCTCTACTCATATATTTTCCCCGTGATTAAGCCTGTAGTCCAGCCTGTAATCAGGCGGAAACAGGTAGTAACCCGGTTATTATATCACCCTGCGGCATTACCGGACTAATGATATTAGTGGTTGCGGGAGGAAGGATGATGTTATAGAATACAGGCACTGAAATGGCTATTGCGAAGCAACTATTCGATTTACAGGAAATCGACCTCCAGATCGAATCACGGGAGAAAGCGGTCTGGCAGATGACGGCCGAACTCGGCGGGAGTGACGCATTACGCAGTGCCCGCAGCAAAGCAGGGGAAGAAAAAGCCCGCTTCGACAGCCTGTCTTCGGAACAGCGGGCACTGGACTGGGAGATCGACGATCTCAGCGCAAAGCTTAAGGACATGGAGAAAGACCTGTACAGCGGCCGCATAAAAATACCCAAAGAATTAAGCAGCCTGCAGCAGGAAATCGTTAACTTGAAAACACGGCGGACACAACTCGAGGACAAGTCTTTAAACCTGATGGAGCAAATCGAAGCCAGCAAGAGTAAGGTTGCCGTCACCGAAGCTGAGTTCAAACGTATCGAAACCGAATGGAAATCCCGCCAGGACGAACTCAACCGTAAAATCGAGAGTGAAACGCAGCTTATTACCCAGTTCAAGAGTAAAAGAGAAGAAACAGTCCGCAGTATTGACCCGGCCGTTCTGCAAATATACCAGGCCCTGCGTAAACAGAAAGGATATGCCGTGGCTAAAGTGGAACAGGGTATTTGCCGGGGCTGCCGGATCGCTTTACCCGCCGGTGAACTGGCGAACGTACGGGGTGGAAAACTGGTCCAGTGCAGCAGCTGCGGCCGTATCCTTTATCTGCCGTAAGCTCGAGATTCCGTAAACTGGATCCGGAACCAAGTTTAGCATGACAATTCCAGATTGGTAATCCGCAAAATGAGGAAAAATGAAGAACGTGATTATTTATACAGATGGCGGGGCCAGTCCCAACCCCGGCCCTGCCGCTATCGGCGCCGTTATCAAGGATCGGGCGGGTAAAGTAGTGGGGTGCATCTCCCAGGCAATCGGCCATGCCACCAATAACGAGGCGGAATATAAGGCCGTGATCGCCGCCTTGAAAATGGCTAAAAAGCTGGCTGCCCGGCAAGTGGACCTGCGGTCCGATTCCGAATTACTGGTCTGCCAGGTCAACGGTCAGTATAAAGTTAAAGCGGCCGGGATCCGGCCTTTTTATATCGAGGTCAAGCAGCTCCAACAGCAGTTCGAAAGCTGTACTTTCACTCATATCCCGCGGGAAGAAAATGAAGCCCATGAATATGCGGAAAATAAGGGCTGAATTATACCCATTCTGGGCATAAAGAGGTTTTTTCAGGCCGTCATTGTTCGATCCTGCCAACATGGCATTGGCACTTCCGTGGGAATGGAATTAGTGTACTTTTGCAGGTTCTTTGATCAGGAAGACGATTCCCAGTACGGCCATTACCGCCAAACCACTACCGAAATAGAAAGTAACCGCCGGGTGGATTGCCCATAACAGGCCGGCGATGACGCTGGCCGGCAGCAGCACCAGGCTGAGAATGCCGTTATAAAGGCCGTAGGCCGTACCCCTTTTTTCTATTTTGACGAGGTCGGCGACGAAAGCTTTACCGGCACCTTCCACCATACCATAATAAATGCCATAAATTGCAAATAGAATCCAGGCCTGCCAGGCTTGCGAAGCCAGGGCGAAGCCCAGATAGACCAGTCCGTAGACCAGCCAGCCGGCGGCAATCACTTTACGCCTGCCCAACCGGTCGGACAGTATACCCATAGGTAAAGAGGTGACGGCATAGACCAGGTTGAAAACGATCAGCATCGATATGACCTGGATAAGCGGTATCTCGATATTCTGCGCCCGGAGGATCAAGAAAAAATCACTGGAGTTGCCCAGGGTAAAGACGGCCATGATAACGAGGAACAACTTAAAGCGGGAGTCGAAACCGGAGTGCAGCTCCCGGAAAGAAAATAGCAGCGGGGCAGGTTTTCCGTGCGTATCGCTTCTTTCCCGGACAAAAAACAGTAGAACCAGGACGGCCAGTACGGCGGGTATTATCCCGCCGATGATCATCCACCGGTAGCTCTGTAGAGCCAGGGTAACGGCAGAACCCTGGAAATGATATATGATTACCGCAGATATGACCAGGCCGAGGACGGCACCGGTCGTATCCATGGCCCGGTGCACGCCAAAACCCAGGCCGCGCCGTTCTGCGGAAACGGCTTCGGCGACCATGGTGTCACGAGGGGCGGTGCGGATGCCCTTGCCGATACGATCGCCCAGCCGGACACCGGTAACAATGCCCCAATTAGCTGCCAGCAGCATAAAAGGCTTGGCTATCGTGGAAACACTATAACCAATCACCGATAACAGCTTCGGTTTATTAAGTCGGTCGCTCAACCAGCCGCTGGATATCTTGAAGAGGCCTTCAGTGCTGTCGGATAAGCCGCCGATTAAGCCGATGACGCCGGTACTTGCGCCGATGATGTTTTTCAGCAGCAGGGGTACCAGGGTAAAAATCATTTCGTTGCTGATGTCGGTCAGCAGGCTGACCAGGCCCAGGAAAAAGACGTTAGGAGACATGCTGAAATACCGGTTAGGGTTGGAATCATGTTTCCGGTCATTAGGCAACGCCGGTGGTTTAGAAAAGAGGGCCATGCGAATGCCTCTTGATCCACCAGACCCTGGGGGAAGTGCAACGTCGGCGGTGCATATTATACAGCCACAGGTTAGATAAATTCATCTTTTCCCATTGCCAGGAAAATAATAGCAAGGATGCCCAGGAGATTAACGGGTAAGGCTGCAGCAATAGCGCCAGCGAGGGCCAAGCCCCAGAGTTTCCTCTTCACAGCAAAGATGCCGCCTACGATTTCCAGGATGGCCAGGACCAGGACAATAACTGCAAGGACGAGGAAAATAATCGCGGCGCTGTCCGGGTTCATGCCAAGGTCGACTTCGTTTAAGTCGGCCCATGTGGAACCGGCGGATATCAGGGCAGAAAAGATAAACATTCCGAAAGAAGCAAATATCGTGAAAATGCCATCGATGATTATAAGAATACCTGCGGTTAATGGTTTCCAGGTCTGCTGCTTGGCTGGTGTTGCCATAGGCCACCTCCAGATATTTGTTTGTTTATTAATGTACTACAAAGTTGAAGAGTGGTCTATCAAGAGATGATAATGGCCTTTCCCATTAGCATGGAAGATAGCCCCAGAACGACATTTCCGGAAGAATAGAGAATTATGTTACAATCGGCTGACAATAAGGGAGTATGTGATGGATTTAACGGTCCTCAAGATAATAGTTGTGATACTGGTGGCTTATGGCCTGGGATCAGTATCATGGGCTTACTTTATCGGCCGTTGGGTGGCTGACATCGATATGACCGAGGTAGGGGATGGGCGGATCGGTACTGCTTTCGCTATCCGCCGCCTGGGTATAGGCTGGGGTATTACCGTTGGTGTGCTGGACTTTTTTAAAGGGGTGGCGGCGGTAGTGCTGCCGATGCTCCTGGACATGTCTCTGATCGTTGTCATCGCAGCCGGGTTGGCAGCGGTCGCGGGACACAACTGGTCGGTCTTCCTGGGATTCAAAGGGGGGCGGGGCGCTGCCACCAGTTTTGGTGTATTGGCCGTACTGGCCCTCCTGCCCATGTTAGTCACTATCGTTATCATGGCTTTCCCTTTTCTCAAAACCCGCCGTTCTCCTTTTATCAAAGGTTTCAGGCGGACGACACTCCTGTACGGGATCTTCCTGATCATCGTAGCGGTTATCCTGGGACTTGATATCATGCTTGGTTTTTTGCCGGTGCTGCCCTGGTTGTACGATCTCTCCCCTGTTCTCATAGCCCTGCCTCCCGGCCTGTTATTGTTAAACCTGGCGGGGCGGCCTCAGGCAAGGCGGGGGTTTGACAACCAGACTCGGCTTGGATAGAATAACCTTTGCGCCGAGGTAGCTCAGTAGGTAGAGCAGCGGACTGAAAATCCGCGTGTCAACAGTTCGATTCTGTTCCTCGGCACCACTTCAATTCCGGCTTATCGATCGACGGGTACTAAAGATCCTGTGCAGATATATGTTTTGTCTCACGGAAAGTGGCGATGATGTAGTCAAGCACGGTTATCACAACCAGTTTATTCTCCGGCTGACGGACGAAATTTTCCAGATCAGGATGTTTTACCAGATATAAATTAGTAAAGTTGTCTTTATCTTGCGGAGCAGTTTCTTTGGCCGTGCCCAAGATGGTAACCGCGACCGACTGGCTGAGGTCCGGGATATCCCCGCCGAAGTTGTGGACCAGGAAGGAAACCTTACTATTATTGACAATATTATTATACTTGCGGGTACCACCGGCGGTGACGAAAACAACGGTTTTCAAATCCTTATTTGCCGCATAAGCTACCAAACTGGTGTAAGGTTGTTCCCGGTCCTGGGTGGCCAATGTGCCGACCTGCTGGCTGGACAGCAATTGTTTTAAGATAGCGCGGTATTTTCCGATTTTATCGTCGGCACTGAAGCCCAATTAAAATTTGCTCCTATTATATTTATGTCCTGAAGAGTCCCAATATTTTTTTCGTCTTTTTCACGAAGCCGTAAACCGGTAAGAAAACAACTTTCTATAATGTATATTAGACATCATTTCAGACAATAACGCCGACTATTCAATGGTACTTTCGCCGGTGGGGGTGATGAAATGCAAAGATTGTCTGGGAATACTTTCCTTTTCGAAATGCCTGAGAAATTACTCAGCCCCGATGAAAAACCCTTCCTTGATGCCATCCTGCCCCAGGAGACAAATAAAAAAAGCAATCTGTTGATAAATTTTGGCAAGCTGAAGCAAATCAACGGCCTGGGAATCAGCATGCTGGTAAAATTGTGTGTCACAGCCAGGAAAAGGAACCAGGACATCATTGCTTTCGGCATCAGTGAGCCTCATTTCAAGCTGTTTAACCTGTTGCACCTGAATCATGTCTTGCGGATGTGCCGTGATATACAGGAAGCGGCATTAATTACCGGGGCGGCTTTGCCCAGGGAACTGGAAACAATAAAGACGACAATCCCTATCGATAGCGAATACTGGAGTGTTGCCGCGGCGCGTTTAGCAGTCCCGGAATTTCCCCCGGAAGCAATTAATATGAATATCAAGGGACGCCGTATCGTAGGCCCAGTCGACGGCTTTGGTGCGTTGTGGCAGAAAAGATACCGGCTGCCGATCGTTAAACCCGGCTTATCGCCGGAAAACATAACCAGTATCCTTAAGGGCGAATTCCCCTATTTCCAACCGGAGTATAACCACTTTTACCCGGGTAGCCGGGGTATTGTCCCGGGTGAAATTATTGCTATCGATTCATCAACCCCCGGCGGACCGGTTTCCACGGGGGTAATGGTGCTTTATGCCGATGAGGAGTCATTTACCTTCATCACGCCGCAGGGGCATCCGGAATCAGGTTGGGTCACTTTCAGTGTCGAACGCAGCGGAGATACTTTAACTGCCCAGATACTGGGGTTAGCCCGGGCTAATGACCCGGTATATGAACTCGCTTTCCGCATGGTGGGTTCGGAAATGCAAATCAGGATATGGAAACATGTACTGGAATCACTGGCGAAATACCTGAGAGTACCTGCTGAAGTAAGTGTCGCAGCCCGCTGCATCGATCCCGGTTTACAATGGTCACAAGCAGGAAACATCTGGTACAATGCCCAGGCAAGAACGATATTGTCGGCGCCGGTATGGTGGGTGGGGAAAAAACTACGGCAGCGCCGCAGGTAAGCAACCGGGGACAGTATGACGGTACAAAATGAATACGACGCGGTGGTCGTCGGCGCGGGGCCCAATGGGCTGGCTGCCGCCATTACCATGTGCCGGCAAGGCAAGTCGGTATTATTGGTTGAGGCTAAAGACACGGTGGGGGGAGGGATACGCTCCGCAAACCTTACCCTCCCAGGATTTCAACATGATGTCTGCGCAGCAGTGCATCCCATGGGGGCTGTTTCTCCTTTTTTCAGGTCACTTCCTCTTTCTTCACTGGGGGTAGCATGGATCCACTCCCCTGCTCCACTTGCCCATCCCCTCGATGACGGGACTGCAGTCATCCTGGAAAGATCGGTAGAACAAACCGCGGTCAGCCTGGGGGTGGACCGGCAGCATTATCTGCAAATGGTACGGTACCTGGTTGCCGGGTGGGATAAATTGATCATCGACCTGCTGCAGCCCCTGCATTTTCCTAAGGACCCTGTTCTTTTCGCCAGGTTTGGGACAGCAGCGATGCAATCGATCGACCGGTTGGTCAACCATAATTTCCGTACCATTCCAGCCAGAGCCTTGATTTCCGGATTGTCAGCCCATGCCATGATGCCTACCTGGCAAACCGGTAGTGCGGCCGTGGGCCTGATCTTTACTGCCGCCGGTCATGCCGCCGGTTGGCCGGTCGTTAAGGGCGGTTCACAAAGGATTGCCGATGCTTTACAGAGCTACCTGCTGAACCTGGGCGGGCAAATCATAACTGACTATCCCGTGGCGTCCCTGGATGATCTGCCCTCCGCCAACTACATATTTCTCGATGTTACTCCGCGGCAGGTAGCTCAGATCGCCCGTAAACAGCTGGCCCCGGACTATTATCAAAAGATGGTGCAGTATCCATACGGACCCGGTATCTATAAGATCGATTGGGCATTAAGCGGGCCGGTTCCCTGGAAGGCCGAGGGATGTTCACGAGCGGCTACCGTACATCTTGGCGGTACTTTCGAAGAAATCACCGATTCTGAGAATAGTGTGTGGAAAGGGAAAACCCCGGCAAAGCCCTTTCTTATCTTCGGCCAACCGAGCTTATTTGACCCGAGCCTCGCCCCACCGGGGAAGCATACCGCCTGGGCGTACTGCAGGGTCCCTAATTGCTCTGCACACAATATGACTGAAATCATCGAAAACCAGGTCGAACGTTTTGCTCCCG
>CAZSHH010000110.1:0-8998 GCA_964606525.1 uncultured Dehalococcoidales bacterium
CATACTATATCCCAACCCCGACTCCGAAAAACTATACCCTGTGGTGGCCGTGGCTGAAGAACTACTACGGAGAAAACCCAATAAGTTTCTCCAAGTATTGTTGGATCGACCAGGATCTCAAAGAAGAGATTACCGGAAGGAGATAGACCTTGAAGAGAAAACAAGGCACATAATATACTTACAATTTAGTTAAAGTATTCTAAGCTTCCATACAATTGCTAAATGAATTTTATCAAGTCAATTCTAAATCAAACGTAAATGTAGCGGTTCTGTCTACCGTCAAGTACCGCCCATTTTACGGGACTTGAACTTCAACGATAAACTGAAAGACTTGGAATAGGTTCTACCTTTCATCATGCACGGCTCACCAACACCAAATTAACCACATATTGACACTGGATTGACACCGGATTGACATTCCATAAGTCAATAGTTCGATTCAAGTACCGCCCACCACTCCATGACTTTTTCTCAACCTATTACAATAATCTGATTTAAAATGAACACTTTTTAACAATATATCGTACTAGCTGTTTAATACATTATTTTTTTCAAATAATTACGGCGTTGCATATATCCTCACCAGCAACGCATAAATAACAGCATTTTTTTGGTACCGTTGCCAAGGAGCTATCGTCTTCCTGTTATTTCTTTTTTCATGGGACTGTCTATCCACCAGTATTTAGCAAATTGGATGGGTGTTTCGCCGTGATAGTTCTTCAACCAAGGCCACCACAGGCTGTAGGCATATACATTCGGTAAGGGTAGATAATAAGCTTGTTCCACGATATAAGGTATCAACTCTCGGAACCTCCGGTTTGCCTCCGGCATATCTATGATAACGTGTTGTTGTATCTCTTTAGAGGCAGAGTCTATGACCGGATCGCTGACATGCCCAAAACTCCCATTCCTAAAGTAGCCAAGACTTAGGCAATTCGGGTATAAAGAGCCTGTGAGAAAATTACTGAGAATCAACTCCTCATATGACCCCGAGTAAGCAATAGTCGTGAAGGCTCCTAACTCTTTAGGCTCGAGTACTAGATTGATACCAGTTTTAGCCCACATCTCTTTTAAAACAGAAGCCAAATCAGGAAAGTCTGCACCATTCCATAAGACCATCTTTACCGTGAAGCCATCGGGATAGCCAGCCTCAGCCAATAGAGCCTTAGCTTCATCCGGATTATACCTATAGAGCGCTTGTGCCGATTCCGGCATCTCTTCAAGAGGTACGTATGCTTCTTTAGACTCACTGGTAACAGGGAAACTAAGTATATCGGCCATGCCGCTATAATATTCATTCTTTATACTACTGAAATCGGTAGCCAACATCAGTGCTTGACGCACCTTTTTGTTCTTATAAGGTAAGTCCGATTTATCCAATCTCATGGCAATGCCTATCGGGTTACCGGCGACATAGGATGAATATTTTAACTCCGGATAGGAATCAATAAATATCTTGGATTCCTCCGCCGGGACACCCGCGAAGAAGTCGACTTTAGCTATCCGTAAGGCAGCAATCATGGTGGAAATATCGGTGGTAACGAGCATCTTGACTTTATCCAGGTAAGGCAACTGATTACCTTTTCCCGGACCTATGGGATCTCTCTCCCAGTAGTTAGGATTACGTGTCAATGTGGCGGAGCTTCCTGCAACATAATCGGTAATCATAAACGGTCCGGTATGGGCAAAATTATGCCAGTCCTGCATATTGCCATATTTAGCGATAACTTCAGGTGGGAATGGTCCCCCCAATGCCAACCAGCTCCACCCAACCAACGGGTCAATGGGGGTTTTCAAAGTCACCTCCCACGGACCGGTCTTTTCCATGGTCGCCGTTCCATACAACTGAGGAATAAAGTACCTTAAACTGGACTGAGGACTCATCGCATAGTTGAATGTGGCTATCCAGTCATCAGCCGTAACCTCACGCCCATTCATTAACCGGCTGGCTTCACTGTTGGGATTCAATGCCCAGTGAACGCCGCGACGGACTTTGAAGACTACTTTGCCCAGTTCCGGTATCGTCCAACTTTCTGCCAGGATACCCGTACAGGTATCGGGGGCAGGTGATGAATTAGGTCCCCAGTTGAATTCACCGGTGCCGGCAGCCCCCCGTGTCCAGTCCGCACCCAGATATTCGTCACGGGCGAGTTGCGCAGCTAAACCTAATGCCTGCCCCTTGGCGATTCCATCAAAAATACTGATATCAGAAAGTGGTAATAGCGTGAGTGTGTCACCGTACACCGGTTGTTCCGATCGTGGTGTAGTCGCTGTTTCTGTTGGAGATGAAATTGATGAAGTAGTAGTTTTCCCAAGAATGGATGTAGTGGTGGATACCGAGTTACAGGCGACAAGCAGGATTGTTATGTTAAAAAAACAGATAAATAATAACCACACATTTTTCGCCTTCATCACTGCATACACTCCTCTATTGATGCGACTTAATGACAGGCATGATGCACGATGATATAATAGCCTCACCTATGAATTTTGACAAGATAGATAAATAAGTAAGAGTAAATAACATGGAAACCATGTTGTTGGCAACCAAGCTCTTTATCCCCCAAGTCTCACCCAGCCTAGTTGTCAGACCACGTCTGATGCAGCAACTTCAAGATGTCTTGAATAACCGACTCACGCTTGTCTCTGCTCCCGCCGGCTTCGGTAAGACCACTATCCTCAGCCAGTGGATTCAGGAAAACCGAGTGCCCACCACTTGGCTCTCTCTCGAAGAAGCCGAAAACGACCCGGCCAGGTTCTGGGATTACTTTATCGGCGCATTACGAAAACTCTCCCCCTCTATCGGCGAGAAAGCTTTATCTCTCCTACACTCCTCCCAGCCCGTACCCATCGAATCGACACTGACGGTTTTAGTTAACGATATTGCTGATGTCCAGGAAGATTTCGTTTTTGTCCTCGATGATTATCACGTTATCGAGTCCGAAACAGTCGATAAGGGTATCACCTTTCTCCTCGACCACCTGCCACCGAAAATGCATCTGGTCATAGCTACGCGTGAAGATCCCCCATTGCCGCTGGCACGTTTTCGGGGTAAAGGTGTCATACTGGAAATCGGTGCAGACGACCTTCGTTTCAACCGGGAGGAAACCTCCAGCTTACTCCAGACTTTATTAGGGCTGGAACTGTCTCCAGAGGATGTAAGAGCTATTAATACCCGTGCCGAAGGTTGGGTGGTAGGACTCAAAATGGCTGCCCTCTCACTGGGTAAGCAGAAAGACATCAAACAGTCCATTGCCGCTTTCACCGGCAGCCAACGTTACGTCATGGATTACCTGATGGACGAAGTACTCCGGCAACAGCCTACTTTACTACGTGACTTTCTCTTGAAGACATCGATACTTGATGGGCTCAACGGGCCTTTATGCGATGCGGTGACGCAACGGACCGGCGGAGATGGAACGCTTGTTTATCTGGAGAAAGCCAACTTATTCATTATACCGCTAGATGAGTCGAGAGAATTGTACCGCTACCATCACCTCTTTGCTGAACTCTTAAGACACCAACTGGACTTGGAATATGGAAAAGAAACGGTATCGGAGTTACACCGGAAGGCCAGCCAGTGGTACCAGGATAATAAGCTACCCCATAGTGCCATCAATCATGCCCTGGCAGCCAAAGATTGGGCAAGAGCCATGGCACTCATCGGTCGCTCGGATGTTTTAGTGCCGTTAATGAGGACTCAGACACTTCTCAACTGGCTACAACGGATACCTGAAGATATATTGCGTACTAACATAGAACGCTACATCAATTATATCTGGACACTGGAAGGAACCGGTCAATACGTTACTGCCGAAAGATGCCTTGATTACCTGGACACAGTAACCACGGAAGGCAGCTACTTAAAGGGAAGTATTGCTAATCTCCGTGCTAGTATAGCATTAGGTAAAGGGGATATCCCTCATGCTGAAGAATATGCCCAGAAAGCACTGTCATTATCGGATACAAGCGCCTTTAACGAGCAGGCTGTCGCATCTGTAGTGTTAGGGGCAACTCTTTCTTTGCAAGGCCGGAATAATGAAGCTGAGTCTTTTCTCAGAAAATCAGCAGAGTTATTCCAGCACGTCGGCCAGGCCTCAAATATAGTTCAGTCACTCACATGGTTGGGAACTGCTTTATTCGGACAGGGGAAGCTTTATGAGGCTGTCGAAACTTATAAACAGGTTATAGAATTAGCCGGCGAAGACCCTGCTACCGGGATGGCTCATTTAGGACTTGGTAGCATGTATTACCAATGGAACGATTTAGCTGCGGCGGTCAAACAAATTCAGCAGGCGGTTGAACTATCTCAACTATCTAAAAATTGGGGACTGGAAAATGCGTATTTTAGCCTGGCGCGGACACTGGCCGCATCAGGAGACTTTGATGGAGCCCTGAAAACACTGCAGGACGCCGACTTTCTTCGGTCCAGGCGTAGCTTCAGTGCCAGCAGTCAGGCGACCAGTGCTGCCAATCATGCCGCTATTACTCTGTTATTGGGCGAAAAAGAGGCTGCATCCAGATTGATTGGCGACCTGGCAGAGTCTGATATTCTACAACTATTGACTGTCTCCATTTCCGTGGTACGTCTTTTCTGGTCGAAGAAGGACAGAAAAGTGGTGGCAGTAAAAGCCGAAACCCTACGAGAACAATATCAAAAACAGAAAAACCTGGCAGCGGTAGCATGTATCAGGATAATTCAAGCTCTGGACTCACTCGGACCGGATAATCCATTGGACTGTTTATCCGAAGCTTTGTCCATCTGCAAATCCGCCAACGCTATCCGCGTTTTCGTTGATATAGGTGCGGAGATAGTACCATTATTAAAACAGGCATTCTCTCAGAATATCGAACCGGCATTTGCCCGCAAGCTAGTGACCATTATTGAAGCCGAAGAACAACAGCGTCAGGTAAAAAAGGGGAAAGGTGTACCTATTCCCCGGACATCAGAATTTCTAAGTCTACGTGAACTTGAAGTCCTGCAGTTAGCCTCTACCGGTCTATCGAACAACCAGATAGCCGAGAAACTTATCATCAGCTTGAGCACAGCCAAGTCACACATACACAATATCACCCAAAAACTGGGAGCCCGGAACCGGACTCAAGCAATCGCCCGTGCCCGTGAACTCAAACTCATCTAGCAGTAGTTCCGTAATACTACTTTTCAGCCGCTATCACCAGTAACCACGTATGTCCTCATCCAATTATTAAGAACCAACCACCGGCTCAATCTTTCGGTTGATTACACCATGTCCCTGCCATGTTAGCCTCAAGGTATGGAGGTGGCCATGCAAACGATCGAGATTCGCATCAAAGGGCAAATCGACAAGGACTGGTCTGACTGGCTGGGTAGTCTGGCCATCGTGCATACAACCCGGGATGAGACAGTGATAAGCGGAGTAGTTCGTGACCAGGCTACCCTCTACGGGCTATTGCACACACTATCCAGACTAGGTCTACAACTATTATCGGTGACTTGTGAGGGGAGGGCTATCCCGGACAAGCAAGGAGGTTCGGTCAATGTGATAATCCAAAACTAATGGCATAGACATGAACATAGTTTCCATACTACAAAAGGAAAAGGAGAAAAGAAATGAATAAATTGTACCTCACTTCAATTGCACTCACTCTCTCCATTGTAATGATGGTGACAGCGGTCGCCTCGGCGATGGCTGCAGAACCAGAAGATCCCGGCGATAATAAGCCGGTAGCCTGGGTTAGTTGGGGTGGCAGTAACTCCAAAGTCAAAGATGAATTCAACCAGGCGCAATTATCATTCCTTGTACAACAACTGAAAGACGGGACTACTGTCGGCCATATGAGTTATCAAGACCGCGTTACAGGAAAATATACCTCTTACGCTATCCTGGACTCATACTTCTATGAAACAGATGGAGTCAAAGTCGCAGAAATCTTTACGAGTGCTCATTACGATGCTTATACCATGTTTAATTGGTGGATTCTTACAGACGGCGGCGAACCTGGGGCAGCGAAAGATGGTTTTCAACTCTACGCTTCCTTCATTTCCACATGGACCCCTCCGGGACCACCAACAACGGGTTGGTATACGTTAAGAAACCAAGATTGGATTCCCGGTGGTAATATCCAAATACACATAAATGATGAATATGTAACGGACTGATGCAGTTTCCTGAATTAATCTTAATAATGCCATGCGGGAGGGCAATAACCCTCCCGCATGGCAAAAGTCTATTACTGAAAAATGAGATAAGTCAAGAAACACACGGACTTTCTGTAATTACAGCTTGGAAATGGAACAAAATGTAACATGAAAATAGCACAAAAGTGGAGCCGAGGGGATTCGTACTACAGCGCCAATCCTCCTAACACGATTATCAAACTAATCATTTGAGGGGAAACGAATATAATTATATTAAGTTTTTATCAAACAGGTATTTAGTAAGAGAATACGTGTGGAGGTAATATGGAGCAATCCCTGCAGAAACTAAAGCGGTTCAACCTGATCATGGGTATTCTGCACCTGGTGCAAGCGGTAGTTATGGCCACCCTGGCTGGAACGGTGATACAAAAGATCGCCGAATTTAAGCCTACGATAATCCAGTTTTATATCACTTATAATACAGCGACGCAATCGTTAGAAACGACCAGCCGCGAGCTCTTTAAACTGCCTTTTGGTTTCCTGGTAGCCGCATTCCTTCTGATATCGGCGGTAGCTCATGGTTTGATCGTGTTGATGAGTAAACGCTATTTCGCTGATCTACAGCAAGGTATCAACAAGTTCCGCTGGTTCGAATACGCTTTCAGTTCTTCGATCATGATCGTGCTCATTGCCACTTTATTCGGGGTTTACGACATCGCTTCGCTGCTGCTAATCTTTATTGTAAATGCCGCGATGAACCTGTTTGGCCTGGTCATGGAACAGCTAAATTCAGGACGGGAAAAGTCCCGTGTCAATTGGGGGCCGTTTGTTTGGGGTTCGATTGCCGGCATCGCGCCGTGGATCGTGATCCTGATCTACATGTTCGGCACCGGTAATTTCGATAAGGTGCCATGGTTCGTCTGGGCGATCGTGGCGACCTATTTTGTCGCTTTCAATACTTTCCCCATCAATATGGTACTCCAATATAAAAGGATAGGGAAATGGAAAGATTACCTGTATGGGGAAAGGACATACATTGTATTGAGCCTGGTGGCCAAGTCTATTCTAGCCTGGCTGGTGCTTTTCGGTGCGATGCAGCCGTAAAAGAAATGGCGGCGTTTCAGATTGTATTGAAACGCCGCCATCATATCAGCGCAGGCTATAAAAGCCGATGAAAACGTTTAAGTTACGGCCTGTTGAGATCAAAGCGGTCCAGGTTCATCACCTTGTCCCAGGCGGCGATAAAGTCATGGACAAACTTCTCCTGAGCGTCCGAACTAGCATAGACCTCGGCAAGAGCCCGGAGTTGGGAATTTGAACCGAAGATCAGATCGACGCGTGTACCAGTCCACTTGAGTTCGCCAGTCGCCCGATCACAGCCATCAAAGATGTCTTTGTCTGCCGAGTTCGCTTTCCACTCTGTTCCCATGTCAAGCAGGTTCACAAAGAAGTCATTGGTCAATAATCCGGGGTGCCTGGTGAAGACGCCGTGCTTCGACTGTCCGAAATTGGTATCTAATACGCGCATGCCGCCAATGAGTACTGTCATCTCGGGAGCGGTCAACGTCAACAATTGTGCTTTATCAACCAACAACTCTTCAGCCAAAACAGAATATCTAGTTTTTTGGTAGTTGCGGAAGCCGTCCGCTTTCGGCTCGAGCACAGCGAAGGAGGGCACATCGGTCTGCTCCTGAGAAGCATCCATACGCCCCGGGGTGAAAGGAACCGTCACGTTGTATCCGGCTTTCTTTGCCGCCGCTTCTACCGCCGCACATCCACTTATAACGATCAAGTCAGCCAATGATACCTTTTTACCGCCGGCGGCCGCTTCGTTGAACTTGCTCTGGATGCCATTCAACGTTTTCAGTACTTTTGCCAACTGGATAGGCTGATTGACTTCCCAATCCTTTTGCGGCGCCAGGCGAATACGGGCACCATTAGCCCCGCCGCGCTTGTCCGAGCTGCGGAAAGTGGACGCCGATGCCCAGGCGGTCGAAATTAGTTCCGATATAGACAGGCCTGATTTAAGAATTTCTTCCTTGAGGGCAGCGATATCTTTCTCATCAATCAGTTGGTGATTGACAGCGGGGATGGGGTCCTGCCAGATGAGTTCTTCAGCAGGAACTTCCGGGCCGAGATAGCGCGACCTTGGCCCCATATCCCGGTGTGTCAATTTGAACCATGCACGAGCGAAGGCATCTTTGAATTCCGCAGGATTTGCCAGATAGTGCCGGGCAATTTTTTCGTATACAGGGTCAAACTTTAGCGACAGGTCGGCAGTGGTCATCATCGGCCTATGCTTTTTCGACGGGTCATGGGCATCAACGATCATATCGTTTTCATCCACGTCTTTGGCCAACCATATATAAGCCCCGGCCGGACTCTTAAGAAGTTCCCACTCGTATTTGAACAGGATCCTTAGATAACCCAAGTCAAATTTGGTTGGATTCGGCTTCCAGGCACCTTCAAGACCGCTGGTGATCGTATCGCCGCCTTTGCCGGTGCCGAAGCTGCTCTTCCAACCGAGCCCCTGCTGCTCGATAGGGGCAGCTTCGGGCTCCGGGCCAACATGAGTCGCCGGGCCGGCGCCGTGGGTCTTACCGAAGGTGTGCCCGCCAGCGATGAGTGCAACGGTTTCTTCATCGTTCATAGCCATGCGGGCGAAAGTCTCGCGAACATCGTGTGCAGACGCAGAAGGAATAGGCTGGCCATTCGGTCCTTCTGGGTTAACATAGATCAGTCCCATTTGCACGGCAGCGAGCGGATTCTCGAGATCCCGCTCACCGGAATAGCGTTTATCTCCCAGCCAGGTGTCCTCACTGCCCCAGTAGACGTCCTCGTCCGGCTCCCAGACGTCCTCGCGCCCGCCGCCGAAAC
>CAZSHH010000111.1:0-8853 GCA_964606525.1 uncultured Dehalococcoidales bacterium
ATCAGTATTTTGCGGGCATCTTCCGTTGACATCTCGGATACGATTTCGAGTTGTTTCAACTGTTTTTCCTTGATGTCGTTCAACTCCGCCCGGATGGAATCGATGCTTTTTTCCTTGTTGTTCAGATTGCGTTCCCGTTGTTCTACACTTTCCAGCTTACGGTCCAGGTTCTCCGACTTGGAATTGAGCCGGTTTTCCTGGCGCTGGAGTTCATTGCGCCGCTGGCGGGCTTCATTTTCACTGGTTTGCCGGATCTTGTCGATCTCTATTCGGCCTTCACGCATAATTTCTTTCGCCTGCTCGTTAGCTTCGGCAACGGTACGTGACGCTTTTCTTTGCGCCACCCGTAACTGGCGGTTGATCGTCATCCGCCGTCCGAAAAAGATAATGGCGCCGCCGGCGATCAGGCCTATGAAAAAGATAGCTCCCAGCGCTACATAATAGATTAAGTTGCCTAGTCCTGTTTGTGGCAAGTTATCACCTCCCCTCCTTCAGGTCGGTTCTTAAATAAAATATTACCAATCCGGATTTCCGGTATCGTTAATTTGCTCGCTGCTGATTTCTTTCCACACTTTCTTTAAAGTGGTGTTGATCACTCCGTAACTGAAACCGCGCCGTTCCAGGTACCCGCCGAGGCGACGCCGGAATTGCTCCCCGTCAGCCCAGCGCATGCTTTTCACGTGGCGGGAGGCTGCCCGGTAGGCGCTGACAGCGTCGTCCATATCTCCCACGGCCTTTTCGATAACCTCTTTCGCAACCCCTTTTTTCTGCAGTTCGCTTCGGGTCAGGCTGCGGCTGCGTGGGCTGAAAGAATCACGGTTCTCTGCCCAGTAGGCTGCAAAGGCGTTGTCATCCAGCAAACCCTTCTTTGTCAGGGTTTCGATAACCCGGTTTTGCGTGGTGATATCATAGCCCTGCGACTGTAGTTTACTGCGGATCTCGGCATCGCTGCGGGGGCGCAGCGTGAGATAGCGGGCGGCGGTATCCAGGCCGCGCTGAAAAAGGTCACGCTTTAGTAAAGCATCAACTTCTGCCCGGGTTAATTCCCGGTCCGGTTTTAAACCCTCGGCAGCGGCTAGGGCAGCCGACAGGCTGCCGGCCAGTTCCCCGTCGAGGAAGATATCTACTTTACCTTTCTTCCGCTTTAGGGCGGTGATCCGAGCCATATAATTTCCTTACAAAACAACAAAAGCTGAGGCTTAAAGCCCCAGCTTTTAATTCGCTCTTATTCAGCGGACCCGGTTGTTATCCCGGGACCGGACTTTCCCTTCAGATGAAGGAATCAGTCACGGGCATTTTCTGTACGAGCGGTTGCTGAAGCTCTAATCCGCTGCTCAATTTCCTGGGCAATATCCTGATGTTCGACCAGAAATTGGCGGGCATTTTCCCGTCCCTGCCCCAGGCGAACATCCCCGTATGAAAAGAAAGCGCCGGATTTAGTCAACAGCCCCAACTCGACACCCAGATCGATAATACAACCTTCCAGGCTGATGCCGTGGTCGAACATGATATCAAACTCGGCTGTCCTGAAAGGCGGTGCAACCTTATTTTTCACTACTCTGGCTTTAACACGGTTCCCAGCAATTACATCGCCCTGCTTGATCGATTCGCTTCGCCTCAATTCAATCCGTACCGAACTATAGAACTTAAGTGCCCGGCCGCCGGGCGTCACTTCCGGATTGCCGAAGACGATGCCGACCTTTTCCCTTAACTGGTTGATAAATATCACTGCGGTATTCGTTCTCCCGATGGCGGCGGCCAGTTTCCGCAAGGCCTGTGACATGAGCCGGGCCTGCAGCGCCACGTGTGTGTCCCCGATTTGTCCCTCCAGCTCGGCTTGAGGCACCAGTGCCGCAACACTGTCCACAATGATAATGTCGATGGCGGCACTACGCACCAGGGCTTCGACGATTTCCAGGGCTTGTTCCCCGGTATCCGGTTGCGATATCAACATATCTTCAACCTTAACGCCGATACGACCGGCATAAGCCGGGTCCAGGGCGTGTTCGACATCGATATATGCTACAATCCCCCCCCGTTTTTGTGCTTGAGCGATGGTATGTAAACCAAGTGTGGTTTTACCTGAAGACTCCGGTCCGAATATTTCGGTGATCCGCCCGCGAGGAATCCCACCTATCCCCAGGGCGATGTCCAGAGATAGTGAACCGCTGGGAATTGATTCGGTCGGCGCCATCGCCGCCGCTTCTCCCAGCTTCATGATTGCACCTTTACCAAATCTTTTTTCGATCTGGCTGATGGCTAGGTCGAGCGCTTTTCCTTTTTCACTGGTCATTTAAGCTAACATAATGATAACATACAAGACTGGCCAAAGCAAGGAAACGAGCCAAAAGTCTTGATGTAAAATTGGTTGATAATATACCATTATATCCGGCCGCTGTCTACCAGTCCGGCCGAAATGGATAGAAATGGCACTTTTCCGGACTAAGGGGTAATTCCACTGCCCGCCCGGATCATAGTTTTTGCGCCCACTCGACGGCATTCTTGAAAAAGAGGAAACCGTCGCCCTCCGGCCTGATGCCGCGGCGCGTCCACTGCGGGTGCTGGGTGCCCGTGATATAGCGTTCCGGGTGGGGCATCAACCCGAAAACACGGCCGGAACTGTCGGCGATGCCGGCAATGTCTTGCAGCGAACCGTTGGGACTGGCTGGGTAGCCGGGATTCGCTTTCCCGGCCGCGTCGCAATAAGTCAGGACAACGTTGAGTTTGGCCAGTGTGGCTGCATCGGCTACCAGCTTGCCTTCGCCGTTGGCGACGGGCAGGGCGATCAGCTCCATGCCGCGGGTGAAAACACAGTTGCTTTTCTTGGTGGCTTGCATATCGACCCAGCGGCATTCGAATTTACCGGAATCGTTATTGGTCAGGGTAACGTGCGCGGTGTCTCCGTCCAGGGGATCGGGTAGAAAGCCCGCCCGCACCAGTACCTGGAAACCGTTGCAGATGCCTAAAATAAGGCCGCCTTTCTCGATAAATCTGCGGATGTCGTCGCCGAGTTTGACTTTGAGTTCGTTAGCCATGACTTTGCCGGCGGCGATGTCATCGCCGTAGGAGAATCCGCCCGGCAGCACCGCGATCTGGTAATCCGCCAGCTTTTCATCACGGTTGATGAGCCGGTTGACATGCAGGACATCGGTCTCCGCGCCTGCTTTTTCAAAAGCGAAAGCCGTCTCCTGGTCGCAGTTGGTCCCGGGTGCCCGGAGGATCAGTGTTTTTACTTTACTTTTCGTGCTTTTTGTCATCGTCTGTTCCCTACCATCGCAATGGTTTCTGCCAGGCTTCCTTCAGATCGCTGATGGCCGCGCTGGCTACGGTTTTACCCTGGAGCCCTTTGATGGTCAACTTTTTGGTCTCGTTGACCCGGCCGATGCAGGCGCAGCTGGAACCGGCCATCACTTTTTCAAAATCGGCCTGGTGCGCCGGGGCAACTTCCACCAGGAAGCGGCTGTTGGACTCGGCAAAAACGATGTAATCGTCGCGGTTAATGGTTTCCCCCAGCGGGACCTGCTTCAGGTCGATTTCCAGGCCTAATCCCCCGGCGAATGCCATTTCGGCGGCGGCGATGCCCAATCCCCCGTCGCTGCAGTCGTGGCAGGCCCGTACCCAGCCGTTGGCGGTGGCTTTGCTCAGCCGCAGCATAGCAGCCCGCGCCTTCACCGGGTCGACCCGGGGGACGCGGTTGCCGGTGAAGCCTTTTGCTTTGAAATACTCGGAACCGCCCAGTTCGGCACAGGTCTCGCCCACGATGTAGAGGGCGTTGCCCGCTTCTTTGAGGTCCATGGATACGGCCTTCTTGACGTCAGGCATCACGCCGATGGCTGAAATCAGCAGGGTATGGGGAATGGCGATGGGCTTACCGTCGGCCTCGAATTCGTTGTTCAGGCTGTCCTTCCCGGAGATGAAGGGGGTCTCATAAACCAGGGCCATATCGTGGCAGGCCTGCCAGGCTTTGACCAGGGCGCCCAGCATTTCCGGCCGGTCGGCGCGGCCCCAGCAGAAATTGTCCAGCACGGCTAATTTCTCCAGGTTGCCGCCGACGGCGATGATCTGCCGCAGGGCTTCGTCAATGGCGGAAGCCGCCATCCAGTACGGGTCGATATCGGCATAATTAGGGCAAATGCCGCTGGAAACGGCGATGCCCATATCGGAGTCCAGCAGGGGACGGGCCACCGCGGCATCGCCCGGCCCGTCGTTATTTACCCCGACCAGCGGCTTGAGTACGCTGCCGCCCTGAACTTCGTGGTCGTACTGCCGCACTACCCATTCCTTGCTGCACACGTTCCAGGCCCCGAGGACCTGTAAGAGGTCGGTCTTGAGGTCGGCCGGGCAGGCAAAGTCTGGTTCGGGGAACTGCGGCCTGGTCCAGGCGGCCTGCAGCTTGAACTGCGGGTGTCCGTGATGCAGGAAGTCCATAGTCATGTCGCAGACCAGTTTGTCCTGGTAATATAGCTGCAGCCGGCGGTCGCCGGTGAATTCACCGATGACGGCGGCTTCGACATTTTCACTTTCAAAGAGTCTGAGCAGTTCCTCCACATGTTCCGGTGGTACCGCCAGGATCATACGTTCCTGGGCTTCCGAGATCCAGATCTCGGTATAGGAAAGGCCGGCATATTTCAGCGGCACCTTGTCCAGCTGTACCCGCACCCCGGTCGATTCCCCCATTTCGCCCACGGCGGAAGACAAGCCGCCGCCGCCGCAGTCGGTGACCCGGTGGTACAACCCGAGGTCCCGGGCTTTCAGCATCACATCCATGAATTTCTTTTCCACGATGGGGTTGCCGATCTGCACCGCGGTAAAAGAGACCTCTCCTGATTCCTGGGTCAGCTTTTCCGAGGCAAAGGTCACACCGTGGATGCCGTCCCGCCCCGTCCGACCCCCGATGAGGACTACCAGGTCGCCCTTGGCTTGCTGTCCCATGGCACTCATCTCTTTCGGCATCAGCCCGACGGTGCCGCAGTAAACCAGGGGGTTGCCCACGTAGCGGTCATCGAACAGCACGGCGCCGTTGACGGTGGGAATGCCCATGCGGTTGCCGTAATCAGCCACACCGGCGCGCACCCCTTTGAAGAGCCGCCGCGGGTGCAGGGCGCCCCTGGGGAGTTTTTCATACGGGTAATCCGGTGGAGCGAAACAGAAAACATCGGTATTCAGAATAGGCTTGGCCCCGAGGCCGGTTCCCAACGGGTCGCGGATCACGCCCCCCAACCCCGTCGAGGCCCCGCCGTAGGGTTCCACGGCGGAGGGGTGGTTGTGCGTTTCCACCTTGAAACAGACCGCCCAGCGGCCGTCGAAATCGATCACCCCGGCATTGTCTTTGAACACGTTCAGGCACCAGGGCTTGTTTAATTCATTCGTCGCCTTGGCGATGGTATTCTTCAACAGGTTGTCGATCACCTTGCCTTGGAACGAGATCTTGCCCTTAATGGTCTTGTGGCCGCAGTGTTCCGACCAGGTCTGCGCGATGGTCTCGATCTCGGCATCAGTGGGATTCCGCTTCTCCTTGTTGAAGTAATCGGTCACTGCCTTCAATTCTTCGGTGGTAAAGCCGTATTCCCGCTTGATCTTGGTCCGGGCGGACTCGTCGGCATCCAGGACGCCGACCCGCTTCAGCCGGAATTCATAACGGGGGTTCTCCGGGAAAGCGAAACGGCCGCTCTCCACCGCGTGCTGGATGATGGGGTTGACCAGCAGCCGCTGCGATATCTCGTTGAGTTCGGCCGGGGTCGGGCTGCCTTCTAAGAGGTACAGCTTACCGGTCTTGACAGCCTTGATATTTTCGAGCCCCAGGTCGCGGATAGCCTTCATAGTGGAGTCTTCCACGGGGTCGGTCACCCCGGGATTATAGGCCACTTCGATGGCATACTTGCTGGTGGTGATGGGGGTGCCGCTGGAGTAGCGGTATTCCTGGGTCACCAGGTCGGCCAGGAGGCCCCGGCAAAGCATCTCCACTTCGCTGTCCTTGAGGTCGGCATTCAACCAGTAGACATCGATGACGCGGGCGCCGCTGACCGAGGTAATGCCGAGGTCGGCGACATCCTTGACCAGTCCCTGGCCGCGCGCGTCGGGCAAACCGTTTTTCAGATTGATCTCAATACGATGCATGGGCGGACCCCTCTGCTTTAATAATATTAAGAGGGGCATTATGCCCCTCTGCGGTTATCCTTTTGATGCCGGTGTTTTGTTTTATGTCCCGTCTCGCCATCATCAGTTATTTGAGTAGTTCGGATACCACCTCATTGATTTCCCGCCCGTCGGCTTTCCCTTTGAGCTGGGCGATGATTTTCGGCATGACCTTGCCCTTATCCCGCGGCCCCTGGGCCCCGACCTCGGCGATAATCTGTTTGGCGATGTTCATGATTTCGTCCCGGGAAGCCTGCTGAGGGAGGTAGGTCTTGATGATCGCCAGTTCCGCCTCTTCCTGGATTACCAGGTCGGGCCGGCTGCCGGCGTTATAGGCCGCGATGCTTTCCTCCCGCTGTTTGGCTTCTTTCCCAATGACGGCCAGGATATCCCCGTCATTGAGCTGGATCTGGGGCGAAATGCGCTCTACTTCGCGGGCGATTTCATCCAGTTTTGCCTGGCGGGCCGCCTCGTCATCACTGGCAGCGATCAGGTGTTCCTTGAGGAAACCGGCCATCAGTTTTTCCTGGCGGGCCATTTCGGCATTCTTGATCGAGGCCAGGATGGTGCGGATAACAGTCAGTTTCAACTTCTCGCCGGCGCGCAGGGACGTCTTAAGGTCGTTATTTAGTTTGGTCTTAAGTTCAGCTTCCACGATGAGGTACCAGCCCTCTTTTATCTAGTTGATGTTCTGGTAGTGGCCGCCTTGGCGGATTTGCGCCGCTTGGCTGCTTCCTTGCGTTTCCGCTTGATGCTGTTCTTTTCGAAGTATTCCCGGTGCCGGATCTCGGCGAGAATACCGTCCTGCTGCACGCGCTTGTTAAAACGCTTCAACAGGCTTTCAAAACTTTCGTTGTCACCCGCTGTTACGTGGGTCAAAAAAGATCGCCTCCTTGGCGCCGTAAAATTAGAACCAGGCTTTGGATTAATATCCGTTAATATTTTAAAGAGTCGGTGAGCGCCTGTCAACTGGGCTGGACGTTAGGACCGCAGCAAGGAAAAATCCCAAACCACCAGCTACAAGCACCAATCATCATGGGACCGCCCAGACCTTTAAAACCTCAGAGAATACTATTCCTCCTATCTTGCTTTGCTGTGTTAAAATTATCCTGATAACCTCCTGATATGAATCTTCGTCGCAATGCCTGAATCATCGATCATATCCCATCGATCCGAACCGTCCGCTTTTCCCCCTCTCGAGCATTACAGTAGTTATAGAGCAGGAGATGGAAGCGATAGCACGGCTGGAAGTAACTTCTCTGGTGGCGGCCCTACGGGCGGGCCATACCGATGCCTTCGCCGGCATCGTGGAGCATTACCAGACGCCTATTTTTCGCTACCTGTGCCGCTTGACAGGCGACTACGAGCTGGCGCGGGACCTGGCCCAGGACACCTTTATCCAGGCTTATAAGGCCATTCTCAAGACCAACGCTGACCTGCATCTCAAGGCCTGGCTCTACCGCATCGCCACTAACAACGCCCTCCAGCACCGGCGGCGGCAAAGGCTGCTGGCTTTCATCTCCTTCGAAGACTGGCGGAAACCCCCGCCCGAACCAGGATACCGCAGCAGTTTGCCCGATACTGAATGCGTGCAACAGGCGCTGCGGCAGGTACCGGTCGAATACCGGGCCTGCCTGGTACTGCACTTCGTGGAGGGTTTCACGTATCGGGAAATCGGCGCGACACTGGGTATTTCGGAGGAAGCGGTGCGCAAGCGGGTAGCGCGAGGCAAACTGGCTTTCCGCCGGGCATTCCGCGGAGGTGAAGAAGCATGAATTGCCGGGATCTTCAGGAGTTGTTGTCAGCTTATGCCGACGGCGAGTTAGGGCAAACCCAGCGCGAGTTTATCGACGGGCACCTGGCCGGTTGTCCGGAATGCCGGGCAGCCCTTGCCCGTTATCAGGAGGACGGGCAACAGCTTGCCTCTTTACGCCCCATTTCGCATCCGGTTGACCTTACAGAGGCGGTCATCTACCGGGTTAAGGCCGCAGACCGGAACCGGCAGATTCGGCGCCGGCTGCGGCCGGTCTTTATCGGTTTGATGGCTGTGATGATCGCCGGCATTATCGCCATCCTGATGACTTTACCGGGTGAATCACCTAAAGAAGTACTGGCCAGGGCGCTAACAAATACGATGAGCCTCCATAGTTTTAGCTACAATAAAACCATTGAGGTACGCTTGCCGAAGAAAGAAGATTGGCTTGCGTACAGTTATGCCAGCGGTGATTATGCCTGGCCGGACCGCCATATTAAAAGCCGGTATGACGGCGACTATAAAGATGGAATCCTGGATGATTGGGATGAACAGGAAATCATTGTCAGTGACAATGTGGTTTATCTCTGGAAATATACGTTACCGCTCCCTACCAGTCTCGAAGTGGAAAGTGAACTTTGGGACTGGCAGGCTTCCCTGATCGAACAGCCGATGCATGAATTCCGTATGCTTGCCGAAATTAAGAAAATGTCCGAGGAAAAGATCGATGGTACTCTTTGTCTTCATTTTAAAGGTACAGTAGATATGGATGCCTGGATACTTAATCAACTGGCACTGGTGGAACCACTGGCCCGGGACCGCGCCCGCAAATGGGTGGAAGGGACCGGCGGTGAGTTGACCGATGCGACATGGGCGGAAGACTGGGCCGACCAGAAGAAGCAAATCGAGATCCGCTGGCGGACCAAGCAGGTATACCTGGAATACTGGATCGGGAAAGAGGATGA
>CAZSHH010000112.1:0-8627 GCA_964606525.1 uncultured Dehalococcoidales bacterium
GGAAAGATCCCATCAACGCAGTAAAAGACATCACCAACGGACGCGGTGCCGACTACGTTTTCGTAACCGTCGGCAGCGTAGCCGCCCTGCAGCAATCATATCCCATGACTGCAATCATGGGTACTGTGGTTACTGTCGGCTTCCCACCCCACGGCGGCACCTGGACGCTGCCTGGTTTTCTCTGGGGAGAGAAGACGATCACCAGCTGCAACATGGGCTCCACCAAGTTGAGCGTGGAGATACCCAAATTGATATCACTGTACCGGGAGGGGCGGCTGAAACTGGACGAACTGGTGACGGCGCATTATCCCTTTGAGAAAATCAACGAAGCGATCGAGAATGCCGAAAAGGGCAAGGCGCTACGCAACGTGTTGATGTTTTAAGAGATAGGGGACCCCTCACTCTAACTCTCTCCCACAAGGGGCGAGAAAAATAAGCGGAAGTTCGATTCAAACATATTCGGTTGAATCGAAAATGAATTTCGTCTATAATTTTCGTAATACTGACTATCAGATTGGCATTCCACAGGAGATTCCACTTGCTGAAAACCCACAATTGTGGTGACTTAAGTAAGGCTAACGTGGGCAATACGGTTGAGCTTGCAGGCTGGGTTGACCGACGCCGCGACCTTGGCAGCCTGGTATTTGTGGACCTGCGCGACCGCAGCGGCATCGTCCAGGTAATTTTTGACCCCAATGTCTCGGAAGCGGTACATCAAGCCGCCGATGAAATGAGAAGCGAGTATGTAATACAGGTCAAGGGTGATGTCCGGCTCCGGCCGGAAGGCACGGTCAATCCCCGCCTCCCCACCGGTGAGGTAGAGGTGTTGGCACGCGATGCGATAATCCTTAACGCCGCCAAGACCCCCCCGTTTTATATCAATGATGACTCCGAAGTGGATGAAAACGTCCGCCTTAAATACCGCTACCTGGACCTGCGCCGGCGCCGCATGTTGAATAACCTGGTCCTGCGGGATAAGGTAACAGCTTTCTGCCGTAATTATCTACACGGCGAAGGTTTCCTGGAGATCGAAACCCCGATCCTGATCAAGAGTACGCCGGAAGGGGCGCGTGATTACCTGGTACCCAGCCGGCTGTTCCCGGGTAGTTTTTACGCCCTACCCCAATCCCCCCAGCAGTTGAAACAACTGCTAATGGTAGCGGGGATGGAAAAATACTTCCAGGTCGCCCGCTGCTTCCGTGATGAAGACGGCCGGGCGGACCGGCAGCCGGAACATACCCAACTGGATATCGAAATGAGTTTCATCGATGAGGAAGACATCCTGCAGCTCATCGAAAAGATGTTTACTGCCATGGTGGCTGAAGTAGCTCCTCAGAAAAAGCTGATTTCGCCCTTCCCCAGGCTCAGCTACCGCGAGGCGATGGCGAGATACGGGTCCGATAAACCGGACCTCCGTTTCGGCATGGAAATGGCTGATCTTACGGACATTGCGGCAGCATCGGAATTCACCATGTTCAAGAAAATCACGGCGGACGGCGGACGGGTCAAGGGTATCTGTGCCCAGGGTTGTGCCGGTTATTCCCGCGCCCAACTCGACGAACTGAACAAGTTCGTCCAGGGCTATGGTGCCGGCGGCCTGCTGACTTTCGCCCTGGGTACAGGCGAGGGCGGCATCGAACAATTGACCGCTGAGATGGTCAAATCGGTGGCTGCCAAATACCTGGCACTGGAACAGATCAAAGAAATCGGGCGGCGGTTGGGAGCGGGGCCGGGTGACCTCATCCTGGTCGTAGCCGGTAAACCCAAAATTGTTGATAAAGTCCTCGGCGAACTGCGTAAAGAACTCGGCGACCGTCTCAAGTTAGCCGACCCGGATACACTGGCCTTCGGTTTCATCCTCAACTTCCCGCTTTTTGCCTGGAATGAAGAAATGAAGAACTGGGAACCGGAACATCACATGTTCACAGCCCCGGTACCGGAAGACATACCATTGATCGATACCGACCCGGGTAAAGTCCGGGCACGTCATTACGATATTGTCTGCAATGGTTTTGAACTCGCCAGCGGCAGCATCCGTATCAATAAACCGGACCTGCAGCGCAAGATCATCCGGATGCTCGGGTACACTGATGAACAAATTACAGAACGCTTTGGCACATTACTCGAAGCCTTTGAATACGGGGCACCGCCCCACGGCGGCATCGCCCCCGGCATTGACCGTATCGTGATGCTACTCTCCGGTGAAGAAACCATCCGGGAAGTGATCGCTTTCCCTAAGAATCAAAATGCTGCCGACATTATGCTGGAAGCCCCATCGCCGGTGGACCCGCGGCAGCTTGATGAATTATCGATTAAGGTTTGTCCGCCACAGCAACCGGTAAAATGAAAGTGGTAATTGGAGATAAATGAAGGTCACTAAAGAAAAGACAGAAAACAGCCAGGCATACCTCACCGTAGAAATGGACCCCGCAGAAGTTGAGGCGTCCATGGAAAAAACTTTCCGGAAACTGGTCCAGGTGAAAAAGGTCCCAGGTTTCCGGGTAGGAAAAACCCCGCGTAATATCTTTGAAAAGTATTACACCCGGAAGAACCTCCTGGAAGACACTCTAGAGGAATTACTCCCGGACGCATATAAGAAAGCGGTGGCGGAACAACAGATCGAACCCGTTGCGAGCCCGCAGATCGAACTGACCCAGATGGAACCGGTCATTTTCAAAGCTATCGTACCCCTGAAGCCGGTTATTACCCTGGGCGATTATCACCAGATCAAGGTTGCCGAGGAACCGCCGCACGAGGTCACCGACGAGGATGTGGACAAGGTCCTCGATTCGCTGCGGCATGAACATGCTACCTGGGAACCGGCCGACCGCGAGGTAAAAGCAGGCGACCTGATCACCATGGATATCTGGAGCGAAGTAGACGGCAAAGCTTATATCAACCAGAAGGGCGCCCAATATACGGTTAAAGCGGAAGATACTTTCCCGGTCAAGGGTTTCGCCGAACAACTCATGGGCATGAAAAAAGATGAAGAAAAAGAGTTCAACCTGGATTTCCCAGCCGATGACCCGAGAACGGAAGTCGCCGGAAAGACCTGTACATTCAAGATCCGCATGAACGAGATCAAAGAAGAGAAACTGCCTGAGCTCAACGATGACTTTGCCAAGTCCATCAGCAAGGAATATGAAACGGTAGAGAAACTCCGCGGGATGGCCCGCGAACGGTTGATCACCAGTACGAAAGATATCGCCAAGTCGGCCTTTGAGGAAAAAGCCCTCGATGCCGTGGTGAAAGAATCCACGGTAGAATTCCCCGACGTGATGACCGATGCCGAGATCCACCGTATGATGGACGAACGTTTCCAGACCCAGCAGCAATTCGAGACGTATGCCAAAAGCGTCAAGAAGACGACAGAGGAGATACATACCGAATTCCATGAGCAGGCCCACGAGGTAGCAGAGGAACGGGTCAAGCGCTCTCTGGTATTGGGGAAAATATCCGATGAAGAAAAAATCGAAGTCACAGCGGCGGACATCGATGCCGATATCGAACGGATGCTTAAAGATATTACCGGCCAGAACCGGGATGACCTACTGAAATCATTGAACAAACCGGATGTCAGGGACTCGATCAGCCAGAGATTACTGGCCCGCAAGACGATCGATAAACTGGTAGAGATCGTCCGGGTGCCTGCCCCAGCAGCTGAAGTAAAAGAGGAAAAAACGGCCGAAAACAAAGAAATATCACAAACGGAGAAAAAAAGCGAGACCAAGCCTGCAGCCAAGAGCGAGGCCAAAGCAAAAAGAACAGCCAAGGCAAAAAAGGAGGAATGAAAATGAGTGGTATTATCAATCCCTATGACGTCATCCCCGGTGTAATCGAGAACAGCCCGCGTGGTGAAAGGCACTGGGACATATATTCCCTGCTTTTAAAAGAGCGCATCGTGATGCTCTTTACCCCGATCAATGACCAGATCGCCAACACGATCATCGCCCAGCTGCTGTACCTGGACCGGGAGGACCCGGATAAAGACATCAGCCTGTATATTCAGAGTCCCGGCGGGGGCGTCACTTCCGGGCTGGCCATTTACGACACCATGCAGTTAATCCATGCCCCCGTCTCCACCATCTGCGTCGGCATGGCCGCCAGCATGGCAACCGTACTGCTGTGTGCCGGTGCCAAGGGCAAACGTTATTCCCTGCCAAACTCCACTATCCACATGCACCAAGTCATCAGCGGCGCCCAGGGCCAGGCCACCGATATCGAGATTGCCGCCCGGGAAATCCTACGCCTGCAGGACATCCTGCGCACTATCCTGTCCAAGCACACCGGTCAGACGATGGAAAAGATCGCCCACGACACCGACCGTGACTTTTACCTGAACCCGCAGCAAGCAGTAGATTACGGCATCATCGATGAGATCCTGTCCAAGCCGGAAGCACCCAAGGAGAAAGAAAAGAAATAATCCCTATCATCAATCAAAAAAAGGCAGGCCGCACAGCCTGCTTTTTTATCTTTACTTAGAAAGGCAGGAAAAGAAGGGAACTACGGACGATGTATGATTTTGACGGTAAAAAATATACCCAGGCATCGACCCACCAGAAAGAATGGGGGAATAAGCTCATCAATGAACTCTCATTACGAGGGAGTGAGCGTGTCCTGGACTTGGGGTGCGGTGATGGGGTATTAACCGCACAGATTGCTGACCTGGTACCTGACGGCAGCGTGCTGGGCATCGATAATTCTCCCGGAATGATCAAGTCAGCGCGAGAACAGTCCAAAAATAATCTTACTTTCGCCTTACAGGACATTAGTTTGATAAAGTTCAATGAAGAATTCGAGGTGGTATTTTCCAATGCCGCCCTGCACTGGGTTAAAGATCACAAGGCACTCCACAAGCATATTTTCACCAGCCTATCACCAGGCGGAATAACCAGGCTGAACTTCGCTGGCGAGGGAAACTGCCAAAATTTCTTCCGGATTGCCAGAGAAGTGATGAAACTTGACCAGTTTTTGGGATATTTTGATGATTTTGACTGGCCATGGTTCATGCCGAGGCAGGATGAATATCAGGTATTAGTAGGTAATATCCCATACCGGGAAATCAAGATATGGGGGGAAAATGCCGACAGGTATTTCCCAAACAGCGAAGCCCTGACGGGGTGGATCGACCAGCCATCAATCGTGCCTTTTCTCCAATGCATAGATAGACCGGATAAAAAAGCTTTCCGTGATCTGATCGTACAACGAATGTTAGATACCACCAGGCAAAGCAACGGCACCTATTTCGAAACTTTCCGCAGAATCAATGTCTTCGCCCGGAAATAAAACTTATTTCAAAATCAGATGACATTTTCCCGGATGATGTCAGAATACCTTCAACATCTTGTAAAAAACTGTGTATGCATGGACGAAGGGACTGGAGCGGTGCCGCTGGACACGGCCGTGATGTAGTGACTTTAGAAAACTTTCTTTATCGGTAAAAGGCGGCATTTCGACGTAGGTTTTACCGATCTCGCGCGGGGTATGGGAATCACTGCCTGCGGTAGCCGGCAGGTTATGTTTAAGGGCGAAGTCACGGGCCCGGTCCGAATCCCAGGGCAAGAGGCAGCGAGCATTAAATATTTCCACGACGTCGATCAATTTAGCCAGTTCAGCCCACCGCTCATTATTCATATTTTTCAGGCCGCGAAAGGTATCGAAGGGATGCGGCAAGCCCACCAATCCACCCTGTGCCCGAATCGAGGCGATAGCTTTCTCCAGCGGCATTGCCTTATCACTGGGGATCCGTTCCTGCAGGAAATAGCCGATGACCTCGCCGTCGGCAGTCAAAATTTCTTCTCCGGGTACCACGGGAAAAGGAGCAATCTCCTTCATTTTGAGTGCCCCTTCAAAAGTATCGTGGTCCGTAACGGCAACGCAATTAATGCCCGTCTCCCGGCACCGCTGAATGATATCCTCAAGAGAGGCGCTGGAATCCATGGAATACCTGGTATGCATGTGAAAATCAGCGTGTAACAATCCGTCCATTTAATTCCTTATCCGCATGCGCAATTTTTGACTACCTTCATTCATATATCATAAATCATATTTCTTAAACTACAGCTTATATAGGCCTGGTGTATTCAGACCGTCACTATCATTTTGAAATCTTGGGAGCTTTGGATAGCACTTTGACCTTGCCGTTTTCCAACGTGACCAGGTCTTCGATGCGTACGCCGCCCCAACCGGGGAGATAGATGCCCGGCTCGATGCTGAAAACCATACCGTCAGCGAGAACATCGGTAGAGTTCGGCCCCAGGCGCGGGTTTTCGTGCACGGCCAAGCCTACGCCGTGGCCCAGGGAATGGCCGAATTTATCGCCGTGCCCGGCTTCTTTAATGATGATGCGGGCAAAATTATCGGCGGCCTCCCCGGTCATCCCCGACTTGATCAATTCGATCGCGGCCAACTGCGCCCCCAGGACGGTATCGTAGACCTTCTTGAACACAGCGTCCGGCGGCCCGGCACATACTGTCCGGGTCAAATCGCTGGCATATTGTCCCACTTTCGCCCCAATGTCCATCACCACCGGTTCGCCGGCATTGATTACCCGGCCGGAGGGCTGGGCATGAGGCAGGGCGGAGTTGGGGCCGGCGGCGACAATCAGATCAAACGGCACCGGCTGGCTGTTATTATCGCGCATATACTTCTCGATTTCCCAGGCGACGGCCAGTTCCGTCATGCCCGGCTTGATCAGCGGAATGACATGCGATATGGCCGCGTCGCTGATCTTGACCGCCTGGGCAATCAATTCAATTTCTCCCGGTTCCTTAACCGTGCGGATCGTTTCCACCAAACCATCCTGCGGTACCAACTCAATCTCCAATCCGGCTTTCTGCAGGGCTTCGGTCAATTGCCGGCTGAAGCTGAAAGTGACATTGTCTGCTTCGAAACCCAGGCGCTTGATGCCTGCGTGTCCTACCAGCTTGGGAAACCATTCCTCGACCTTCCCCGATATCTGCAGTAATTCGTAGTCCGGCGCCTGGATTTTGGACTGCTCTACGTACCGGAAATCGGTCGCCAGCACCGCCTGTTTGGCCGATATGAACAGATAGCCGGCCGTACCATGAAAGCCCGATAGATAGAACCGGTTCTCCGGCTGTGAGATGAAGATTGCATCCAACCCTTTCTCCACCAATTGGCGCCGCAGGTAGTCTGTCCTTCTCTTGCTGTTAAGCCCCATGGTCTTCTTCCTTAGAATTTAGACATCAGATATTAGCAACTAGATATCAGGGTTTTGTGTTTAAAGTATTTTCTTTTTCAGCGAAAGGATGTGCCGCCAGGTACACCTTCTTTGCCTGGGCCTTGCTGACGTGGGTATAAATCTGCGTGGTACTCAGGCTGGCATGCCCCAGCAGTTCCTGGACGACCCGCAGGTCAGCGCCGCCGTTCAGCAGGTGTGTGGCAAAGGTATGCCGTACCATGTGCGGATAGACATCTTTCGAAATGCCTACCGATTTGGCATATGATTGTACCAGGCTCTGTACGCTGCGCACCGTCAGGCGGCCGCCGTCCTGGTTTAAAAAAACCGCCGGAATACCCCGTTTATTCAACTGGAGACGGCCTTGTTCCAAATAAGTGGTTAAAGCTTTGGCCGCAGGGTCACCCATTAAGACAATACGTTCCTTGGATCCCTTACCCCACACCCTGATCTCCCGAGTCTCCAGATCAACCTGGCCAATATCCAACCCAGCCAATTCACTCACCCGCAGGCCGGAAGCGTACAAAAGTTCCAGGAAAGCCCGGTCGCGCTGGCCGGCAGGTTTCGTCACGTCCGGGGCTTCCACCAGCCGGTTGGTTTCTTCCTGGCTTAAAAAAACCGGCAGTTTACGGTCCAGTTTCGGGGAGGAAATCGTAGCCGCCGGACTCACCGAAACCATTTCTTCCCGCTGCAGGTACTTGTAGAAAGAACGGACGGCGGAAAGTTTACGGGCGATGCTCGTCCGGGCAAACCCCTGCTCCATCAACTGGTACAGGTAGTCGCGCAGGACATCCTTGTTCACTTCATCCAGGGATGCGATGCCTTCGCTCTTGAGAAAGGCGAAAAATTCCCGCAGGTCGGCATCGTAATTGCGCACCGTATACCGGGAAGCATTACGCTCGACTTTCAGATAACCGATGAATTTATCAAAAGCTTCTGGCATATCCGGCTTAACTCAGCTTCGCCCGGTAATCGCATTTGGTACACTTGGCGTTCTTTTCCCGGTACACCGTCACCAGACTGCCGCATTTCGGGCATGGCTCCGGCAGCGGCCTGGTATTAATGGCAAAATCGCAGTTGGGATAATTACTACAGCCGTAAAATACCTTCTTTTTCTTGCTCATGCGCTGTAGCAGGTCGCCGGTACCGCATTTCGGGCACTTGACACCAGTCTTCTTCTGAAACGACTTGGTATATTTGCAGTCCGGATACCCGGAACAGGCGATAAATTTACCGAAACGGCCGCTTTTAACAACCATCGGCTTGCCGCATTTCGGACAGGTTTCGTCGACTACTTCGTCGGGCAGTTTCACCTTTTCCATCTCGGAAGTAGCTTTCTCCAGTGTGACCTGGAACGGGGCATAGAACTCGCCCACCGCGCTGATCCATTCCCGCTTATGCTCGGCAATTTCATCCAGTTCGTTTT
>CAZSHH010000113.1:0-8614 GCA_964606525.1 uncultured Dehalococcoidales bacterium
ATGCGGTAAAGGACCGCTGCGCCGGGGTCGGTATAGGTACGGTCAAGGCGGGCATAGAGTTGGTCCAGGTTGAGGTCCTTCCAGGTCTGGTCGTCGATAAAACAATTGTCTTTATCTACAGCGGCCGCGAAGTTAAAGAGATACCGGATCGAAGCGAAATCCCGGTCTCGCGACACCTTTTGACAGCCCCAGTCCCGCCGTACCTGAAGGACAGGTTTCAACCTTTTATGTTTCACCGAGCACCAGAGAGTAATAACTAACAGGGGAATAACCGCCAACAACCCCCAGATAAAGGGATAAGCCACCATTATGCAAAAAGCAATCGAAACCGCAGCAACAACCGCAGAAACAATGAGGAGGGAAGATACCGTTTTCCGGTCGTGTTCCAGGGTATTTTCGAGTTGTGAGATATCTAGTTCATCATTCATGAGATAGTACGTCGAGACAGACAATAACGATTCAAATATGCATTATAACACAACAGGCGTATTTTGACATGAGATATTTCCAGTAATAGAATCGGCGTGGATTTAGATGTACTGGAAGAAATCTCGGGAGGAGTACAAAATGACGACGTTGGCAGAATACCGGCACTACGGTGAAGACCTGGAACAGGTGCTAAAGTTGAAAACATCGCCTATCGGTATCAAGATGTTAAAGACGGAAAAAGATATCCCGGAGGGGGCGGTCAGGCCAAAGCGGGACCGGGGATATCATCTGGCGCAGTGCCAGGTCTTCACCATGGCCCGCCGGAACGGGATGACTATTGCCATGTTAAAGGAAGACAACTGGTGCTGGGCGCCGCTGCTGGCCTACGGGCTGGTAGAAGACCCGCAGGACGCTTTTGTGAATGCGCATACCTCCTTCCCGCGTTTTGCCTACGGGAAATATATCGGTATATTGACCGGACCGTTAAAAACCACTGCCTTCGAGCCGGACATGGCGATGATCTACTCCAATACCGGGCAGTTACGGGAGATGATTGGGATTGCCAAGAATATCGAAAAGGCCACGGTAAAATCTGAATTCGATCCCATTGATTCCTGTGCCTATGCCATCGTACCGGTGATCGAGAAAGGCGAGTACCGCATTACCCTGCCCGACCCCGGCGAACGGTCGCGGGCTTTCGCCGAAGATGATGAAATCATTTTTTCCGTACCGGCAGAGAAGCTGGCGGGGCTGGTGGAGGGCGTGAAACGAAGCATGGAAGCGAAGAAGAACCCGGAAGACTGGTCGCACCTGTTACTGCGGCCGGATTTCCCACGCCCGCCTTTTTACACAGAATTGTTCCGGAAGTGGGGATTGGACGTAGAGAAGTGAAAGTTGATATAAGATTTTTGACTTAAGAATGAGTTGAACGAACCCATTCCGGTAAGCGAGAACGGATTTATTTAGCTGATTCTTTTATAGTAGGTTAGTTTGTCGTCGCCGGGTTCATAGAATTCGGGGATGCGGCTGACCAGGTCATAACCCATAGACGCATAGAAATTCTGGGCTTTGAAATAACTCGCTTTCCCGGAGGTCTCGATCAGGATAATCCGTCCGCGGCGGGCACGGATATCGGCTTCGGCAGCCGAGAGCAATGCCCGGCCGACGCCCTGGCGTTGAGCCTGCAGCGAGACAGTCATCCAGTAAACGTCATAAGTGCCCTCGGTGATGGGGGTGGGCCCGTAGCAGATATAACCCATGACCCGGCCGTCGACGACACCGACGTAAGTATAGTATTCGGAAGCCATTCCTTCTTCGAGATAGGCATCGATGAGTTCTTCGGCAACAGCGACCTCCATCGGCTTGAACTCGGAGGTATGCTGCAAGATATCCATTACCGCAGCTTTATCCTGGCGGGCCATGGCACGGACTTCAGGCGCCAACTTTACGCTCCATGGCAAACTGCATGATACGTTCAATCATCTTCGTATAGCTTAAGCCGGCGACCTTCGACTGCAGGGCGACGCCGTATCCGGGCGAAAGGTCGGGATTCGGGTTGACTTCGATAATCTGAGGGAACTGGTCGGCACCCATGCGGAAATCGACCCGGGCGTAACCCTGGCAGCCCAGGATGGTATAAGCTTTAGCCGCAGGCACGGCGATGCCTTGCCGGACCGTTTCATCAATATCGGCGGGGCATACCGGCGCCGAAGACTTGAAATAAAGGCTGGCAGGTTCCCATTTAGCTTCAAAAGTAAGGATGCGTGGTTTACCTACAGGCAGGGTATATACGATTTCAGAGATCGGGAAAACGACCGGCTGGTCGTTGCCCATCACGGTAACATTGAATTCCCGGCCGTCGATGTATTCTTCCACCAAAGCCTGGCCGCCGTAACTGTCGCTGATATGTTTAACCTGAGCAGCCAGGCTGGCGGAATCGTAAACCACGCTGTTCTCGGTGACCCCGTGGCTGGCGTCTTCCGAAGCCGGCTTGACGATGCACGGCAGCCGAAGTTGAAAACTGGCGATATTGTCATCATTAAGGACCTGGAAAGCAGGCGTGGGAAGACCGTGGGATTGCAGGATTGCCTTAGCACGCGATTTATCCAGGGCCAGGGCGAGGGCTGAGGCCGGGCAGCCGGTATAAGGGACGCCAAGTTCCGATAACATAACGGCGACCGATATCTCCGTCTCCGGGCTGCCAGCGAAACCTTCGAAGAGGTTGAAAACAGCATCGACTTTTAGCGTACTCAGAGTCTCACGGACCCTGGTAAGGGGAGGTGCAAGAGGCACACGTTCTACGGTATAACCAAGCTTATTGAGTCCGTCATGAACGGCCTTTACCTCGACCAGCACGCCGAGAATAGCTTTCTCTTCGCCCATCGCGGAATAACGGTCGCGCTCGGGAGCGTTATGAATGATGGCTACTCTGGGGCTCATGACCATATCTCTTTAACGCAGTATCAACAATAGCTGAAATCAAGGCGGGGTAAGTCCATCCCATTTTACCTGACATAATCACGATATCACCACTCCGAGGATTAAGTCCGGGGAGGGGATTGATCTCAAGAAAGTATGGTGTGCCATCGGAACTAATGCGGAAATCGACCCGGGAGATGTCACGGCAGCCCAGGGTATGAAAAACCCTGATGGCGGCTTCACCGATACGGTTAAGCGTTTCGGCCTTCAACCGGGCCGGGCATTCGTAATCTACCAGATTTTCCCAGTCTCTTTTCACTTCCAGAGAATAGACAAAATCGGGATCTGGTTGGCGGGGAATTACCCGCATGATGCCGAGGATTTCAGGCGGATTGCCGATCAAACCGGTGGTAATTTCATCACCGTAGATAAACTCTTCGACGATCACTTCCTGGTGATAACGTTCGATGAGGGTGGAAATCACTGGATTGACCTGTTCCAAGCGGTCTATTTTGGAGACATTGCGGATGCCTTTGCTGGAACCTTCGTGTAACGGTTTGACGAATAAAGGAAAATGAAATCCCTGCCAATCGGCCGCTGCCAGTTCCTTGAGGGTGCGGATGGTATGCCATTTCGGAGTCGCCACGCCGTTGAGCGACACAAGCCGCTTGGTAATGTCTTTATCCAGGGAAACCGCCAGGGCCAGTGGGTCGGAACCGGTATAGGGTATACCGAGCATTTCCAGAATGCCCGGTATCTGGGCTTCCCGGCTGCGGAAGTTGCCCAGGCCTTCGGCGATGTTGAAAACAAGGTCGACTTTTTCTTTCTGAATGCTGGTTAAAAAGTCGCGGCCACCACCGAGCAGGACGGTCGAAGGTCCTTTAGTTTCGATGGCTGCCGCGATCCCTTTCACTGTTTCCAGAGAATCGTACTCTTCCAGGGCGTCTTCAGGAAGCCCTTCCGGAGAAAGGCCTCCCTTAACTGCGTCTTTCAAGTCATAAGCGAGTCCGATCCTCATGCTGAGGTTACCGTACCCCGCTATCAATTATAGTAAAGGCTAACTGAGCACTTTTTTCTGTTTTGACAGCATTGCTATTCTGCCGGTTGAGTTTTGCCTTTACCTCAGCAGCGGTACTTAACTTACGGGAGATCGAACCACGGCCGTCTTCCGGGTTGCGGAAGTTGAAGAGGCGGCCTTCGTAGTTCTTCAGAATCAGTTCATCATCATTCTGCGACAGCACGTAGTTCGGCTGCATGGGTACCTTACCGCCACCGCCGGGAAGGTCGATGACGTAGGTCGGTACCGCCAGGCCGGAAGTGAAGCCGCGCATGCCCCGGATAATATCGATACCCGTTTGCACCGGGGTATGCAGGTGTTCCGTCCCCTGGACCTCGTCGCACTGGAAGAGGTAGTAAGGGCGGACCTTGATACGGAGTAAGCCGTGGCACAACTGCAACTGGGCAGCGACGCTGTCGTTGACGCCCTTGAGTAAAACCGATTGGTTATTTACCGGGACGCCAGCCCGCACCAGGCGGTCGACTGCGGCCGCGGAGGCGGGAGTGATTTCCCGGGCATGGTTGAAATGAGTATTGAACCAGATTGGGCCATACTTCGAGAGCATGTTACAAAGTTGGGTATCGATACGCTGCGGCAATACCACAGGGTACCGGGAACCGATACGGATAATTTCAATATGTTCAATTTTACGCAGGCTGGAGAGGACTTCTTCCAGACGCTGGTTAGACAAAGTCAGGACATCACCACCGGAAATGATGACGTCACGTACTTCTTTATGAGCACGTAAATAATCATACATGGCGTCAATTTCAGCTTGAGTACGTACCCAAACCCCGTTCTGCCACTCCCGTTTACGGGTACAATGACGGCACATCATCGGACACAGGTTAGTCAGGACCATGAGGGCACGGTCGGGATAGCGGTGCACCAAGCCCGGGACGACGGAGTGCCTTCGCTCTTCCAGGGGATCTTCAAAACCCATACTGCCCATCGCAATTTCTTGAAAACAAGGTACGGCTTGTTTCCGGATGGGGTCATCAGGGTCATTAATATCGATAAGAGAAAGGTAATGAGGAGTGATCGAGAGAGGGTACTTCTCAGCGACCAGTTTAAGTTGAGCTTTTTCCTTGGGGGACAGCGGGATATATTTGGCTAATTCATCAACGGTGGTGATACGGTTGCGGAAATGCCATTTCCAATCATCCCATGATTCTTGTGGTATATGTCCGAATAATCGGCGCCTGCCATCAGGCGCGGCAGTACTCGGAGGTTCTTCAACCTCGCATTCCGCAACGGTGCTACCGGGAGGTTCCTCTTCCGGAGCTTTGGTAATCAGCGTCTCTGTGTTCACTTTTTGTGTAATGCCTCCTTATATTTCAACCCTTGCCATCCATGCTTTTTGGAAACATGAATAACAATGCATGATTTCTTATATAACACTAACCACCCTCAATGTCAATAGGTTTTAAGAGGGGTGGAAAAATGTTTTACAACTTGTTTACAATTGATCTTATTTGTTTTAAAAGCAGGCAGGGCAAAACTATTTACAGGCGGGCAAAGTGGTTCACCTTTTCGGTATGCGCGGTACGCCTCCATGTGAATGCAGGCGGCTGATGCTCTGGCTGGGCAGGCGGTGGCGGGAGAGAAGCAGGTCGGCCACGCCCACTTCAGGCACATGGCGAACTTCACGAAAGGTACGGAAAAACACCGCCACCACGATCGCCCGTAGTAAGCCGGAGAGGGTGAAGAGGCTGAGCAGGCTGAATCCGAGTAGCTGGGGAAGGCGGGGGGCAAGAAAACCGCCCAGAAGAGCACCCAAACTCACAGCCAGGCCATTCATGGCGTTAAAAACGGCGATATATTCGGTGCGCGATTCGGGACGGGCGGCATCATAGACGAAATTCACTGCGGCCAGGTTAAAGCCTGCCCAAGCGAAGCTGGAGAATGTTTCCGCCAATACCAGGACATAAGGTTGTTTACTGATAAGCCAGAGGAAAGGAATGAAAGGTATCAACACTGCCGTGATCTGGATGACCCGGATATTCCCGGCACGGTCGGCCCGGCGCCCCCAATAGGTCAGGAAGACGAGAGAGGTCAGGCTGCCGATCGAGGTGACGATCATGTAAGTGAGGTAATTGAACTGGAGGTCGCGCAGCATATATACCGAGAAAAAAGGCGAGGCCAGGTTGGTCATAAAACTTACCAGAGCGACGAAAATAGTGAAGCGGCCCAGGTTAGTAGACCCCATGGTGCGTACAACATCGAAAAGGTGCTCCCGGCGGCTGCGGAAAGAGACTAACGGAGGCTCATACTGCCGGGTCAGGAAAAAGAATGAGCCGAGGCGGGCGGCCATCGCTCCGCCGAAGAGAAAAACAAAACCGAGAAAGACGTTCGAATGCAGTAACTGGAGAATACCGCCGGCCACGAAGGAAGCAATCAGCGTAATGAGGCTGATAATACGGCCCCGGGAAGCGAAGTACCGGCCCCGGATGCGTTCCGGTACCAGGTCGGCCATCATGCTGCCCCAGGCAGGGCCGGCCATGGAACCGGCAACTGTGCTGATGGTAATGAATGAAATCAGCCACCAGATCTTTTCCCCAGGCATCACGAAGGGGATCAGCAGGATAGGCAGCCACATCACGGCATGCAGGAAGACCAGCGGCAGGATGACCGCCTTACGGCTGCCCGCCTTGTCGACGAGGGCCGGGGCGGCCAGCTGCGAGACCGCATTGAGAAAATTGGGGATGCTGGCTAACATACCGATCTGGGCGGTAGTAGCTTTAAGCGCCAGGGCGAAAGGAGTGATATAACTCTGGGTCAAACCCGCCATGGCAGCCCAGAAAGAACCGTCCAGGACACTGTATCTTAAACTTTTATTAACTTTTCGTACTTGACCGTTAAAGATAGCCATATCTGGTAATTGGAGAGTGAAAAAAAAGCCCCTGACGGACCTGCGTTATCCGTCAGGTGGCTTTAAATCAGCTTAGCTTGAGAATAGATTTGATAAACAGCTAAATATAATTATTCAGGGTATTATTTGCCCAGCGCTGTTTCTTCCTTCTTCCGGATGGCACGGCCGCCATGTCCGTGCTTAACCTTTTTGAAGGATTCCTGGTAACTCTTCCGCTGCATCGCTTTTTCTTGTTTTCTACCCATTTGTACCCCCAATGTGGTTAATTTAAAATTTTATTCTAATATCTTTTATGGCCTATTAACAAGTCGGCTGACCTCATCTCCCGGAATGGCCCGGCCCCGCCCACTCGATGATCGATTTTCGCTTTACCTCATTCAAAGTCAGGTGAAAATAAGCGACGCCGTCCTCGGTTTCTTTTTCGATGACCCCGGCTTCCAACAGGGATTCCAGTGCGTTAGTGATAGTTATGATATCGCCATCGACAGCATACCGGATAGTGGCCACGTCAAACTTGCCGTTAGGATGAAGACCCCAGAAAAACATCAGGTCTCTTTTCAGATGACTAGCGGTGCTGCTTTCATTCAGCCTGGTATTTTTTAATTCCTTATCGGCCGTTTCCGGGGGCCTCCCAGATTTCTTCCGCTATAGTGAAACAGGGGGTTGCAATCCCCCCTGTCTTATGCTATAAAAAGGAACAATCCCAACAATCACACGTATTTATAGCTGACGATACGTGAAGTATATATCACCTGTTGGTAATTGTCAACGGTTTATCTTGTAAATTGGCAGGTACTTATACATGGCAGATTGGACCTTCGTAACGAACCATGCATTGGTACTGAGTTTCATAGCGAAACAGCCCCGGATTACCGCCCGTGAACTATCAGTCAATATCGGCATTACCGAACGTACGGTTCGTAAAATAATCGCTGACCTGGATGCTGATGGTTACATAACGAAAAAGAAACAAGGCCGGGGCATCAGGTACCGGGTAAACCCAGATCTTTCCATGCGTCATGATGCGCACCGGGAAATCGCCGTGGGTGATTTTCTGCAGGCACTGGGATGGAAGCGGAGACGCAGACACGAGAGGCCACAGGAGAAGACGGTAGTGTAGCCAGTCTTTGCCTGGTCCGTCTTTAATTAACAGCACGCGCATAGAGAGGGAACATTGTGTAGTTCCCTCTCTTGATTTGCCATGCGGCGTGATGAGTTCTAGATCGAAGGAGCGATGCCCAGGCCGGCCAGGACTGCCAGGAGGACCGAGGCTGCCATTACCGAGCCGATTTGTCCCCCGGTGTTCGCCCCGATGGCATGCCATAACAAGAAACTTCTCGGGTTGGCTTTCTGACCTTCTTTCTGGACTACGCGCGAGGACATCGGGAAGGCTGAAGTACCGGCAGCTCCAATCAACGGATTGATCTTGCCGCGGGATAACCAGCAGGCGATTTTCCCGAGTAATACCCCGGTGACGGTATCCAGGGTGATGGCTAACAAGCCCAGGATAAAGACCAGGATAGTCTCCCATTGCAGGAAATTACTGCCGAGCATCGATGCCCCGATACAGATACCAAGCAGCAGGGTGACGATATTCATCAGGGCACCGGAGGAAACGTCTGCCAGGCGAGCTACAACGCCGGATTCCTTCATTAAGTTGCCCAGCATCAACATACCCATTAAGGGAGCGCCCATAGGAGCGATCAACATGGCGATACCGCCGCCGATAATCGGGAAGAGGACCTTAACCTTCCGGGACACTTTTTTCTCCCCGTAGGGCATCACGATCGCCCGTTCTTTCTTGGTGGTGAGGAGGCGCATGATGGGCGGTTGGAGGA
>CAZSHH010000114.1:0-8350 GCA_964606525.1 uncultured Dehalococcoidales bacterium
GAAGCAATGCCGGTATATGTACCGGTTGCGCCAACTAATCCGGTTAGAATTGCCGAGATGCCATCAAGGGTGATGGGGTAAACGATCATCGCCACTGCAAGGAAAATAAGCCCTATACTCTGAAGCATCAGGCTAGCCGGATTGATACCACCGGAACCTTGCCCACGCATGACCTGAATACCCATTATGCCGTTCAGCACGGCTTCAACCACGAAGCCAAGCAGCACCAGCAACGGGAAGATACCGAGGATGGGATTCAATCCCGTGAAGTCGGCAGTAGTATATCCGACCTGCGGGGGACCGGCGCTATAATTGGCTGATTGCCATGCGAACACGGAATCCGTAGCATCAAATACGATGGGGTAGATGATCATACCAACACTCAGGAAAATCAGGCCGATGGCGATCAGCATCATGCCGGCGGGATCCACAGAACCACGCTGCCCGGCTACAATGGCGGGCTTTCGTAACACAGAAGCCCAGAGGTACATCTTACGTTCAACGCCGTACATAATACGGCTGAACCTGTCGACCAGTACCGAGCCGACAACGGCCAGGCTGGAAAGCCAGACCTTGAATATGATATCCAAAAACACTTTGCTCTCCTTTTTATATTTTTGACATATCGCCAGCCCATCCGTACCCCGGCGAGAGTGTACGGATAGGCATTATGCCCTTAACGATGCCTGTTTTTGATAACGACATAAATCACTGCTCCGGGAAAGGTAAAAAGAATGATTACCCAAAGAGTTGGTAACCAGTTCAGGAATATATTAACGGCGCTATGCGCTGAAAGAGCGTCTACATCGTAGGAAATCACTAGAAGGCGAGATTCGTTTTCGGCCAGACCGGAAATTGAAACAACCCGGGTTGTCGCTGTATACAGTTCGACGACAGGGATATCTGATGAACAGTTTGAAGAAACAATGATCGTTTCAGAATCTTCCTGATATACGTCCCGGACTAAAACGATGCTTGCGGTTGTTTGTCCTGGTAAAGTAAAAATGTGGATGGTATCTTCACGGACATCGGTCCGGAAATTATAGATTGCTTCCGATACCGGTAGCATCCAGAGTAAAGGTACTATGATCAGTACCAGGAGACCTTCAAGGTTTCTCAACTGCCCTCGCCCCGAATACCGGGGGCAGCCTATAAAAAATCGCTGGGGGGCGAATAGTCTTTTACAGACTGCCCCCCAGCATTCTTTTCAAATCATTATTCAGTTAATAAAGCTAATAGCACAAACTAATTGTAAAAATCAATAGCTGGGTCCAGTTATTCTTTTGGTGTTATACAGATAATTCCTTAACGGCCGATGCTTCAAGCTTAGTGAGGAGATTTTGGATATCGTTTATCTCCTTTTCTCCGAGTTCGTTGAAAAGCCGTTGGGAAAGCGTCTCATTCACTTTCTTTCCTTTGACCAGTTTTTCTTTTCCTAAAGGAGTTAAAGAAACGATACATTTCCTGCGGTCGTCCTTTGATCTCGACCGGTCTATCATTCCTGCTTTAACCATTCTATCGACCAGCATACTTATGGTATTCAAACCTCGATGAAGTTTTTCAGCCACATCGCTTTCACTCACCGGTGATTCTAGAGAAGAAATGGTGATTAGTAGTGCATACTGGGTGTGCGATATCGATATTTCCGACTGAAATATCCTGTCAGCAACTGTAGTTAGTAGTCCTGAAACCCCCTGAAAATCGATTACGATACTAGAACGAGATTCTTCTGTTTTAAATGTACGAGGCAACCTGCAACATCCTCCACTAAATATTTATTATGAATCATTATATGGTTGAAATGTGATTATGACAATCATTCTTTACGTGAAATACCCAATTGTCATCCATTCTAGTTTCCCTGTTGTCTTAACACTATTACCAGGGCGATAGTTCCGATAATAGCCGGGAGAAACCACAAACCGTACGGTAACCAGCTTACAATTTCCACAACGCCCGGGAAATTGGCGATGTTAGGTTTAGCTGCCAGAGTAGCGGCTGCACTTTGAAACAAGGATAAAATAACCGAGAACGTTGCGAGCAGGACTAAATATGAAACGATGACACAGCCGATTATTCCACCCACTATTTTTACTTTTTCCATACTAACCTGCTTTACCGTTTGGGTAGTGGATATACACTCCGGCTGCCAAACAATGCCCTGGTATTCCCACGCGATCTGGACCGGTTTAATAAAGATTGCTGTTTAAGCATTTTCGTTTTGGCTGCCGACAATATCTTGTCTACTTTTTTATAATCTTGTTTTTGAAAAGCATTTATAAGGTCAGGATTATTTCGCAACTGTGCCCGATCTATTATTTCATTTCCTTCGGGTGTGATAACCCTCGCCGAACGATTACTGATTCCCTGAGCAGCTTCTGTGAACATATATCTACCAGTCATACTCAACTCCTCCTGGTTAACTCAATTTTTCCCCATATTTCCTCATCCATTCTGAAACCCTTGTATTTGACATAACGATACTTGTTACCTTTGGTGATCTCCCAATAACCATTGGGAAGAAGATAGATTCTTTGCCCTGGAATTTCAGGACCAATCTGATCAACGTCTGAGGAGAAGATAATGGTTCCGGTATTTATTACCATCAGCATATAAGGTGCTTTTTCAACGGATGGAAAACTGACTGTACCTTTCGGTTTGGCTATCCAGTTACCGTAGACGCAAGCACCGGCATACGCTACGAGAGCCACGATCATCAAGCCGGCTATGATTTTAGCGGCTCTGCCGAAGAATCTACGCATTCACCCTTCTCCTTGAGTTCTGCGATTTTGGCTTCAACGGCTTTACTTCTCAATGATGTACTGATAACAGTTCCTAGAATCATTGGACAAAGACAAGCCAATGCAGCCAATATAGATTGATAAGCGGGTGATTCTTCACCAAGTGCCGAACTGCAAAGGAGTAACACAACAAGTCCAAGAATAATCCCGGCAGGAAGCAACCAATCTGTCCACAGATTGACCCTTCTTGAAACAAGGTCTTTTAGTTCTTTTTCTTTAATGTCTAGTTTAATTCGATATATGGTTGCAGCTTTTTTATTCATCGACGCACCTCTAACTCACATTCAGGTTAATTATTTCAATAATGCACCTAAACTCGAAATGTCAAGTACAGGTAAAACTTAAAACTAACACATTATTCTATTCGACCAAACGGATAAATCACCATGATAGTTGATTTATTTGACATAACTATTCGTATTTCATAGATTGTTTTAATGTCCGTTTTTAGAATTACCTTCTAGAACAGTGTTCTTTCAACTTTAAAGGTCCTTTAATCAAAGCTAACCCTTTCGAAAATACCCCTGGGAAGGCCTTTATTGCCTCCGGGGGTCATAATCTACCTGACGTACTCTTTAAGCCACCTTGTAAAAACGCGTTTCGGGACTATTCGCGCGGTCAAGGGTGTTTTCTTGTTTAAGGGCAATAAATATATGTGTAACTATTAATTTTTTTGTTTATGTCCTGTTGACAAGCATTTTTTGCGATGTTACACTATGTCAATGGCAGTTATAAATGGTATTTTTAACATTTCACAGGCAGCCGAAGTTCTCGGAATTTCCAGAATGACTTTATACCGCTGGATCGAAACCCATAAAATCGAGCCCTTAGAATTCGCAAAACATCATTACATCAGCCAATCGGAAATCGACCGTATTATAAAAGAAAAGGAGGAATCCCGAATAACCGAGTAAAGCAGTCGTCTGGTCAGGGCCTTTTATATTTTTTTGTCCACTTCATGTGACATAACATATATTGTGCGAAGTTAGGGCGCCCTTCCGTCGGGAAGTATTTGACATAATAACTGCCTGAATATCGTAAATACCTGAAGAATGGTGATTTTCACCGGAACATCCCCTATCCTCACTTTTCGACCATAACAGGCACAATATTAAAACACAAATATCAAATTTTATGCGTACGGCAGTTTAATCTGATAAATGATAACGGCATTGTTTTCCAATTTTATATAGTGTTTTGAAATAACCATTACGGATAATGCCCGTTATCTAAAATAAAAGATGCCCTACTCTATCATTATGTCAAATAAATCGTTGTATTGTACCCTCCAAAAAAGGTTTTGGCATCACAGGGGATAGGAAAAGCCCGGACCAGGGGAAATATATACCCCGGGCCTTTCCGGGGCTAAAAAGGGCCATTTTTCAGGGGGTATTTTGCGGGGGTGCCTGGATAAGTAGTTAATACCTGATCGATAGTCTTAAACAGGTTGGAAAAACCCCATTTTCTGGCGGCAGACACTAAAAGCGTATTTTCTGTAGGCGGCGGCCCGGCGACATCAGGATTTGCTAAAAAGGCCAAAGCCTCTTCTTCAGTAATTTTCCTGTCCGAGGGCAATAACAAGTCAGTCTTATTCAATACCGTGATACGCGGTTTTTCTGCAATCCCCATTTCAGCCAGGGTTTGTTCGACGACTTTACTTTGCTGTAAGGAGTAAGGGGAAGAGATGTCAATGACATGGAGTAAGACATCGGCTTCGGTCAATTCTTCCAGGGTAGCCCGGAAAGCGGCCACGATCGCCGGCGGCAGCTTGCGGATAAAACCCACGGTATCACTTAACAGGACATTCCGCCTTTCATTCAGCCGGACGCGGCGGGTGGTGGGGTCGAGGGTGGCAAATAACTGGTCTTCCGCTAAAACATCCGCTTCGGTAAGGGCATTGAACAACGTACTTTTACCAGCATTAGTATAGCCAACGATGGCGACAATGGGAATGGTACTCTTTTTCCGCCGGTCACGGTAGAGTTGACGCTGCCGCCGCAATTGTTCGATCTGTTCCTGCAGCCGGTCGATGCGCCGCCGTATCAAACGGCGGTCGGTTTCCAACTGGGATTCGCCCGGCCCCCGGGTACCGATGCCGCCCCCCAACCGCTCCAGGTGCGACCACTGGCCGGCCAGGCGAGGAAAGAGGTATTCATGCTGGGCCAATTCCACCTGCAGGCGGCCTTCACGGGTGCGTGCCCTTTTAGCAAAGATATCCAGTATCAAGGCCACCCGGTCGATGATCTTAACCTTTAAATGTTCTTCCAGGTTCTTTTGTTGTGTAGGAGATAACTCATCATCGGTAATAACGACATCATAATCCACCGATTCTTTGAGTGCGGCCAATTGTTCCACTTTACCGGAGCCCAGGTAGAGATTTCTAGAAGGCGCCGACAACTTCTGGGACAGCTTACCCACAACCACCCCGCCGGCAGTGGCCACCAGCTGTGCCAACTCATTCAGCGAGGCTTCCGAGGTCCAGTCGCTGCGGTAATCACTATCCGACGTTACCGAAACCAGGTAAGCTCTTTCGCGGGGAACTTCCGTACTTAACGTTTTTTTGGGAATATTAGTCCACCTTATGTCAAGTAATTTTATACCCGGTAATCGCTTTATGACTGCGCCACCCGGCAATACGCGAGAGACCTTTCAACAAATTGGCATCAGCAATGGTTAAAGATAGCCGGACATAGCCTTCGCCATTGGGGCCATAACCGTTGCCGGGAGTGACGACTACGCCCACCTGGTCAAGCAGGTCCTTGGTAAATTCAGCGGAGGTATAGCCATCCGGGACCTTCGCCCAGACATATAGACTGGCTTTAGGACTAACCGCTTTCAGGCCGATCTTATTCAGGCCTTCGACAATCAGGTCACGCCGTCTTTGATACAGGGCATTATGCTCTGCGACACAGTCCTGAGATCCGGTCAAAGCCTCAATGGCGGCATACTGAATCGCCTGCGGGATACCGGAATCGATATTTGATTTCAGTGTCTTCAAAGCCCCAATCATGGTGGCATTACCTACCGCCATGCCAATACGCCAACCGGTCATGTTGTATGTCTTGGAGAGGGAATGGAACTCGATACCGACTTCTTTCGCCCCCGGGACTTGCAGGTAACTGACCGGGCGATATCCATCGAAGGCGACTTCCGAATAAGGACCGTCATGACAGATGCCGACACCGGTTTTACGGGCAAAAGCCACCGCCTGCTGGAAAAAGTCGAGACCGGCGACGGCACCAGTAGGATTGTTAGGATAATTCAACCACAACAACCGTGCTTTGCCGGCGACATGGGCCGGTATCTTCTGTAATTCCGGTAAAAAACCTTTTTTTTCCGTCAACGGCAGATAGTAAGGATGGCCGCCGGCCAGGTTAGTGCCGATAGCATAAACCGGATATCCCGGGTCAGGAACCAGGGCAGTATCTCCCGGATCAATGAAACAAAAGGCAATATGGGCGATGCCCTCTTTAGCACCCAGAAGAGGAGCGACCTCAGTCTCGGGATCCAGAGCAACCCCAAAGCGGTTCATGTACCAGGCAGCGACCGCCCGGCGCAGCTCCGGCAGCCCTTCCGATTCCGGATAACGGTGGTTCACCGGATCACGGGCGGCTTCGATCAAGCGGTTGATGATATGAGGCGGCGTGGGGATATCAGGATCACCGATACCAAAACTGATCACCTCTTCACCCTTAGCCTTTTTTTCGGCGATCTTTTTACTAATCTCAACAAATAAGTAGGGAGGAAGATTTTCCACCCGTTTGGCGATCTTCATGCTAACACCTCGTTATTGTCACACTTTCCCAGTGTTTTTTATCCCGGTATCTACCGGTATCCAGCCATTCGCCATCAAATACTTTTTCAGCGGGGCCAGTAAGATAGACCTGGTCCTTTGCTTCCCAATCGATCTCCAGGATACCACCCGGAAGCCTGATATTTACCCTTTCCCGGGTATATCCATGGAGATGAGCAGCGACGCCGATGGCACAAGCTCCGGAACCGCAGGCCAGAGTTTCGGCGACGCCATTCTCCCATACCCTGGCTTCGATGCAATCACTGCTAAGTACCCGGGCAATATCAAAGTTGGTATCCCCGGAATACCCTTTTTCAATCATCGGCCCATATTGAGCCAGGGGATATTCACTCACCGGAGTATCGATAAAGTGGACGGCATGCCGGTTGCCGATCGATATCAAGTCGAGTTGCAGATGACTGCCATTAACCGGAAAATAATGCTTGATTGTTTTTATGTCAACCAACTCGTTGATATCGGTCAACTGCTGGAAATCCAGGCGGCCGAGAGACGGGCGGCCCATCCCTACTTTCACCTGCAGCACCTGGTCCCCGGCACGGAAAAACCATACTTTACTAATACCGCTCAGGGTTTCAATCTGCAAAGAGCCGCCGTCCCCAACCAGCCGGCCGGAATCAATCATATATCTGGCAACGCACCTTATACCATTGCCGCAGGTAGCAGCTTCCGAACCGTCAGCATTATATATTTTCATACGCAGATCAGCGATCTGAGAAGGGGCGATCAATAACAAGCCGTCGGCGCCGACGCCAAAATGCCGGTCACACATGGTTAGAGCGATCCTGGGCCAATCCAAGTCCAGTTTGTTATCCTCAATGACGATGAAGTCATTACCGGCGCCGTGCATCTTAGTAAATCTCAGTTTCACTGCTACTCCTGAATCTGATGACGCAATTTTAGAATGATACCATACCACTTACACTATGACAACGAATTTATATCTTATTGGTAGGATGAGCTATAGAGGTACGTCACGGGAGATGTTCATCAAGCCATTGGTATCTCCGGACTGATTAAGAGATGAAGTTATAGAATTGTTATAATAGACTTAAGAGGAATATGAGATGAGTTTGATGTCCGGAGTATAAAACATGAAGAGTTCTTTTCGCCTCACCCGCATCGCCGGAATCGATATCGGTATCCATTATTCATGGGCTTTTATTTTTATCTTGCTGCTGATCACGCTATCCTTAAACTATTTCCCCCAGGTTAGTCCCGGACACTTCCGAACCAGCTACTGGATCGCCGGGTTCATTGCCGCCCTGATGTTATTTCTTTCGGTATTGATCCACGAGTTAGCCCACTCGCTGGTGGCGAAATCCCGGGGCATCCCGGTGCACAGCATCACGCTGTTCATTCTCGGCGGCGTCAGTAATCTCGAAGAAGAACCCAAAAAACCGGGAATCGAATTCATCATGGCCCTGGTCGGGCCAGCCACCAGCCTGGCTTTGGCGGTGATCTTCTGGATCACATTTCTATTTACGCAACCCCAATGGACGATTAGCGACCTGTTCCGGTTCAGCGGGTGGCTGCCCCAGGAATCATTATTCGGGGCCGGGCTCTTATACCTGGCCTTGATCAATATCTCTTTAGCGGTGTTTAATATCCTGCCCGGCTTTCCCCTGGACGGCGGCCGGGTATTACGCGCCATCATCTGGGGGGCTACCGGCAACCTGGTGCGGGCAACCAATATTGCGGCCATTATCGGACGGCTGGTGGGCTGGGCATTCATCGC